>NZ_JBIAZN010000002.1:0-491228 GCF_042899225.1 Streptomyces sp. NPDC000134
GCTTCTCACGGGAGCGGAACAGCCAGGCGGAATAAGCCCGGCCGTTCACAGCGTCCTCGCTGTATTTTTCTTCAAAGGAACCTCAACCCGATCGGAACCGATCAGGTCGGGGTATCAACATATCTGGCGTTGACTTTTGGCACGCTGTTGAGTTCTCAAGGAACGGACGCTTCCTTTGTACTCACCCGAGAGACTCTCTCAGGCTTTCCTCCGGGCGCTTCCCTTCGGTCTTGCGTTTCCGACTCTATCAGATCCTTTTCCGATCCGATTTCCTCGGTGCTTTCCAGGTTCCCGCTTCCGCGTTTCCCTTTCCGGCGGTTCCGACTTTATCAGAGGTTCTCGGCCGGTCTGACCGGCGTCGTGTTTCCGATTCATCGGGGGCTTCTTCGTATTCTCAGGAATCGAGAAGCAGCTAGATACTCACCGTACCTGCGGGGCCGAGCCCATCTCCAGGCAACTGTTCGAATCTACCTCCCCGCGCCATCCGTGTCAACGGCTCTTGCGGGGCGAAGAGGAGATTAGCAGTTGACGGGGTGTGGATGCACATCAGGCGGCGGTCGGCACGGTGGCGCTGCGTTCGGCGGCCTCGACGTCGCCGGTCTCTCCCGCGCGGGCGGCGCGTCCGCCCAGGACGTAGACGTAGACGAGGAAGGCCAGTTCGGCGAGGACGCCGATGGTGATGCGGGCCCAGGTGGGCAGGCCGGAGGGGGTCACGAAGCCTTCGATGGCGCCGGAGACGAAGAGGACCAGGGCGAGGCCGATGGCCATGCCGATGGCCGCGCGGCCCTCCTCGGCCAGTGCCGTACGGCGGGTGCGCGGGCCGGGGTCGACGAGGGTCCAGCCGAGGCGCAGGCCCGTGCCGGCGGCGACGAAGACGGCGGTCAGTTCGAGCAGACCGTGCGGGAGGACCAGGCCGAGGAAGGTGTCCAGGCGGCCGGCGGAGGACATCAGACCGAAGCCGACGCCCAGGTTGAGCATGTTCTGGAAGAGGACCCAGATGACCGGCAGGCCCAGGAAGACGCCCAGGATGAGGCAGAGGGCGGCGGCCCAGGCGTTGTTCGTCCAGACCTGGGCGGCGAAGGAGGCCGCGGGGTGGGTGGAGTAGTAGGACTCGTACTGGCCGCCCGGACGGGTCAGTTCGCGCAGTTCGGCGGGGGCCGCGATGGTGGACTGCACCTCCGGGTGGGTGCCGATCCACCAGCCCAGGAGGGCGGCGACCGCCGCGGACAGGAGTGCGGTGGGGACCCACCAGTGGCGTGCCTTGTAGACGGCGGCGGGAAAGCCGTGGGCGAGGAAGCGCGTGACGTCCCGCCATGTGGCGCGCCGGGTGCCCGTCACCGCGCCACGAGCGCGTGCCACCAGTTGGCTGAGGCGGCCGGTCAACTGGGGGTCGGGGGCGCTGGACTGGATCAGGGAGAGATGGGTGGCCGTGCGCTGGTAGAGGGTGACGAGTTCGTCGGTCTCGGCGCCGGTGAGGTGGCGCTGGCGCCGGAGCAGGGCGTCGAGGCGGTCCCATTCCGCGCGGTGGGCGGAGACGAAGACGTCGAGGTCCATCGGTGTGCCTGCTCCTCAACTGTCGTCGGCGGCTCGTCGTGGATCAGCTTGTCGCACTGCGGCGCGATGCGTCCTCAGCTTGGCAGACTGGCCGTGTCGGGGGCAGGTCAGGGGAAGGGACGGCAGGCGTGAGTGAGCTGGTGACGGGCGAGGCGGTGGCGCTGGAGCTGCGCCCCGCGAGACTGCCCAGCAGGGCGCTGGCCGTGCTGCTGGACCTGGCGGTGGCCTTCGCCGTCTATGTGGCGGTGACCATCGGGCTGGTCGCCGCCACCGCGTCGCTGGACGAGGCGGCGCAGACGGCGCTGTCCATCGCCGCGTTCGTCCTGCTGCTGGTGGGCGGGCCGATCGGGGTCGAGACGCTGAGCCATGGGCGGTCGCTCGGCAAGATGGCGTGCGGGCTGCGGGTCGTCCGGGACGACGGCGGGCCGATCCGCTTCCGGCACGCGCTGGTGCGGGGTCTCATCGGGGTGATCGAGATCCTGCTGACGTTCGGCGTGGTCGCCTGTATCGCGTCGCTGGTGTCGGCGCGGGGGCGGCGGATCGGCGATGTGTTCGCGGGGACGCTGGTGGTGCGGGAGCGGGTGCCCGTGGCGCCCGGTGGGTACGTGCCGCCGCCTCCGCCGTGGCTGGCGGGGCGGTTCGCGGGGCTGGACCTGTCGGGCGTTCCGGATGGCCTGTGGCTTGCCGTCCGGCAGTACCTGACGCGGATGGGGCAGTTGGACCCGCAGGTCAACTGGGGCATGGCGGAGCGGCTCGCCGGTGATCTGGCGGCTCGGACGGGGGCGCCGGTGCCGCCGGGTGTGCCGCCGGCGATGTATCTGGCGGCGGTGGTGCAGGAGCGGCAGGCGCGGGAGGCCCGGCGGGCTTTCGCGGGCGGTGAGCCGCCCGCGGCCCGGTTGCCGGGCGGCGGGTACGCGGCGCCCGCTTCGTGGTCGCCGGTGGCGCCGGTGGCGCCGCCGCCCGCCCCGGCGGGGGCGGGGCCGGGAGCGCCGCCGCCTCCGTCGCCGCCCGCCTTCACACCGCCGGTGTCCTCGCCGCAGCCCTCGGCGCCGCGGGACGCACCGGCCGAGCGTCCGTCCGGTACGGGATTCGTGCCGCCGGCGTGAGGCGGCGGGCCGTGGCCGGGGGCGGTCGTCAGGGGAACGCGGACGGGGGTGAGTCGAGGTCTTCGAGTTCGACGCCGGGGGCCGCGAGGACCACGTCCCCGGTGATGTGCACGGCGTGCTGTTCGCCCGTGTCCAGGGCCGTGACCTGGTACTCCTCCACGGTGAGGGGGCCGTTGTCAGTGGGGTGTGCTTCTCTTTTCAGCAAGGCCCAGGACTGGTCCACGGTGCGGGGGGCGAGGACCGGGTCCGTGAGGGCGACGAGGCGTACGCGGGTCGCTGATCCGGAGGGGGTGAGGCGCAGGAGACGGGCGGTGGCGACGAGGAAGGCCGGGGAGGTGCCGGTGAAGGCGTGGGCGCGCACATTGCCTTCGGTGGCGTGGGCCCCGGTGGGGTCGGTGCGGACCCAGGTGACGCCGTCGAGGGCGGCGCCGCGTACCTGCCAGTCGCCGGCGTGGAGTTCGAGGCGGATGGGGCGGCCGAGTTCGTCGAGGGCGAGGTCGACGGAGCCGCTGTGGTCCCCGGTGGGCGTGACCCGGCGGGAGACGTAGCGCCAGCCGGAGGGGCCGGGGGCGCACTGGAAGTGTTCTTCGGCGAGGGGGGTGTGATCGTGCGGATCGTGGAGCGAATAGCGGCCGCGGGGCATGGGGGTCCTGGGTCGTGACGGGCTGGTCCGGCGCTGCCGGTCCACCAACGGGGCAGGCCCCCGGCACGGGGGTGCGGGGGCCTGCCTCGGAGGACCTGCCACCGTGGACCGCGTCCGTGCACGGACGCGGTCCCGGCGAGCTGCGGGCCGGACTCAGTAGCGGTAGTGGTCCGGCTTGAACGGGCCCTCGACCTTCACGCCGATGTACTCGGCCTGCTCCGGGCGCAGCGTCGTCAGCTTGACGCCGAGGGCGTCGAGGTGGAGACGGGCGACCCTCTCGTCGAGGTGCTTGGGCAGCACATAGACGCCGACCGGGTACTCGTCGGGCTTGGTGAACAGCTCGATCTGGGCCAGGGTCTGGTCCGCGAAGGAGTTGGACATCACGAACGACGGGTGACCGGTGGCGTTGCCCAGGTTCAGCAGGCGGCCCTCGGACAGCACGATGATCTTCTTGCCGTCGGGGAAGGTCCAGGTGTGGACCTGCGGCTTGACCTCGTCCTTGACGATGCCGGGGATCTTGGCCAGGCCGGCCATGTCGATCTCGTTGTCGAAGTGGCCGATGTTCCCGACGATGGCCTGGTGCTTCATCCTGGCCATGTCCGAGGCCATGATGATGTCCTTGTTGCCGGTCGTGGTGATGAAGATGTCGGCCGTCTCGACGACCTCGTCGAGGGTGGTGACCTGGTAGCCGTCCATCGCGGCCTGAAGGGCGCAGATCGGGTCGATCTCGGTGACGATGACGCGGGCGCCCTGTCCGCGCAGGGACTCCGCGCAGCCCTTGCCCACGTCGCCGTAGCCGCAGACGACCGCGGTCTTGCCGCCGATGAGGACGTCGGTGGCGCGGTTGATGCCGTCGATCAGGGAGTGGCGGCAGCCGTACTTGTTGTCGAACTTCGACTTGGTGACGGCGTCGTTGACGTTGATCGCCGGGAACAGGAGGGTGCCGTCGCGCTGCATCTCGTACAGGCGGTGGACGCCGGTCGTGGTCTCCTCGGTGACGCCGCGGATCTCGGACGCGAGCTGCGTCCACTTCTGCGAGCCCTCGGTGATGGTGCGGTTGAGGAGTTCGAGGATGACGCGGTGCTCGTCGGACTCGGCGGTGTCGGGCGAGGGGACCTTGCCGTCCTTCTCGTACTCGACGCCCTTGTGGACGAGGAGGGTGGCGTCACCGCCGTCGTCGAGGATCATGTTCGGGCCGCCGGTGGGGCTGTCCGGCCAGGTCAGGGCCTGCTCGGTGCACCACCAGTACTCCTGGAGCGTCTCGCCCTTCCAGGCGAAGACGGGGACGCCCTGGGGGTTGTCCGGGGTGCCGTTCGGGCCGACGGCGATGGCGGCCGCGGCGTGGTCCTGGGTGGAGAAGATGTTGCAGGAGGCCCAGCGGACCCGGGCGCCGAGGGCGACCAGGGTCTCGATGAGGACGGCGGTCTGCACGGTCATGTGCAGGGAGCCGGTGACGCGGGCGCCGGCGAGCGGCTGGGCCTCGGCGTACTCCTTGCGGATCGCCATGAGGCCGGGCATCTCGTGCTCGGCGAGGGTGATCTCCTTGCGGCCGAACTCGGCCAGGGAGAGGTCGGCGACCTTGAAGTCCTGCCGGTTGTCGACAGTCGTCATTACGAGCTGCTCCTCGGGTTGGGTCGAGGGTGGGTACGGCTGACCTGCGCGGCGGCGGACACAGGGGTGCCCAAGGAGGACACAGGCATGCCCGCGTACGCGCAGCGCAGTCCGTCGGAGGCCCTCTCTCCCTCGGCCGGCCCGTGTCGGGGCCGCCCGACCGCCATCAGCAGCGACGTCTGGCTCCGTCCCAAGCTACACCGGTGGGCGCCGCCGACCCCAGTCGGTCTCCGAACACTTCCGGCCGATCACGAACGGTGAGGGGCGGGCGCCGGGGTCAGTGGACGGCGGGGCCGCCGGGGGTGGCCTCGCGGTCGGGGCCCTTGGCGGCCTCGGTCTCGCTGTAGATGTCGGGCTCCAGGTAGATGACGCGGGCGATCGGGACGGCGTCGCGGATGCGGGCCTCGGCGGCGTCGATGGCGGAGGCGATCTCGGTGGCCGTGCCGTCGTGCCGGACGGCGATCTTGGCGGCGACGAGGAGTTCCTCGGGGCCGAGGTGGAGGGTGCGCATGTGGATGACGCCGGTGACGGTGTCGCCGGCGACGAGCGCCGCCTCGATCTTCTCGGCCGCCTCGGTGCCGGCGGACTCGCCCAGCAGCAGGGACTTGGTCTCGGCGGCCAGGACCAGGGCGATCAGGATGAGCAGGACGCCGATGCAGAGGGTGCCGATGCCGTCCCAGACGCCGTCGCCGGTGAGCAGGGCGAGGCCGACGCCGCCGAGGGCGAGGACCAGGCCGATCAGGGCGCCGAAGTCCTCCAGGAGGACGACGGGCAGTTCGGGGGCCTTGGCGTGGCGGATGAACTGCGTCCAGGACTTGCTGCCGCGCGAGGCGTTGGACTCCTTGATGGCGGTCCGGAAGGAGAAGCCCTCGGCGATGATCGCGAAGACCAGGACGCCGACGGGCCAGTACCAGTGCTCCAGTTCGTGCGGGTGCTTGATCTTCTCGTAGCCCTCGTACAGGGCGAACATGCCGCCGACGGAGAAGAGCACGATGGAGACGAGGAAGGCGTAGACGTAGCGCTCGCGGCCGTAGCCGAAGGGGTGCTGGGGGGTGGCGGCGCGCTGGGCGCGCTTGCCGCCGAGCAGCAGCAGGCCCTGGTTGCCGGAGTCGGCGAGCGAGTGGACGGACTCGGCGAGCATCGACGACGAACCGCTGAAGAGGAACGCCACGAATTTCGATGCCGCGATCGCCAGGTTGGCGGCCAGTGCCGCCACGATCGCCTTGGTACCGCCTGAGGCGCTCATGTGTCGCGTGGTCCCTTCGCCGTCGACTGCCTGCGTACGCGGGGACGGGACCGGCCGGTGACCGGCTTTGCCCGTCCTTTGCGGTGGGCCATTGTTGCAGTCCGGCCCGCGACGTGTGCGGGCCGGTCCGTCGTGTCCGCGTCAGACGCGGACGGTGGCCCGGAAGACCGTACCGGTTCCCGTTACTTCGGCTTTCTCACCGGCCGGTACGAAGACGGAGGCGCCCGGGGTGAGTTCCTCGGCGCTCGCGCGGACGGTGCCCGCCGTGCAGAGGAGGATCTGCGGGGTGGGGAGGGTGAGGTCGCGGGGGGCGGTGCCGGCGGGGAGGACGTACCGGGAGAGGCGGAACTCGTCGCTGGGGGTCTCGTAGACCTCTTCGCCGTCGGGGGACGCCTCCGGGCGCAGGACGCCGGGGTCGGCGGCCTCGAAGTGGACGATCCGCAGGAGTTCGGGGACGTCGACGTGCTTGGGGGTCAGGCCGCAGCGCAGGACGTTGTCGGAGTTGGCCATGATCTCGACGCCGAGGCCGCTGAGGTAGGCGTGCGGGATGCCGGCGCCGAGGTAGAGGGCCTCGCCGGGCTGGAGCCGGACGTGGTTGAGGAGCATCGCGGCGAGGACGCCGGGGTCGCCCGGGTAGTGGTGGGCGATGTCGGCGTACGGGGCGTGGACGCCGCCGAGGCGCCGGCAGGCGGCCGCGGCCTCGGTGACCGTGCGGGACATCTCCTCGGGGTCGGCGGTGAGGATCGCGGTGAGCACCTCGCGCAGGGCGGCGTCCTCGGGCCGGGCGTGCAGCAGGTCGACGTACGGCTTGAGGGAGGCGACGCCGAGGGCGTCCAGGAGGCCGGCCGCCTCGGCGGGGGCGCGGAAGCCGCACAGGCCGTCGAACTCGGTGAGGGCGCAGATCAGTTCGGGTTTGTGGTTGGCGTCCTTGTAGTTGCGGTGCGGGGCGTCGGCGGGGATGCCGCGGGCCTCCTCGTCGGCGTAGCCGCGGCGGGCCTGGTCCAGGTCGGGGTGGACCTGGAGGGAGAGCGGGGCGCCGGCGGCGAGGAGTTTGAGGAGGAAGGGCAGCCGGGGGCCGAACCTGGCGACCGTGGCCGCGCCGAGTTCGCGTTCGGGGCCGGCGTCGATGACCTCGGCGAGGGTGCCCCGGCGGGTGCGGGAGGGGGCGCCGGGGTGGGCGCCCATCCACATCTCCGCCTGGGGTTCGCCGGTTGGTTCGGTGCCGAGCAGCTCGGGGATCGCGGTGGTGGAACCCCAGGCGTAGGGGCGGACGGTGTTGTCGAGGCGGTCCATTGCTTCTCGTGGGCTCTCTCTGCCGGTTCTGCGGTGCGTTACGCGACTGCGGTGCGCGTGGTACGAGGTCAGGCGCCGGAAGCGAGCGCCAGGTAAACGGCGGCGAAATCCGTGATGGCGATCAGTTCGGCGAGGGTCTCCAGCTCGCCGCCCGACCCGGGTTCCAGTTCGCTGATCGGCGTGTCGTGGCTGAGGGCCAGGTCGCGGGCGGCGGGGGCGGCGGAGACGCCGCCGATCGGCCGGTCGCGCAGCAGCACCACGCGTGCGTGCAGGGCGGGCGGTTCCTCGACGCGGTCGCGGAAGAAGTCGTCGGGGTCGGCGCCGGCGGCCAGCGGGCCGGCCAGCAGGGCGCTGTGCGCGGCGAGCGCCTCGGGCAGTTCGGCGACGACCGCGGGGGTGCCGGAGAGTTCGGCGAGCGCGGCGGCGAAGCGGCGGCCGGCGGGGCCCGCGGAGGTGCCCTCGGTCCAGACGAGGGGGAGGGCGTCGGCCAGTTCGGCCGCGAGGGTCTTGGCCGGGTTGCTGTACGTCGCGATGGCGGGGCCGCAGCGCTCGGCGACCTGGTCGAGTCGGTCGGCGACCTTCTCCAGGGCGTCCGGCGGCGCGGAGAGCAGGCCGGTGCGGTCCAGGAGGGCGAGCAGCGGGGTGAGCAGGGCCCACAGGACGCCGGGGGCCGCGCCGGCGAGGGGTTCCTGGTGGTCGTAGGAGGTGGTCGCCATCGGGAGGAACAGGCCGACGGAGCCGTTCACCGTCTCGCTCAGCGGGGAGCGGGCGGGGGCGACGGCGACGACCGCGCAGCCGCGCCGGTAGGCGGTCTCGGCGAGCAGGGAGAGGCCGGGTTCGGTGCCGTCGGGGGTGGCGATGAGCAGCAGGTCGACGGAGCCGGTCCAGCCGGGCAGTTCCCAGCGCAGGGCGCCGGAGGCGGGGGCGACGCCGCTGGGGGCGAGGCGGGCGACGGGGCTGCCGGCGCCGGCGAGGGTGCCGAGCAGGTCGGCGGCGTGGGTGGCGGCGGCGCCGGGGCCGGCGATCAGAACGGCGCGGGGGCGGCCGTCCGGTTTCAGGGCGGCGACGCCTGCCTCGGCGGCCTGCCGGGCAGCGGTGCGTACGCGGGCGCCGGCTTCCGCGGCGCCGCGGAGCAGACCGCGGTGGTCGGCGTCGGCCAGCCTCTCCGGGCTGTCGAGCAGCGATTCGTCGAGCATGGCGGCAGTCTCCGATCGCCGGGGGCGTCAGGGTGCGGGGCCGGGGCGGCTACTCCGGGCGGCGGGCCTCGTCCACGAGGAGGACGGGGATGTCGTCGCGGACCGGGTAGGCGAGGCCGCAGTCCTGGCCGGTGCAGATCAGCTCGGCCTCCCGCTCCTGGAGGGGTGAGTGGCAGGCGGGGCAGGCGAGGATCTCCAGGAGGCCGGCTTCGAGCGGCATGGCGGGTCCCTTCGGGGTGCTGGGGCTTGTGCGGATGTGCTGGTCAGGGTACCGCTGGTGGGGGGCGGGGGGTCCGGGTGTCTCCTGTGGTTCCTCTCCGGGGCCTCTGCCCCGCGAAGTCCGGCGCCATGCCCGCGGATCGCTTGCGCGGTGAGCCGGGAGGGCGGGGGTCCGCCGACCGCCCGCGCGGTGGGCCGAGGAGTCCGCGGCACGCCACCGGCCGGGAAGGTCCTGGCCCGCCGACGACCCACGCGACGGACCGGATGGTCCCAGCCCGCCGACGACCACGCCACGGACCGGGAGGCCCTGACCCGCCAACGACCCACGCGACGGACCGGATGGTCCCAGCCCGCCGACGACCACACCGCGGACCGGAAAACCCTGACCCGCCGACGACCCACTCGACGGACCGGAAGACCCTGACCCACCGACGACCACGCCACGGACCGGAAGACCCTAGCCCGCCGACCGCTCACGCCACGGATCAGGGAGCCCCGCTCACCCCCGGATGATCGCCAGCGCCTCGTCCCGTACCCGGGTCATCGTCGCCTCGTCGCGGGCCTCCGTGTTCAGGCGGAGCAGCGGTTCGGTGTTGGACGGGCGGACGTTGAACCACCAGTCGGCGGCGGTCACGGTGAGACCGTCGAGGTCGTCGAGGGTGATGCCGTCGCGGCCCTCGTAGGCGGCCCTGATCGCGGCGAGGCGGGCGGTCTGGTCGTCGACCGTGGAGTTGATCTCGCCGGAGCCGGCGTAGCGGTCGTACTCGGCGACCAGCGCGGACAGGGGGCGCTCCTGGCCGCCGAGGGCGGCGAGGACGTGCAGGGCGGCGAGCATGCCCGTGTCGGCGTTCCAGAAGTCGCGGAAGTAGTAGTGGGCAGAGTGCTCGCCGCCGAAGATCGCGCCGGTGCGGGCCATCTCGGCCTTGATGAAGGAGTGGCCCACGCGGGTGCGGACCGGGGTGCCGCCGTGCTCGCGGACGACCTCGGGGACGGACCAGGAGGTGATCAGGTTGTGGATGACGGTGCCCTTGCCGCCGTGCCGGGCCAGTTCGCGGGCGGCGACCAGGGCGGTGATCGCCGACGGGGGCACCGGGTCGCCGTTCTCGTCGACGACGAAGCAGCGGTCGGCGTCGCCGTCGAAGGCGAGGCCGAGGTCGGCGTCCTCCTCGCGGACGCGCTTCTGGAGGTCGACGAGGTTGGCCGGGTCCAGGGGGTTGGCCTCGTGGTTGGGGAAGGTGCCGTCCAGTTCGAAGTACATCGGCACCAGGTCCAGGGGGAGGTCCGCGAGGACGGAGGGGACGGTGTGGCCGCCCATGCCGTTGCCCGCGTCGACGACGACCCGCAGCGGGCGGATGGCCGTGAGGTCGACCAGGCCGCGCAGGTGGGCCGCGTAGTCGGCGAGGGTGTCGCGGCGGGTGACGGTGCCCGCGCGTGCGGCCGGCGCGGGGGCGCCGGTGCGGCTCCAGCCCTCCACCAGCTCGCGGATCTCGGTGAGGCCGGTGTCCTGGCCGACCGGGGCGGCGCCCGCGCGGCACAGCTTGATGCCGTTGTACCGGGCCGGGTTGTGCGAGGCGGTGAACATGGCGCCCGGCAGGTCCAGCGCGCCCGAGGCGTAGTAGAGCTGGTCGGTGGAGCACAGGCCGATCTCGGTCACGTCGGCGCCCAGGGCCGCCGCCCCGCGTGCGAAGGCGCCGGAGAGTCCGGGGGACGAGGGGCGCATGTCGTGCCCGGTGACGATGGCGCTCGCGCCGGTCATCCGGACGAAGGCCGCGCCGAACAGCTCGGCGAGCGGCTCGTCCCACTGGTCCGGGACCACTCCGCGTACGTCGTACGCCTTGACGATCTGCGACAGATCAGCAGCCACGGGCCAACCTTCCTCAAAGTCCTGTCGGTGCCCACAAACTACCCGGACCCGCTGACAACCCGGTGGTCAAGGCCGCATCGGGTCGAGGACCGACGAGGACGGCGAGGACCGGCCGACCACGACGAGGCGCGTCGCCAGCGGCGGACCGGCGCTCCGGGGCGGCACCTGGCGCGGCAGGCCGCTCCCGGCGGCCCCCGCGCTCATGGACGTACCGGCGGAAGAACCCCGCTCCGGCGGACGTCAGTTGTCGGGCGACCGCAGGACCCGCAGATGGCCGCGGCGCGCGACCTCCATCGGGTCGGCGGACCGTGCCCCGCCGCCCGCCTCGGCGGCGCGTTCCTGGGGCCGGGCCGCCTCGCGCACCGCGTTGGCCAGCGCTTCCAGGTCGTCGCCGCTGGGGCGGGCCGGGGCGGAGCCGTCGAGGAGCCGGACGACCTCCCAGCCGCGCGGGGCGGTGAGGCGCTCGGAGTGCTCGGCGCACAGGTCGTAGCAGTGGGGTTCGGCGTAGGTGGCGAGCGGGCCGAGGACCGCGGTCGAGTCGGCGTAGACGTACGTCAGCGTCGCTACGGCGGGACGGCCGCAAGCGGTGCGCGAACAGCGACGTACAGGGCTCACGACGTTGGACGGTACCGCACTCTTGAGCGGGCCGCGACGACTCTCCCCCAGGTCACTCCGCCGTGTCGTGGTGTGAAACACCCCACAGACCCCTCTCGGCGCACCTCGCTGACCTGCGCGGACACCGGTTTCCGGGGTGCCGCGCGGTCCCTGAAGCGGTCATGATCCGGCATGAACCCCACCATTTGTCTGGAGACCGGCGGTCCGGGAGAGATACGGAATCGAGCCCAACCTTGGCTGGAATGGTCATCCTTCGACACCCGGCCGGGCTCGCGGCCGTGTCACCCGTTCTGTGCGGCGGAGCCCGCCGCGCGGTCCCGGCGGGGACTACCCTTCAGCAGTGATGGACAAGCCCGTGACGCCCCGTGCCGCCGACCCCGGCCCCCGCCGCCGTGACCGCCACGGCCGGGGCATGCGCGGCCCGATCGCACCCCCGCAGGTACCGCTCGCCGCCAGCCGTGCCGAGGTCTTCGCGGACCTGGTGCAGGACTCCGTGGAGCAACTGGAGCGGCGGTGGCCGCAGCTCGCCGACATCGATTTCCTCGTCCTGGAGGTGCCCCGCCTGGACGGCGCCGGCGACCCCTGGGACGACGAGGCGGTCCCGCTCGGCGGCACGGTGCCCTCGCGGGACGGCCGCCGGGCGCGCGTGGTGGTGTACCGGCGGCCGGTCGAGATCCGCACCAAGGGGCGCGACGAACGGGCCGCCCTGGTGCACGAGGTCGTGGTCGAGCAGGTCGCCGACCTGCTGGGGCTGACGCCGGAGACCGTCGACCCGCGCTACGGCGAGGACTGAACCGGCGCCTCACTCCTGGAGGACCGACAGGTCCTCCTCCGCCTTCGGCACCGCCACCGTGCCCCGGTCGTCGGGCAGGGTCTGCACGGTGAACGCCGGGACGCCGTCCTTGGCCGCCCGCAGCGTCCGGGCCGCGTAGACCGGGCCGCCGGAGACCGGCTCGACGGTCAGCGCGTACGTGCCCTTCAGGCCGTCGGGGACGGGGGCCTCGACGGCCTGGGTGGTGCCCGCCTTGACGGTGTACGTCTTCGAGGCCGCGGCGCCGCCCTCGCTGCCCGCCGACGCGGTGACCTTGACCTGGGCGGCGCCCTGGGGGGCGGTCAGGGACAGGGTGGTGTCCTTGGCGGTCCGGTTGCCGGCCGCCGTCGCACGCGTGCCGACCGGGGCGGTGGCGGGGATGAACGCCATCTCCTGGTCGGTGTCCTTGCCGCGCACCACGCGGAGCGCGGCGACGACCGGCACGGACCGGCCGGTCGGGGTCAGCAGCAGCGAACCGGCGGCGCCCCGGGTGATGTCGGCGAGGTCGACGGCCGTGGTCATGCCCGCCTTCACGTGCACCGTCTCGTGCCCGGCGGGGGTGATCGTCCCGGTCGGCGAGGTGAGCCGCACCTTCAGGTCGGCGTCCGTGTCACCGGGCGTGAACAGCACCAGCCGTACGGCCAGGGCGTCCTCGGGGATGCCCGGCAGGACCAGGCCGTCCGCCGGGTCGGCGGACGCGGCGAGCCAGTCGCCGCCGATCTTGTCGTCCAGGGCCTGTACGGCGGCGCCGACCCGGCCGCTGCGCACGGTGACGTGGACGGTGAGGTCGTCCTCCTCGGTGTCGCCGAGGGTGGACAGCAGGAGGGCCTCGCTGGTGTGCGGCTTGACGGTGACGCCCTCCCCCGCCGTCGACTTCCAGGCGCCGTCCTTGCCGTACAGCTCGACGTCGACCACGGCGGCGGAGTCGTCGGGGTTGGTCAGGTGCACGTAGTCGGTGCGGTCGGCGGCCGTGCTGGCGCCGGGGAACCAGAACTCCGTGTCGGGTGCCGTGCAGGTGACGCCCGCCAGTCCGCGTCCGGTGCCGGCGGCGAC
Organism: Streptomyces sp. NPDC000134; assembly: GCF_042899225.1. Lineage (NCBI taxonomy): Bacteria > Bacillati > Actinomycetota > Actinomycetes > Kitasatosporales > Streptomycetaceae > Streptomyces > Streptomyces sp. NPDC000134. The sequence goes on from NZ_JBIAZN010000002.1 coordinate 13,212, forward strand.
CTCGGTGGTCTCCTGCACGGTCCAGCCCGGTGCGAAGGCGCCCTCCGCCGTGCCGGCCAGCGCGGGCGCGTCCCCGCCGGAGCTGTCGCCGGTGGCGGGCCTGCCGGGCGCCTCGGGCTCCACCACCGGCTTGCCGGCCTTCTTCGCGGTCTGCTGCCCGGCCGGGACGAGCCGTGCCTGCCCGCCGCTTACGGCGCCCTTGGTGACGGGCGTGAACGAGGTGTACTCGGTCTCGGCGAGGTCGGAGGTGCTCGGCGCCGGGCAGAGCAGGCTGGTGCGCTCCACGGGCAGCTCGGCGGCACGTCCGCCGGTGCCGGCGCCGGTGGCGTCCGGTGAGGACACCACCGCGAACCCGGTGACGGCGGCGAGCGCGGCCACGCCGGCGAAGAGGGACAGGGTGGTGCGGTTCACTGCTGGCTCCCGTCGGGACGCTCGCTGCCGGTGCCGTGGGGGTGGTCCGGGTCGTACGGGGCGTCGTACGCCCCCTGGCCGTACGCCTGGTCATAGCCCTGGCCGTACGCCTGGCCGTAGCCCTGGCCGTACGCCTGGGCGCCGGTGTGGCCCTGGCCGTCGTAGGCGTACGGGTCGTACTGGCCGCCCTGGTACGGGTCGTCCGGGTACGGCCCGCCTTCGTAGCCGCCCGGCGTCGCGTACTGCCGCGGGTCGCCGTAGGCGTCGTAGGCGTCCTGCTGACGCTCGGCCGGGGCCCAGTCGTCGTAGGACTGCTGGCCCGGGAGGGCGACCGGGGTCTCCCCGGGCATCGGGATCTGCTCGGGCGCCGGGGGCCGCGACTCCTCGCCGGAGTCCGGGACTTCCGCCTCGGCCTCGGCCTGGGCGCGCAGCCGGCGGGCCCGGCGGCCCTCCCCGGCGACGGGCTCCGCCGGGACGGCGGGCTCCTCGGGAAGGTCGTCGTCGACGTCGCGGCGGCGGCCGGGCAGCGCCAGGACGACGAGGACGACGGCGAGCAGGCCCTGGGCCCACAGCCAGGCGGTGCGGGTGAACGGCTCGTCGTAGGTGACGTCGAGCCGCCCGCCGGCGGCGGGCAGTTCGAAGCCCTGGGCCCAGCCGTCCACCGTGGTGCGGGTGAGCGGCTCGCCGTCCAGGGTGGCGGTCCAGCCCGGGTCGGCGGTGTCGGCGAGGCGCAGCACCCGGCCGTCGGGTCCGGACGGGACGGTGGTGTGGATCTCGACGGGCCCGGCGGCGACCGGCCGGGGCGCGCCGGACCCGGCGACGACGCTCGCGCGGGCGACCTCCTGGTCGACCCGCCACAGGCCGCTGCCGTCCTGCTGGCTGAGGCGGCTCAGTCCGGGCGTGGCGTCCAGGACCCGGGTGATCTCCCGGGGGGCGCCCCGGTGCACCAGGACGTAGCGCACGGCGAAGGCGCCGAGCTGGTCGGCCTGGTCGGCGCCGGACCCGGCGACGAGGTTGGCGACGACCTTGTCCAGCTTGCCGTCGGCGCCGTCGGCGGCGGCCGTCTCCGCGTCGCCGAGGCGGCCGCCGGAGCCGCGGACCAGCAGGTAGCGGACGTGGGCGGCGGAGTCGCCGGCGAGGACGAGGGTGCGGGCCTGGTCACGGCCGCCGCTCTCCTCGGCGACGAAGGCGGGCACCTGCACCGGGTCGCGCCGCTCCAGCGGGCCGTCGGCGCCGCCGATCATCCAGCTCACGGCGGCCACCAGCGGCCCGACGGCGGCGGCGAGGGCGATCAGCGCGGCGACCGGCTGGCGCCAGCCGAAGCTCTGTTCGGCCACGCGCGCGCGTGCCCCGTCGGCGCCGAGCGCGGCGGCGGCCAGCAGGGCGATGCCGTAGACGAGGGTGGCGGGGCCGGCCCAGGCGGAGCGGTTGGACAGGACGGCGAAGACGAGGCCCAGCAGGGCGACCGTCCAGGCCGTCCGGATCGCCAGGTGGCGTTCCGAGCGCAGCAGGGCGGCGAGCGCGGCCAGGACGAGGCCGATGAGCAGCAGTCCGCCGGCCGCGCCGGGGCCGCCGGGGCTGGCGCCGAGCAGGTCCAGGGGGGAGGCGGCGGAGGCGCCGTAGTCCAGGCCGGCCTCCTGGAAGAAGCCGGACGGCAGCAGCGTCAGCGACCAGGGGGCGAGCAGCAGCATCGGAGTGCCGAGCTGGGCCAGGAAACGCAGGCCGTAGGCGGCCAGGTCCCCGCGGCGCACGGCCAGCACGCCGAGGCCGAGGAGCAGGGCGAGCGGCCAGACCACCGGCGTGAAGGCGGTGGCGACGGTCAGCAGCAGGGCGTACGCCCAGGTGGCCCGCCAACTGCCGCGGGCACCGGACGGGTGGGTCAGGCCGGCCGCGGCGGCGCCCGCGCGGGCGAGCAGCGGCAGCAGGACGGCGAGGACGGCGGTGCCGATCCGGCCGCCGGCCAGGGCGCCGGTCGCGGCGGGCAGGAAGGCGTAGGCGACGGCCGCCCAGGCGCGCAGCAGCCGGGACGGGACGAGCGGGCGGGAGGCGAAGTACGCGGTGAGGCCGGCCAGCGGTACGGAGCCGACCAGCAGGACGGTGACGGCGAGGCCGGACGAGCCGAGCAGCACGGAGGCGAGCACGGCGAGGATCGCCAGGTAGGGCGGGGCGGAGCCGGTGCCGCCGGCGCCGACCGCGTGCCAGGTGTCCGTGTACCGCGACCACAGCGCCCCGGCGCCGTCCGGGGCGGGCAGCAGCGCGCCGCCGGCCAGGGCGCCGGGGCCGAACAGGGCGCGGCAGGCGGTCAGCGAGACCAGCAGCAGCACCAGGAAGAGCACCGGGCCGGGCTTGCGGGCGATGCGCTTGAGGCGGGCGAACTGCTCGATCTCCAGGAACTCGGCGTCGTCGCCGCCGGGACCGGACTCCACGGCGCCGCCGTGCCGGCCGGCGCCCGAGGCGGTCTCGGCGTCGGAGCTGCCCAGCAGGCTGCCCGCGGCCTGCTCGACGGTGGCGCGCAGGGTGGCGCCGGGCGGTGGGAACAGGGCGCGCAGTTCGCCCTTGTCGATCTCCGGGCGGCCTCTGACGCGCCGTGCGGCGAGGATCTTCTCGGGGCGCAGCACCACGCCGAGCAGGCCGCGGATCTCGTCGACGGCCTGTCCGGGGACCTTGCCGACGAGGTAGGCGAGGGTGCGCAGCACGGTGCCGAGCAGGATGCGGAACAGCACCCAGGGCAGCGCGGCGGTGCGGGTGTTGGCCAGGAGGGTATGGACGGCGCCGGCCTTGTCGACGCGGTGCGGGGAGGCGGTGGTGCGGCCGGCGCAGTCGACGGCGCGGCGCTCGCGCGAGGCGGCCTCGGCGTGCCGGAGGACGGCCTCGGGGGCGACCAGGACGCGGTGTCCGGCCGCGTGGGCGCGCCAGCACAGGTCGATGTCGTCGCGCATCAGGGGCAGTCGGCGGTCGAAGCCGCCGAGCCGCTCGAAGACGTCGCGGCGGACGAGCATGCCGGCGGTGGACACCGCCAGCACGGAGCGGACGTGGTCGTGCTGGCCCTGGTCCTGTTCGCGGCGGTCCAGGCCGGTCCAGCGGCGGCCGGAGTGGGCGATGGAGACGCCGACCTCCAGCAGTTGCCGGCGGTCGTACCAGCCGCGGAGCTTGGGGCCGACGACGGCGACGTCCTCGCGGCCGAGTCCGTACTCGGTGTCGACGACGCGCAGCAACTGGGCGAGGGCGTCGGGCTCGGGGGCGCAGTCGTCGTGCAGCAGCCACAGCCACTGCACGGGTTCGCCGTGCGGCAGCTCGGGCAGGTCGTAGGCGTCGTCGCGCCAGGTGCGCGTGACGGGGTCCCAGCCGCTGGGCCGCCTCAGGTACGGCAGGTCGTCGGGGGTGAGGACGGGCGCGGTGCGGGCGGCCTCCTCGACGGCCTGGCCGAAGCCGGTGCGCCGGGCGAGGTGCAGCACCCGGTCGTCGCCGAGGGCCTCGGTGACCAGTCGGGCGGAGTCGTCGGCGCTGCCGGTGTCGGCGGCGACGGCGTACTGCACGGGGCGTTCCTGGCCGAGCAGTCCGGCGAGCGCTTCGGGGAGCCAGCGGGCGCCGTCGTGGGAGACGAGGACCGCGGTCACCACATGACGCGGGAACTCTGGTGCGGCAGCGCTGTCGTGATGGGCTGCCGGGTGGCTGTGCACGGACATCGAGGTACGGGCCCCGGTTCGGTGGACTGCGGTGGACGCCGGTGCCGGTGAGGGCGGCGGGGCGTCTCGGACGAGCGACCACACTATCGGCTGGGCACAGATGCGGCCCGCCGCCTGTGGACAACCCACCTGCGCCGGGCCGTTCGTGACCCCTTGCCCGTATGTACGCGCGGATGCGGCCGTCGTACGGGGGGAAGCCGGCGCCCCGTCAGACGGCGGCCTTCTTCAGGCGGCGGCGCTCCCGCTCGGACAGGCCGCCCCAGATGCCGAAGCGCTCGTCGTTGGCGAGGGCGTACTCGAGGCACTCGGAGCGGACCTCGCAGGCGAGGCAGACCTTCTTGGCCTCCCGGGTGGAGCCGCCCTTCTCGGGGAAGAAGGACTCGGGGTCGGTCTGGGCGCACAGTGCGCGCTCCTGCCAGCCGAGCTCCTCGTCCGCGTCGTCGACCAGCAGTTGCTGCACCGTCTCGGTCATGTGCGCCCCTCGTCTGTCTCGCGTCCCCGTGATGCGGCCGTTACCGATTCCGGCTGAACGACACGAGTGAAATTACAAGTGTGCGGCTCCGGGCGAGTCAAGCCGAGATCTGCTATTGGCCCCCTCATTCACCCTGCGGAACCAACCCCAAGCGGAAAGTGTTCAAATCGTCCTAAACGTTGACACACCGAAGAGGCCCGCGCGGAGTCCCCGCCGCGCACGAGGCTGCACACGGAAGGACGCCGCGAGGTTCGATCTCGTTCCGGCACACTCGCCGAAGCGGCCCTGATCACATTCGGATCACGGGATCGCAACGACGTTTGTGCACCCGGCTTGTGCCGCATGTGTCCCCGAACCCCACTGAGCAAACCTTTCACCTTTGAGGTGAACCGGAAGAGGTGAAGCATGTCCCACATTTCGGGCGTCGAGTTGACAGTGCAGGTGTGAACCGCTGTCCTAGTGGGCATGCTCGCGAACTCGGCACTCACCTCGACCCGCACCGCCGGGTCCCACGGTGCTGCCCGCGCTCGCTGTAGCTGTCGCTGTTCCGGCTGTTGAGCCACGCCCGCTCCGGCCGCCTCCCGGGTCCACCCGACCCGGCCGCTCCTTCCTCCCGCCCCACCAGGGCGCCGCCGTCCTCCCGCACTCTTCCGCCGAGGAACCACCGCACCCCATGAACAGCGACAGCGACCTGCAGATCGCCGGCGACATCCTCGAAGTCCCCCACCTCCTCCAGCCCCCGCGCGAGCACCCGGCCACCGTCGCCGAGTTCGCCGGGCTGGCCCGCTCCATCGCCGCCGACCGGACGCGCTGGGAGCCCCTCGTCCGCTACGACGCCGTCTCCCGCTGGTACCACAAGCTGCGCACCGGGCCCGGCTACGAGGTGTGGCTGCTGTCCTGGGTGCCCGGCCAGGGCAGCGGACGCCACGACCACGGCCCGTCCTCCGGGGTGCTGACCGTCCTGGACGGCACCCTGACCGAGCGCACCGCACGCGGCACGCACGCGTGGGGGCCCGGTTCCCAGCGGGTGTTCGCCCCGGGCTACGTGCACGAGGTGATCAACGACACGCTGGAGCCGGCGGTCAGCCTGCACGTGTACTACCCGGGCCTGACCGAGATGCCGATGCACACCGCCGCCCGGTGCACGGCCGTGACGACCGGCTGACGCACCGACGACGGGCCGGCGCACCGACGACCGGTTGACGCACCGACGACTGGCTGACGCACTGTCGGACCCGCCTGCAAGACTGGGGCCATGCGCATTGTGGTTCTGGCAGGCGGCATCGGCGGTGCCCGGTTCCTGCGCGGTCTGAAGCAGGCCGCGCCGGACGCGGAGATCACGGTCATCGGCAACACCGGGGACGACATCCACCTCTTCGGGCTGAAGGTCTGCCCGGACCTCGACACGGTGATGTACACCCTCGGCGGCGGCATCAACGAGGAGCAGGGCTGGGGACGGACCGACGAGACCTTCCACCTCAAGGAGGAACTCGCGGCGTACGGCGTCGGACCCGAGTGGTTCGGGCTCGGCGACCGGGACTTCGCCACCCACATCGTGCGGACGCAGATGATCGCGGCCGGTTATCCGCTCAGCGCGGTGACCGAGGCGCTCTGCGACCGCTGGCAGCCCGGGGTCCGGCTCGTCCCGATGACCGACGACCGCGTGGAGACGCACGTGGCCGTGGAGATCGACGGCGAGCGCAAGGCGATCCATTTCCAGGAGTACTGGGTGCGGCTGCGCGCCTCGGTGCCCGCCCAGGCCGTCGTGCCGGTCGGCGCCGAGCAGGCCAAGCCGGCGCCCGGCGTCCTGGAGGCCATCGCCGAGGCGGACGTCATCCTGTTCCCGCCGTCCAACCCGGTCGTCTCGGTCGGCACCATCCTGGCCGTGCCCGGCATCCGCGAGGCGATCGCCGACGCCGGGGTGCCGGTGGTCGGCCTCTCCCCCATCGTCGGGGACGCGCCGGTGCGCGGGATGGCCGACAAGGTGCTCGCCGCGGTCGGCGTGGAGTCCACCGCGGCGGCGGTCGCCGAGCACTACGGCTCGGGGCTGCTCGACGGCTGGCTGGTCGACACCGTCGACGCGGACTCCGTCACGCGCGTGAAGGCGGCCGGCATCCTCTGCAAGGCCGTCCCCCTGATGATGACCGACGTCGACGCCGCCGCGCGGATGGCCAGGGAGGCGCTGGCGCTGGCCGAGGAGGTGCGGAGCGCGTGAGCGGGGACGGATACCGCGTTTGGGCCGTGCCCGGACTGCCGGAGGTGCAGCACGGCGACGACCTCGCCAAGCTGATCGCCGCCGCCGAGCCGGGGCTGGCCGACGGGGACGTGCTCCTGGTCACCTCCAAGATCGTGTCCAAGGCCGAGGGCCGGGTGGTGCGGGCCGCCGACCGGGAGGCCGCGATCGACGCGGAGACGGTACGGGTGGTCGCCCGGCGCGGTGCGCTCCGCATCGTCGAGAACCGCCAGGGCCTGGTCATGGCCGCGGCGGGCGTCGACGCCTCCAACACGCCCGCCGGTACGGTCCTGCTCCTGCCCGAGGACCCGGACGCCTCCGCGCGGGGCATCCGGGACGGGCTGCGCGACGTGCTCGGCGTCCGGGTCGGCGTGGTCGTCACCGACACCTCCGGCCGGCCCTGGCGCTCCGGCCTCACCGACGTGGCGATCGGCGCGGCCGGCGTCCGTGTCCTGGACGACCTGCGCGGCGGCACGGACGCGTACGGCAATCCGCTCAGCGCCACCGTCGTCGCCACCGCGGACGAGCTGGCCGCCGCGGGCGACCTGGTCAAGGGCAAGGCCGCCGGGCTGCCGGTCGCCGTGGTGCGCGGACTGCCGCACGTGGTCGCCGAGGACGACGGCGAGGGTGCCCGGTCCCTGGTGCGCGGCGCCCGCGACGACATGTTCCGCCTCGGCACCTCCGAAGCGGTACGGCAGGCGGTGACCCAGCGGCGTACCGTACGGGCGTTCACGGACGAGCCGGTCGACCCGGGCGCGGTCCGCCGGGCGGTGGCCGCGGCGGTCACGGCGCCGGCCCCGCACCACACCACGCCGTGGCGGTTCGTACTGCTGGAGTCGCCCGAGGCGCGCACCCGGTTGCTGGACGCGATGCGGGACGCGTGGATCGCCGATCTGCGGCGGGACGGCAGGTCCGAGGAGGTTATCGCCAAGCGGGTCCGGCGCGGGGACGTACTGCGCGAGGCGCCGTATCTCGTGGTGCCCTGCCTGGTCATGGACGGCTCGCACACCTACGGCGACGCCCGGCGGGACGGGGCCGAGCGGGAGATGTTCGTGGTCGCCGCCGGGGCGGGCGTGCAGAACCTGCTCGTCGCGCTGGCCGGGGAGCGGCTGGGGTCGGCGTGGGTGTCCTCGACGATGTTCTGCCGGGACGTGGTCCGGGAGGTGCTGGGGCTGCCGGCCGGGTGGGACCCGATGGGAGCGGTCGCGGTCGGGCATCCGGCCGAGGAGCCCCGGCCACGGCCCGAGCGGGACGCGGAGGGCTTCATCGAGGTGCGGTGAGGGGCGCCGGGCCGCGGTGACGGGGGTCGGGTGACGGGTGCCGGCGAGGCTCTACCCTCGTAGAGACCTCTTCTCTCCCTACCGTCCCAGGGGCTTCTCTCGTGGCAGGACGTTTCGCACCGCGGCCCACGCGCCCGGCGGCGCTCCCGGGCGTGCCGCGGCCGCGCCGGGCCGCCGTGCCCGGGAAGGTCCGCACCTGGGTGCCGGACGGGCCGCTCGACCTGGGACTGGTGCTGGGGCCGCTGCGGCGGGGGCCCGGCGACCCCACGTTCCGGGCGCTGCCGGACGGGTCGGTGTGGCGGGCCAGCCTCACGCCGCTCGGGCCCGGGACGCTGCGGGTCGCCGCCCGCGGTGGCGAGGTGCGGGGCGAGGCGTGGGGGCCGGGGGCGGAGTGGCTGCTGGAGTGGCTGCCGCGGTTGCTCGGCGCCGACGACGATCCGTCCGCGTTCGTGCCGCGGCACCGGCTGCTGGCGGTGACGGCGCACCGGCGGCCGGGGCTGCGACTGGGGCGGACCGGGCTGGTGCTGGAGTCGTTGATCCCGTCGATCCTGGAGCAGAAGGTCACGACGGTCGAGGCGTACCAGGCGTGGCGGACGCTGGTGCGGAAGTTCGGGGAGCCGGCGCCGGGGCCGGTGCCGGGGTCGGTGTCCGGGGGGATGTGGGTGATGCCGTCGGCTCGGACGTGGGCGCTGATCCCGTCCTGGGAGTGGCATCGGGCCGGGGTCGACGACAAGCGGGCGTCCACGGTGCTGCGGGCCGTGCGGGTCGCCGCGCGGATGGAGGAGGCGGCCGCGATGGACCCCGTCGCCGCGCGGGCACGGCTGGAGGTCGTGCCGGGGGTGGGGCCGTGGACGTCGACGGAGGTCGTGCAGCGCAGTCACGGGGCGGCGGACGAGGTGACCGTGGGGGACCTGCATCTGCCGGGGATCGTGGGGTTCGCGCTGGCGGGGGACCGGGGGGCGGACGACGCGGAGATGCTGCGGCTGCTGGAGCCGTATGCGGGGCAGCGGCATCGGGCGGCGCGGTTGGTGCTGATCAGTGGGCGGGGGCCGGAGAGGCGGGGGCCTCGGATGACTCGGGGGGATATCGGGCGGTTGTGACGTCGGGGTACGTCGGTGTCTGACGTGGTCCGGCGTTGCGGCGCGGGGTCGGGTGCGCGGCCCGGTGTTTCACGTGGTCCGGCGTTGCGGCGCGGGGTCGGGTGCGCGGCCCGGCGTTGCGGGGTGCCGCCCGCGCCCACCCGTGCCGCCCCAGGCGGCACGACTGCCCGCGGGGTGGGCGGGTGCGGCGCCCGCGGGGTGGGCGGGTGCGGCGCCCGCGGGGTGGGCGGGTGCGACTCTGCCCTGCGGGCTGGGCGGGCGGGGGCTGCCCCGCGGGCTGGGCGAGTGTGGCTCCTGCCCCGCGGGCTGGGCGGGTGTGGCTGGCCCGTGGGACGGCGGGCTGGGTGGGGTGGTTTGGGTTGTTGTCGGGGCCGGCCGAACTGGGCTTCGGCCGGTCCGTGGGGGCGGGTGGGGTGGTTCAGCGGCCCTGGTAGCGGGCCGCGGTGGTGCGGGCCGTGCCGAGTTTGGCGTAGAGCTTCTTGCCCGGACAGTCCGTGGCGAAGCCGTCGCGGTGACCGGAGATGACGTTCAGTCGTACGTTCCTGCCCTTTCGGTAGAGGTTGCCGCCGCCGGACTTCAGGTACGTCTTGCCGCGCGGGTTCACGCCGTAGAGGCCGAGCTTCCAGGCGGTCAGCCGGGCGATGGCCTTCACCGCGGCGGAGGTCGGCTGCTTCGAGGTGTAGGTGCCGAGGACTGCGACGCCCATGCTGTTGGAGTTGAAGCCGAGGGTGTGGGCGCCGAGGACCGCCCGCTTCACGCCGCCGGCGCGGCCCTCGTAGATCTTTCCGCACTTGTCGATGAGGAAGTTGTAGCCGATGTCCCGCCAGCCCAGGCTCCGGACGTGGTAGCGGTAGATGCCGCGGATCACCGAAGGGGCCTGTGAGCAGCGGTAGTTGTTGCCGGTGGCGGAGTGGTGCACGAAGGCCGCCTTGACCTTCGTGGTGTACCGGAAACCCCTTTCGCGCAGGCTCTCGTCCGCGCCCCAGCCGCTGCGCGTGACGATGCCGGGCCGGGGCCCGGCGTACGGCTTGGCCCGCCGCTCGGCGGGGACCGACTCGGGGACCTCGGCGGCGCGGGTGGTGAGGCCGGGGTCGACGAGTTCGAGGCGCAGCCCGCCGGGGAGGGGGACGGACCTCGGGGCGGCGGTGGCGCCGGCGGACTCCGCGCGGACGCGGGCCTCCACGCCGTCGCAGTCGCCGACCCACAGGGGGGCGGTGGCGCCACGGACCCGGCCGGAGGCGCGTTCGGCGGTGCCCGGGTCGGCGCCGTGCTCGGCGTTGTGGGTCTCCAGGTCCTGCCAGGCGGACCAGGTGCCGGTCCCGGTGCTGCGGGTGCGGACCTGGACGCGGCCGTGGAGTTCGGTGTCCGGGTCGTCCCAGACGACGCCGACCAGGGAGAACCGGTGTACGTCGCGGCGGGTGACGCCCTGTTCGGCGGGGCCGGACGGGCCCGGGGTGGCGACCCGGTCGCGGGCGAGGGGGCGCAGGCGGAGGGACTGGGTGCTGCCGGGGGTGGACGCCTCGGAGGAGGCGGCCGGGTCGCGGGCGGCGAGTGTCGTGGGGGCGGCGGTCGCGGGGGCGGCGAGGGGGAGGGCGAGAGTGGCCGCACAGGTGATGCCGATCGAGGTCGCAAGGTATCCATGCATGCCCCTGATCCTGGACATGAACGTATAAGCCTGTCTATTTGGAACTTTGGTGCCCGCAGGGCAGGTTGGTCCGATCCGGTGGTGTCGCGGTGGCCGGGAAAGGGGTCGTCCGCTCGGTGCGCGGGGACTCGGCGGCGTACGCTTTCGCGGGTGAACGCGACCGATCGCACCCCTGCCGACCTGCTGAGTTCCGCGCTCGCCGCGGACCCGGGACGCCCCCTGGTGACCTTCTACGACGACGCCACGGGCGAACGGGTCGAACTGTCCGTGGCCACCTTCGCCAATTGGGTGGCCAAGACGGCGAACCTGCTCCAGGACGAGTTGTCCGTGGAACCCGGCGACCGGGTGGCGCTGCTGCTGCCCGCGCACTGGCAGACCGCGGTGTGGCTGCTGGCGTGCGCGTCGGTGGGCGCCGTCGCCGACATGGGCGGTGACGCGGCGGCGGCGAACGTGGCCGTGAGCGGACCGGCGGCCGAGTCGCTGGCGGCGGCGCGGGCGTGCTCCGGGGCGCGGGTGGCGCTGGCGCTGCGGCCGCTCGGGGGACGGTTCCCGCAGGTGCCGGAGGGGTTCGTCGACTACGCGGTGGAGGTGCCGGGGCAGGGCGACCGGTTCGTGCCGTACGCGCCGGTGGACCCGGAGGGGGTCGCGCTGATCGTGGCGGGGCGGGAGTTCAGCGGCGCGGAGGTGGTGGAGCGGGCCCGTGCGGAGGCGGCGGAGCTGGGGCTCACCGGGCCGGGGGCGCGGGTGCTGTCCGGGTTGCCGTACGACACGTGGGAGGGGCTGAGCGCGGGGCTGTACGGGCCGCTGGCCAGCGGGGGGTCGGTGGTGCTGTGCCGGAACCTGGAGCTGCTGGGGGCGGACGCGGTGGATCGGCGGATCGAGGCGGAACGGGTGTCGGTGGTGGCCGGGGGGCGGTGACCTTCCGCGCCACCCGCCTCCATCCGCGCCACCCACACCACCCGACTCCATCCGTGCCATCCGCCTCCACCCACACCACCCGCCTCCACCCGCGCCACCCACACCACCCGCCTCCACCCGCGCCACCCACACCGCCCACCTCCACCCGCGCCACCCGCCTCCACCTACACCCCCACCTCCACCCACACCTCCACCCACACCACCCCCGCCGCCCCCTCTGTCCCCGTCACGCTCCCGTCCGCACCCCCCGTTCGGCCCACCCCCGCTGCCCCCGCCCCCGCTTCGGGTCATGGTCGTAGGGAGGAGGAGGTGGGTGCCGCGGGTGGACGTCGGTGGGGAGAGGTGAGCGGTGCCGGGAAGGGTGTGCTCGGGCCCGGGGCGGGGGCGTCCGCGACCGGGCGCGGGACGGCCCGGCGCCGGCGTCGGCGGTGGGTGCGGGGGGCCGCGCTGGCGGTGGCCGTCGGCGTGGTGGGCGCCGCGGGCATCGGGTGGACGGTCTACACGAAGCTGAACGGCAACATCACGCCCGACGAGGCGGCGGCGGCCGAACTCGCCCGGTACGACAAGGAGCGCCCCACCGCGCTGGTCCGGGGCGCGCAGAACATCCTGGTGATCGGCTCGGACTCGCGGTCCGGCGCGGACAACGCCCGTTACGGCCGGGACCCGGGGACCGAGCGGTCGGACACCGCGATCCTGCTGCACCTGTCGGCGGGCCGGCACCGGGCCACCGCCGTGTCGCTGCCCCGGGACCTGATGGTGGACGTGCCCGGCTGCCGCCGGCCGGACGGGTCGCGGTCGGACCCGGCGTTCACCATGTTCAACTACGCCTTCGAGGTGGGCGGTTCGGCCTGTTCCATCCGTACCGTCGAGAAGCTGACCGGCATCCGGGTCGACCATCATGTGGTCGTCGACTTCCACGGGTTCAAGCGGGTCGTGGACGCCGTCGACGGCGTGGAGGTGTGCCTGCGCCGGCCGGTCGCCGACAAGGCGGCCAGGCTGCGGCTGCCCGCGGGCCGGGTGACCCTGCACGGGGAACAGGCGCTCGGTTATGTACGCGCCCGCAAGTCGCTCGGGGACGGCAGCGACACCGAGCGGATGGAACGGCAGCAGCAGTTCCTGGGGGCGCTCGTCAACAAGGTGCGGAGCAATGACGTCCTGCTGAATCCGGTGAAGCTGTATCCCGTTCTGAACGCGGCCACGTCCTCCCTCACCACCGATCCGGGCCTGGCGAGCCTGCGTGATCTGTACGCACTCGTACGCGGGCTGCGCGGCATTCCCACCGAACACGTGCAATTCCTGACCGTGCCCCGGGAAGCTTGGCCGGAGAACCCGAATCGGGACCAGCTCGTGGAACCGGCGGCCGAAAAACTGTTCACCGCGCTGCGGACGGACGAGCCGGTGACGGTCGCGCGGGCCCCGGGACGGCCCGGCGGCGTTTCCGGCGGCCACGCCGATGACCACACCGGCGGCACCGCGGGCGACCGCAACGGCGACTACACGGTGTACGGAAAGGGCAACGCATTGTCCGGGAAAAGGCATGCCGGAGATCCCGCGGACAGGCATTCCCCGGAGCCGACGTTCCCCGGGAAGACGGCAGCCGAGCGCACGTGCGAGTAAAGCGGGTTCCAAGGGCACGCACAGAAACCCACAGAAACAAGACCTTGTTCGGAAGAATGGGTGGATTGCCCGGTTGTAAGATTCGTGGAATACGTCACCGGCGTCGCCGGACGTCCGACTGGGCCGTTAGTGTGAGCGATCCGGTGTGCCAGGCCAATGAGTTCCGCTCGGGGGCCGCGCACCGAAGGACCGAGACCCGAGCGCCTTCGGAGGGGGAGGCGCCGCGTGGCCCCGACGGAGGATCTGGACAACCGTGGACGCGCAAGGCCGTGGGCGGGCGGACAACATCGACCCCGCAGACCAGTGGGTGCTGAATCCGCGCACCGGCGAATACGAACTGCGACTGCCCACCTCCGCACCGCAATCGGCGGTTCCCGGACCTCGCAGACCGGACCCGGACGACACCGGTGAGGGCGGCGGCCGGGCGGCGGCCCGCGGACGCGGCACCGCGCCCGCCCCCGAGCGCGAGGTCCCGGCGCCGCGCAGGCGCCGGTCGGCGCCGGAGGAACCGCCGCCGGGCAGGCGCCGCCGCGGCGGCCCGGCCCCCGAGGAGCCGGCGCCGGGCCGCCGCGGACGCCGGCCGAAGAAGAAGTCCAGGACCAAGAAGATCGTGGTGTGGACCGGCGGCTCGATGGCCTTCGTGGTGCTGGCCACCGCCGGTGCCGCGTACCTGTACCTGGAACACCTGAACGACAACATCACGTCCGTCTCCGACGACGGCGCGAGCACCGGTGGCTTCAGCAAGGACAAGGCCATCAACATCCTGCTGATCGGCACCGACAAGCGCACCGGCGCGGGCAACGAGGGCTACGGCGACCAGGGCAGCGAGGGCCACGCCGACACCACGATCCTGCTGCACGTCTCCAAGGACCGCACCAACGCCACCGCGCTGAGCATCCCCCGCGACCTCATCGTCGACGTCCCCGACTGCCCGACCACGCAGGAGGACGGCTCGCAGAAGGTCATCCCGGGCTCCACCGACGTACGGTTCAACACCAGCCTCGGGCAGGACGGCCGGACGCCGAGCTGCACCGTGCGGACCGTCACCGAGTTGACCGGCATCCAGCCGGACAACTTCATGGTCGCCGACTTCAACGCGGTCAAGACGCTGACCACGGCCGTCGACGGCGTCGACGTGTGCCTGGCCAAGGACATCGACGACCCGGACTCGCACCTGAAGCTGAGCAAGGGCATGCAGCACATCTCGGGCGAGACGGCGCTGGCGTTCGTCCGGACCCGGCACTCGGTGGGCACCGGCGGCGACCTGAGCCGGATCGAGCTGCAGCAGCAGTTCCTCAGCGCGCTGATGCGCAAGCTGAAGTCGAACGACACCCTGGCCAGCCCGTCGAAGATGCTGAAGCTGGCCGAGGCGGGCACCAAGGCGCTCACCGTCGACTCCCAGCTCGACAGCATCGGCAAGCTGAAGGACCTGGGTCTGGAGCTGGGCAAGCTCAACACCAAGAACCTGACGTTCACCAAGGTGCCGGTGAAGGACAACCCGGCCGAGACGGTGAAGGCGACGGTCGTGCTGGACGAGGCGTCGGCCCCCCAGGTCTTCGACATGATCAAGAACGATGTCTCGTTCACCGAGGTCAAGCAGCAGAAGAAGAAGGAGAAGGCCGCCGTCGCCGCCCGGCTGAAGGGCCCCAAGGCCGACGCCTCCGAGGTACGGGTCCGGGTGCTCAACGGCGGCGCCGCGAACGGCAGCGCCCAACGCGAGCTGAACTGGCTCCAGTTGGAGGCCGGTGTCACCAAGTCCGAGAACGGCGGCGACGCCCCGGAGGAGGTGAGCCGGACGACGCTGGAGTACGGCCCCGACCAGGCCGACCAGGCCCGCCGTCTCGCCGACCTGCTGGGCCTGTCCGGCTCGGCGATGAAACCCGGCGAGAGCGTCACCAACGCCCAGGGCCTGCCCACCATGACGCTGACCCTCGGCAAGGACTTCAAGGGCGCCGGCGTGAAGCTCAACGCCTCGTCCGGCAAGGCCCCGGACGGCGTGGAGACCTCCACCGCCGACAAGGTCAAGTGCGCCCAGTGACCGGCGCGGCGGGGGAATCGAGCGGGTAGGTGCCGTCGCCGGGCCGGGGATCGCCGCACTCCGGCCCGCGATGCCGGACCATGCGGATAGTGTGAGCGCTCGAGTGGGTCCCGGCCGCGTGGCCCTGACGGAGGATTCGGACAACCGTGGACACGCAGGGCCGTGGGCGGGCCGACGACGTCGATCCCGCAGACCAGTGGATGCTGAACCCGCGCACCGGCGCGTACGAACACCGGCCGCCGCCCCCGGCGGCCCGGCCGGCCGTGCCCTCCCCCCGGGCGCCCGCCCCCGGCCGTACGGTCCCGCCGCCGCGCGGCGACCGGCCGGCGCGGCGGGGTCGGAAGGGGACGCCCCGGGCGCGCGGGGTCCTGCTGTGGACCGGCGGCACCATGGCGCTGGTGCTGGCCGCCGCCGGCACGGCGGGCTACCTCTACATCGAGCACCTGGAGGGCAACGTCACCACGACGGACGTCGGTGACGCGGGCTCCGGCACCTTCGCCAAGGACGAGTCCTTCGACATCCTCCTCATCGGCACCGACAAGCGCACCGGCGCCGGCAACGAGGGCTACGGCGACCGGGGCAGCGCGGGCCACGCGGACACCAACATCCTGCTGCACGTCTCCGAGGACCGCACCAACGCCACCGCGCTGAGCATCCCCCGCGACCTGATCGTCGACATCCCCGACTGCCCGACGAAGCAGGCGGACGGCACCGTGAAGGTCGTCCCGGGCCTGCGGGGCGTCCGCTTCAACCGCAGTCTCGGAGAGGGCGGCCGGGACCCGGGCTGCGCGATGCGCACGGTGAAGGAGAACACCGGCATCTCCGTCGACCACTTCATGATGGCCGACTTCAACGCGGTGAAGACTTTGACCACGGCCGTCGACGGCGTGCGGGTGTGCGTGGCGCACGCGGTCGACGACAAGGAGTCCAAGCTGGTGCTGCCCGCCGGCGAGTCGTGGGTCGAGGGCGAGAAGGCGCTCGCCTTCCTCCGCACCCGGCACAGCTTCGGCAACAGGGGCGACCTGGACCGCATCGGGGCGCAGCAGCAGTTCCTGGGCTCGCTGATGCGCAAGATGGCCTCCGGCGACACCCTCACCAGCCCGGCCAAGCTGATGCGGCTCGCCGAGGCCGCCACACGGGCGCTCACCGTCGACTCGGCCATCGGCCGGGTGGGCACGCTCAAGGACATCGCCCTGGAGCTGAAGAAGGTCCCGACGAAGAACATCGCCTTCGCCACCGTCCCGGTCCGTGACAACCCGGCCGAGACCGTCAAGGCGACGGTGGTCCTCGACGAGGCCCAGGCACCCCGGGTCTTCGCCATGGTGCGCGACGACGTCTCCCTCACCGAGGTCGAGCGGGCCGAGAAGCGGGCGAAGGCCGCGGTCGCCGACCGGCTGAAGGGCCCCCGGGCCGACGCCTCCGAGGTGCGCGTCCGGGTGCTCAACGGCGGTGCCCCCGACGGCAGCGCGCGGGCCCAGGTCGACTGGCTGCGGGCCGGGGCGGGCGTGCCGGACGCCGAGAACGGGGGCGACGCCGCCGCCGTACAGGCCCGCACGACGCTGGAGTACGCGCCGGAGCAGGCCGCTCAGGCCCGCGCGCTGGCCGCCCTGCTGGGGCTGGCCGGGAGCGCGCTGACACCGGGCGGGAGCGTGACCGACGCGCGGGGGGCGCCGGCGATGACGCTGACCCTGGGCAAGGACTTCAGGGGCGCGGGCGTCGCACTCGACGCCGCGCCCGCCAGGACACCGGACGTGCGCAGGTCCACGGCCGACAAGGTTCAGTGCGCCAGTTGAGGCCGTGACGCAACCTCACGGGCCCGTCGCATGTCTCCAGGACGTACGGCGGGTCCGTGCCGTGGGGCGCGGGGGTCACAAAAGGGGCGGGGAAGGACAAGGCAGTTGACGCGGAACAGTGTGCGGGAGGCCGCGCCCGCGGGCGAGAGCGAGGCCGCGGACGACGGGAGCGGCGAGGGCCGGGACGACGTCCGCCGGGCGCCGCGCAGGCACCGGGTGCTGCGCTGGTCGGCGACGGTCCTGGCGGTGCTGATACTCGGCTCGGCGACCACCGGTTACCTCTATTACCGGCACCTCAACGACAACATCGAGCAGGACCATCTGAACCTCGGCGAGAAGAAGGTCGCCGAGCCCACGCCGAACGCGGCGGGCCAGACCCCGCTGAACATCCTGCTCATCGGCTCCGACGCGCGGGACACCAAGGAGAACCAGAAGCTGGGCGGCGCCCGCGAGACGTTCGGCGCGACACCGCTGGCCGATGTGCAGATGATGGTGCACCTGTCCGCCGACCGCACCAACATGTCCGTGGTCAGCATGCCCCGGGACACCCTGCTGAAGATCCCGAAGTGCACCGACCCGGACGACGGCGAGGTCTACCCGGCGAGCGACGGCCGGACGATGACCAACCAGAGCCTCGGACACGGCGGTCCGGGCTGCACGGTCGCCACCTGGGAGCAGCTCACCGGCATCCACATCGACCACTTCATGATGGTCGACTTCGCGGGGGTCGTGTCGATGGCGGACGCCGTCGGCGGCGTCCCGGTCTGCGTCGACGCCAACATCCACTCCCGGGACAGCCAGGGCCACGGCTCCGGTCTGAAGCTGAGGAAGGGCACTCACTCGATCAAGGGCGAGCAGGCGTTGCAGTGGCTGCGCACCCGGTACGGCTTCGAGGACGGCAGCGACCTCGCGCGGGCCAAGGCCCAGCACATGTACATGTCGTCCCTGATCCGGGTGCTGCGCGAGAACGCCACCCTGAGCAACCCGAACAAGCTGCGCAACCTCGCCGAGAAGGCCACCGCGGCGATCACCGTCGACCCGGGCCTGGACACGGTGAAGAAGCTGTACGACCTCAGCAACCAACTGCGCGACGTCAAGCCGGAGCGCATCACCATGACGACGATGCCCAACCGGTACGTGGGCGCGCGGGTGGAGCCCACCGAGGACGCCGAGCAGCTCTTCCGGCTGGTCCGCGAGGACATCGCCCTGGACGGCAAGGACGCCAAGAAGGTCCGGGCCGAGGCGCTGCTCTCCGACGACCCGGCGGCCGCCGACGCCGACATCGCGGTCCAGGTCCTGAACGGCACCCGTACCGACACGCGGGCGGCGGCGCGCGGCCGGGCCGGCACCGTCGCCGGGCTGCTGGCGGAGAAGGGCTTCGACCGGGCGGTCGCCGACCAGGGCCCGTCCCTGAGCGAGAAGACGACCGTCGTCCGCTTCCCGAGCGCCGACCTGGAGGGCGACGCGCAGGCCGTCGCCCAGGCGCTCGGCATCCCGCTGGGCGCGGTGCACAAGTCCACCGAGGTCTCCGGTGTCACGCTGGTCGTCGGCGCGGACTGGCGCGAGGGCACGGCGTACAAGGCGCCGGTGACGGACGACACCACCCCCGACAGCGCCGAGGCGCTCAACGGCGCGGACGAGAAGGCGTGCATGCACGTGAACCCCGGCTTCACCTGGTGAGGCGCGAGCGGGCCCGCTCCGCCGGGAGGGGGCCCGTGGGGCGGTCGCGGGTTCAGCCCACGCCGGGGTCGGCGGCCGCGGGCAGCACCGCCGGCCGGCGGCTGGCGATCACCTTGCGGGCCAGGGACTTCGGGCTGGTCAGAAAGCCCCAGCCCCAGGACATGTGCATGGTCGCCAGCGCCACCGGGACGCGCAGCCTGGCCCGCGGGCCCAGCCCCCGTCCGGCGGGCAGCGAGCCCAGCGTGATCGCCGCGAGGTAGCCGCCGGGCACGACGAAGCCCCACGGGGTGAGCAGCGCGCCGACGACGACGCCGGCGGCGATCGCGCAGAGAGCGACCGGCGGGGCGAGATAGCGCGGGTTGATCGAGCCGGCGTGGTAACGGGCGACGACGTGCCGCCAGCGGCCGTAGTCCTTGTACTGCCTGGCCAGCGCCCCGACGCTCGGCCGGGGCCGGTAGGACACCTTCAGCTCGGGCGAGAACCAGATCAGCCCGCCGGCCTCGCGGATGCGGAAGTTCAGCTCCCAGTCCTGGGCGCGGATGAACTCCTCGTTGTACCCGCCCTGCCGCTCCAGCGCCTCGCGGCGGAACACCCCGAGGTAGACGGTCTCGGCGGGGCCGGCCTGGCCGCCGGTGTGGAAGGCGGCGTTGCCGACGCCGATCTTCGAGGTCATGGCGGCGGCGACCGCGCGCTCCCAGTCGTTCTCGCCCTCGGCGTGCATGATGCCGCCGACGTTCTGCGCGCCGGTCTCCGCCAGCAGCCGTACCGCCGTGGCGATATAGCCGGGGGAGAGCATCCCGTGGCCGTCGACGCGGACCACCACCGGATGCCGGGACGCCTTGATCGCCGCGTTCAGCGCGGCGGGCGTGCGGCCGGTGGGGTTGGGCACGGTGTGCACCCGGGGGTCCTCGCGGACCAGTTCGGCGGCGATCTCGTCCGTGCGGTCCGTGGACGGACCCAGGGCGATCACGACCTCCAGCTCCCCGGGGTACTCCTGGGCGAGGATGGCGCGGACGGCGCCGCGCAGATGCCGCTCCTCGTTCAGAACGGGCATGATCACGGAAACGGCGGGGGGCCGCACGTCGGACTTGGCGTTCATCGGTGCTCACGTTACCGCGAACGGGGGACACCGATGCGCGCCGCGGGGTCCGCTGCGCCGGGCCGCAGATCGTATGGGCCTACGGTGCTCACGATCCCCCGTCCGTACGCCCCGGGCCAGTCCCCGCGGAGGTGTCCCCCTTGACCGTGCCGCCCCGCTCCCCCTCCCTCCGGGTCCCGGCCGCGCCCGCCCGGGGCGGGCCGCCCCCGCAGCGGCGGCGGCCCCGGCCCGCCCCCGGGCCGCCGAAGCGGCCGCGCTGGGCCCTGCGGGCGGTGACCGGGCTGTCGGTGGTGGTGCTCGCCTCCGCCGGGATCGGCCACGCGGTGCTCTCCGGCCTGGACGCGGACCTCACCCGCGTCGACGCCTTCAAGGACATGAAGAACCGTCCGCGGGGCGGCCACGGCATGAACGTCCTGCTGGTCGGCACCGACGGCCGGGACCGGATCTCCCCCGCCGAGCGGCGCCGGTTCAAGCTGGGCGGGGAGCCCTGCCACTGCACCGACACGATGATGATCGTGCACATCTCGGCGGACCGGGAGCGGGCCAGCGTGGTCAGCCTGCCCCGCGACTCCTACGCCGTGACCCCGGCGCACACCGACCGGACCACCGGCAAGCGGCACCACGGGCACCCGCTGAAGCTGAACGCGGCGTACGCCGAGGGCGGCCCGCAGCTCACCATCCGCACCGTGGAGAGCATGACCCGGGTGAAGATCGACCACTATCTGGAGGTCGACTTCACCAGCTTCATGCGCACGGTGGACGTCCTCGGCGGGGTGGAGATCTGCACCTCCCAGCGGCTCAAGGACCGCTACACCGGCCTCGACCTGCCGCCCGGCACCCACCGGCTGACCGGCGGCCGGGCCCTGCAGTACGTCCGCTCCCGCCATCTGGACGGCGCCTCCGACCTCAGCCGGATGCGACGGCAGCAGCGGTTCATGGCGGCCACCATCGACCGGGCGACCTCCTCCGGCATCCTGCTGAACCCGATGAAGTTCCGGGACGTCATCCGGGCGGTGCTGGGCTCGGTCCGCGCCGACAAGGGCTTCGGCACCGACGAACTGCTGGCGCTCGGCCGCGCGATGCGGAACTTCTCGCCCTCGTCCTCGGAGTTCACCACCGTCCCGATCGGCACGATGGGGTACGCCGTGAAGGACGTCGGCTCCACCCTGAAATGGGACCCGGTCGCCGCCCGCCGCCTGTTCACCGCCCTGCGCGAGGACAGGCCGCTGGCCGTGAACGGGCCCCGGCGGCCCGCTCCGGCCGCCCGCGTCCCGGTGGACCCGCGGGAGATCCGCGTCCAGGTCGAGAACGGCACCCGTACGCCCGGTCTGGGCAGGCGCGTCGACCGGGCGCTGGCGGCCGCCGGGTTCCGTACCACCGGTACGCCGGTCGACACGGCGGCCCCGGCCGCGCGGCGGACCGTCATCGCCTACGACCCGCGCTGGGACCGCTCCGCGAAGTCCCTGGCCGCCGCCCTGCCCGGCAGCGAACTGCGGGCGGTCAGGGGCCAGGGCGCCACCCTCAAGGTCGTCGTGGGCACCGGCTTCCGGGGCGTCCGGGCGGTGCGGCCCGAGGAGCCCGGCCGGGAGCCGGGCTCGGTGGTCCGCGGCGACGAGGTGGTGTGCGGCGAGCCCTGAGGGGTCACTTCGCGGAGACGGTGACCTTCTCGTCGTTCTTCAGCTCGTCCACCAGCGTCTTGACCTTGGCGCTGTCCCACTGGAGGTTGCCGTTGCCGGTGTTGCCGGCGATCGGCATGTTCATCGAGGTGCCGTCGCCGCCGCTGACGCCCTTCATCGCCCAGAACATGCTCGCCAGGTCGAACAGGCCCATGTCCTTGTCGACGATCAGCGAGTCCAGGCCGGCGCCCATGGTCGGGTACAGCCGGAACGGGTTGAGCACGGTGGACGGCGTGGCGACCTGGCCGGCCAGGGCCGACAGGAACTTCTGCTGGTTCTTGGTGCGGTCCAGGTCGGAGCCGGCCAGCGCGTACCGGGTGCGGACGAAGGCGAGGGCCTCCTCGCCGCTCAGGGTCTGCTTGCCCTTCTTGAAGTCGGCGCCCGACTTGGTGTCCTTGATGTCCTGCGGGATGTCCATCTCGACGCCGCCGACGGCGTCCACGATGCTGGCGAAGCCGGCGAAGCCGATCTCGACGTAGTGGTCGATGCGCAGCCCGGTGTTGTGCTCGACGGTGCGCACCAGCAGCTCGGGGCCGTCCTCCGCGTACGCGGCGTTGAGCTTCACGTGCCGGCCGGTGCCCTGGTAGGTCTTGCCGGACTCGGAGCCGACGAAGGTCGGGATCTCCACGTCCGAGTCACGCGGCAGGGAGACCAGCGTGGCGCCGTTGTCCCCGGTGTGCAGGATCATCATCGAGTCGGTGCGCTTGCCCTCGGCGGAGCCGGTGTGCAGGTCCTTCTTCTCCTCGTCGGACATGCCCTCGCGGCTGTCGGAGCCGACGATCAGGTAGTTGGTGCCCTCGCCCGCCTCCGGCCGTTCGATGACCTTGGAGAGGTCGACCTCGCGGTTCAGCTTGGAGTCGGCCCAGAAGTAGGTGCCGATCACCGTGACGACCAGCACGGACACCACGGTGATCGCGGTCCACTTGATCCGGCGGCCCCAGTTCGGCGCGGGCCGCGGGCCGCGGGGCCCCGCCGGGCCGCCGCCGCCGGGGGTGCCGTAGACCTGCCCGGTGTTGTAGCCGCTGTCGTAGCCGTCCTGGCCGCCGCCGTCCACGTACGACGGCTGCTGCGGGACCCCGCCGCCGTACGGCGGTGCCGCCTGTCCCGGGCCGGGCGGCGGCGTCGGGCCGCGCCGGACCTGACGCATCACGCGGGCGCTCTCGGGCCGCGCGCTCGCGCTGCCGTGTCCGTAACCGCCGGCGCGGCTGTCGCCGGACCTTGCCTCGGGCCAATCGCTCATGGGCTCCAGTGTGCAGGTCGCGGCTGTGCACCGTACAAGGGTCGTCGGAAAATCAGGGCACCGCTGTAGCGAAGCTGACACAAATCACACCGTTGTTCGCCGCCGCATAAGGTGGAGGTCATGACAGACCAGCCCGCTACCGATGAGTCGGGAACCCCGGAGATCCCGGGCAAGCCGACCTCGGCCTCCCGTACCACCCTCAGCCACATCATGACCCACAACGACACCAATCTGCTGGGCACGGTGCACGGCGGGGTGATCATGAAGCTGGTGGACGACGCGGCGGGAGCCGTCGCCGGACGGCACTCCGGAGGGCCCGCCGTGACCGCCTCCATGGACGAGATGGCGTTCCTCGAACCCGTCCGCGTCGGCGACCTCGTCCATGTGAAGGCCCAGGTCAACTGGACCGGCCGGACCTCCATGGAGGTCGGCGTCCGGGTCCTGGCCGAGCGCTGGAACGAGTCGGCGCCGCCCACCCAGGTCGGCTCGGCCTACCTGGTGTTCGCCGCGGTCGACGCCGACGGCAAGCCGCGCCGGGTGCCGCCGGTCCTGCCCGAGACCGAGCGGGACAAGCGGCGCTGGCAGGAGGCCCAGATCCGCCGCACCCACCGGCTGGCCCGCCGCCGCGCCATCATGGAACTGCGCGAACAGCGAGCGGCGGACGGCATCGAGGACTGACCCCCACCGGCCCAGGCCCCTGTCAGGGCCCAGGGGCCGGCCGCGGCCCCGTCAGGGCAGGTTCCTCGCCATCACGATCCGCTGGACCTGGTTCGTGCCCTCGTAGATCTGGGTGCTTTACCGGTCACACGGCTCTGACCTGTATAAACAGCCCTCTCAGAGGAGGGCTCCTCCGCATTTCCCATTGATCGTCAACAGTCCGCGCAGGTCACCCCAGCCGCCTCGAAGCCGAGCCTGAGAGGGCAACAGACGAGCAGGCTCGGAGGGCGTCACGCGGTTTCCCGTTCCGTCAACCGTGATCGCTTGACCCGCATGCCCGGCCCTCGGGAGCATCGACCCAGACGCGAGGCACCGGCAGCGGCATGGGAGGGGAACCCAGACCATGAAGGTCACCAAGCTGGTCAGCACGTGCGACATCACGGACTGTCCGACGATCTACGCGACGGATCGTGGCACGTTCCTGGTGCAGGGCGGGACGCCGACCGACCACGGACTTCAGATTCCCGCTCACGAAACCCTGGTCGAGATTCCGGTGGAACTGCTCCAGAAGGCCGTCCGTGACAACCTCATCTAAAACCCTCGGCGACCTCTTCGACTCGTTCGAGCGTGAGGCTTTCCGCCTGGAGACCCTGGACGACTACAGCAAGTCCGGGAACGTCGACGCCTATCACGCCTACCTGGCCGGAGAGCCGCAGCCGGAAGACTACAACGCCGGGTGGGTAGAGGAACTGCGCTCGCACACCGAAACCGGAAAACGGGTCTATAGGGTGCACATTCTGTCGCGCCCACTCACGGACTATCTTCGCTTCGAACTCGGGTGGGGTTACCGGAAGAACATGACCGGGGGCGAAGAGTTCTTCGTCCTCGACATCACCGACAAACCGAATCCCCTGCCCGGCGTTCCGGACTTCTGGTGCTTCGACTCGGAGTCCGTGGCCGTGATGGACTACGACGGGACGGGAAAGTATCTGGGGTCGGAGGTTCTGAAGTCGGAGCGGGTGGCCGAGTTCACCACTTACCGTGACACGGCGCTCGTCCACGCGGAGCCGTTCACCGAATGGTGGGCCAAGTACGGGGCGTGAACAGGGCACAGTTGGGGGCGGCGCTGCGGGCACTGCGCCAGGCATCCGGGAAGGAGGCCAAAGCAGTCGCCCGTGGCGCGCTCATGTCTCCGTCCAAGCTCTCCAAGATCGAGAACGCGAAGCTGGCACCCAGCGTCACGGACGTAGAGCGCATCCTGCTCGCCATCGGCGTATCCGCCGAGATCAAGGCCGAGTACACCGAAGCTGCTCGAACGGCCGGCACGGAGACGACTGAATGGCGGCTGTTGAAGCGGGTCGGAGTCCACAAGGGCCAGCAGGAGGTCAGGGCCCTTGAAGCCCAGATGTCAGTGCTGCGGATGTTCCAACCGGCTCTGATTCCAGGTCTGCTCCAGACTCCTGAGTACATTCGGGCCGTCCTGCAACGCCACAACCTCAACGAGGACACCCTCAACCGCACGATCAACGGCCGGTTGGACCGTCAAGCGATCCTCTACGACAGTACGAAATCCCTGCGGTTCATCATCACGGAACCCGTACTGCGGTGGCGACTCGTCCCGCCGTCCATGATGGCTGCCCAGCTCGACCGGATCGTTTCCATGTCGCGCCTGCCGCACATCGACATCCGAGTAGTGCCGTTGAGTATTCAGCAGCACGACATCGCGAATCACTCGTTCGCAATCCGCGACAACCGCATGGTTACCGTCGAAACGGTGCATGCCGAAGTGCTCGTCACCGACCCACGAGACGTAGAAATCTACGCAGAGAAATTCCACGGGTTCGAACGGGTCGCGCTATCCGGTGACACCATGAAGAGCCTGATCGAGGGTCTCCGCGACGACTTTTTGCGGGAACAAGAAACAGGCTAGAGACGCGCCCGTGGCCTCGCCGAAGATGACGCCGTGGAGAGCGAAGAGAGAACTTCCGGCCCAGAGTCGACCGCATCGGCAATCAGCCTGGGGGACCACAGCGGTGTTTCGGACGGCAACGTGAGGCTCCGCCGCCACCAAGCGCAGGCGCACGAGTGACGCGCAGGGGAGCGGCGCAGCGGCTGTTCACTGACCGACCGCTGATGACGATGCGCGTTTCCCGTGACTCGGGGCGAACGTGGGGGCCCGAGCGGGCAGTGTCGGCGAGCGACGATCTGGCACCTCTGATGACTTCAGCGTGGCCGCCGTGCAAGTGCGCGCGGTGCGCCGAGTCCGGCAAGCGTTCCGGCCGCTGAAGCGCGGCTCCCCCCCTTTGACTCCCGCCCGTTCGGGCGGCGACGGCCAGCCATGGCCGTGACCAGTTGGCAGGAAGGTGCAGTGATGCAGAACGGAACCGACCTGTACGCGCTCGACATCGGCGGGACCTCGTTCGCCCAGGCGTGCGGCGGCCCCTGCACAGAGGGGTGCGTGACCCTGGCCCGGATCGGCGACGGCCTCTGGGCCCTCGGTGACAGCAAGCGGCCGGAGGCGCAGCCGCTGCGGTTCACCACGGAGGAGCTGGACGCGGCCGGTATCGACCCGGCGCGCTTCGGCCTGAAGGTCTGAGCCTCCCCCTCCCGCCAGTCGGGCCGGGTCCATCCATCCCCCGTCCCTGGGTTCGGCCCGGCTGGCACCTCTCGAACGGGAGCGACTCGTGCACCACCACGGCTATGTCTGGTCCGGTCCGAAAGAGCGCTTCGATCAGGAAGCACTACGACGGCCCCCACATCCTGAGCCGCCCCCTGCCGGAAGCAGGCCGGAACTGATCCAGCGGTACCGCGAGGTAGCCGCAGAGTTCCCCACTTCCGATCTGCCGCCACTGCAAACGGCGTACTGGCTGATCAAGCCCCGTTCGTTGGTTCGTGGCACGTGGGAGGAGGCGAAGGCGGCCGCGTCATGGCTCGGTGAGCGGCTGGCCGAGCACGCTCCTCGGTTCGCGTCAAACAGCGACCGGGCCCCTGCGCGCCTGGCATGGCTGGTGAACGCTGCGGCCGAGCAACTGCACTCCGGTACTGATGTGTCGTACGGCTTCTACCTGGAGCGTCCCTCGTATCTGTCCCTGGCAGTGGTGACGTGCTCTCCGAATCGCGCGAACGCTGAACTGGCCTGCCCAGTCGCGTAGCCAAAGGAGCAAAGAAGCCCCGGCCACAGAAGGCCGGGGCTCACTCGGTGATCAGGGCAGTGATCGGAAGGGGCTGGAGTCTGCGAGCGGTTCCGACCGCTTCGGTTCCGGCGCACGCTCGGGGGCCTGGTCGGGTGGCGGGCGGTAAGCGCTTTGGCCGTTGGCCTTGCTTGTTGCCACGTACACCGCCCCCGGCGTCATGCCGGGGGCTGTGTTGTTTGTGCAGGTCAGTGGCGGTTTTCAGCCCGGCATCTGCCCAGGATTCCCCCAGTATGACGACGCCCAGGAACGGCCCTGCTAGGGCAGGTTCCTCGCCATCACGATCCGCTGGACCTGGTTCGTGCCCTCGTAGATCTGGGTGATCTTGGCGTCGCGCATCATGCGCTCCACCGGGTAGTCGCGGGTGTAGCCGTAGCCGCCGAGCAACTGGACGGCGTCCGTGGTGACCTCCATGGCGATGTCGGAGGCGAAGCACTTGGCGGCGGCGCCCTGGTAGGTGAGGTCGGCGTCGCCGCGTTCGGAGGCGGCGGCGGCCTGGTAGGTGAGGGCGCGGGCGGCGGAGACCTTCATCGCCATGTCGGCGAGCATGAACTGGATGCCCTGGAAGTCGGCGATCGCCTTGCCGAACTGCCGGCGCTCCCGGACGTAGCCCTTGGCGTAGTCCAGGGCGCCCTGGGCGATGCCGAGGGCCTGGGCGGCGATGGTGATGCGGGTGTGGTCCAGCGTCTTCATCGCGGTGGCGAAGCCGGTGCCCTCCTCGCCGATCATGCGGTCGGCGGGGATGCGGACGTCGTCGAGGTAGACCTCGCGGGTCGGGGAGCCCTTGATGCCGAGCTTCTTCTCCGGGGCGCCGAAGGAGACGCCCTCGTCGGACTTCTCGACGACGAAGGCGGAGATGCCCTTGGAGCGCTTGGCCGGGTCGGTGACGGCCATGACGGTGTAGTACTCCGAGACGCCCGCGTTGGTGATCCAGCGCTTGACGCCGTTGAGGACGTAGTGGTCGCCGTCGCGGACCGCCCTGGTCTTCATGCCGCCCGCGTCGGAGCCCGCGTCGGGCTCGGAGAGGCAGTACGAGAACATCGCGTCGCCCTTGGCGAGCGGGGCCAGGTACTTCTTCTTCAGCTCCGCCGAGCCGGAGAGGATCACCGGCAGGGAGCCCAGCTTGTTCACCGCCGGTATCAGGGAGGAGGACGCGCAGACGCGGGCCACCTCCTCTATGACGATCACCGTGGCGAGGGCGTCCGCGCCCGCGCCGCCGTAGGACTCGGGGACGTGCACCGCGTGCAGGTCGTTGGCGGTGAGGGCGTCCAGCGCCTCCTGCGGGAAGCGGGCCTCCTCGTCCACCGCGGCGGCGTGCGGCGCGATCTTCGCCTCGGCCAGCGAGCGGACGGCGTCACGGAGCATGTCGTGCTCCTCGGACGGGCGGTACAGGTCGAAGTCAGCCGATCCGGCCAAGGTCTCTCACGCTCCAAAACGCTGGGATGCGAATGCTAACTACTGTTAAGTAACCCAAATTTTAGGTGCGCTCCGGGCCGATGAACAGGTGAGCTTGACGACAGCTCGAACAAGGCCCCGGATATGCTCGGGCGGCACTACCGCCGTACACCTCTGGAGCACCCATGGCCCTCAAGATCACCGTGATCGGCACCGGCTATCTCGGCGCGACCCATGCGGCGGCCATGGCGGAGCTGGGGTTCGAGGTACTGGGCCTGGACGTGGCGCAGGAGAAGATCGACACGCTCCGGCGCGGCGAGGTCCCGATGTACGAACCGGGCCTGGCCGAGCTGCTGCGCCGGCACGTCGCCGGGATCGAGGGGTCCAGCGGGCGGTTGCGCTTCACCACCGACTTCGCGGAGGCCGGGGCCTTCGGCGACGTGCACTTCCTCTGTGTGAACACCCCGCAGAAGCACGGGGAGTACGCGTGCGACATGTCGTACGTGGACTCCGCGCTGGCCTCGCTCGCCCCGCACCTGACCGGGCCCGCCCTGGTGGTCGGCAAGTCGACCGTGCCCGTGGGGTCCGCCGACCGGCTGGCCGGTTACCTCGCGGCGCACGCCCCGGCCGGCCCGGACGTGGAGCTGGCGTGGAACCCGGAGTTCCTGCGGGAGGGCTTCGCCGTCGAGGACACGCTGCACCCGGACCGGATCGTGGTCGGGGTGCGCAGCGAGCGGGCGGAGAAGGTGCTGCGGGAGATCTACGCGACGCCGGTCTCGGAGGGCTCGCCGTTCGTGGTGACCGACTTCCCGACCGCCGAGCTGGTGAAGACGGCCGCGAACTCCTTCCTCGCCACGAAGATCTCCTTCATCAACGCGATGGCGGAGGTGTGCGAGGCCGCGGGCGGCGACGTGGCCAAGCTGGCGGAGGCGATCGGGTACGACGACCGGATCGGACGGAAGTTCCTGCGCGCGGGCATCGGCTTCGGCGGCGGCTGCCTGCCCAAGGACATCCGGGCGTTCATGGCGCGTGCGGGCGAGCTGGGCGCGGACCAGGCGCTGACCTTCCTGCGGGAGATCGACTCGATCAACATGCGCCAGCGCGGCCAGATGGTGGAGCTGGCGCGCGAGGCGCTGGGCGGCGGGCCGTTCCTCGGCAAGCGGGTCGCGGTGCTCGGCGCGACCTTCAAGCCCGACTCCGACGACGTACGGGACTCCCCCGCGCTGAACGTCGCCGGGCAGATCCACCTCCAGGGCGGCCAGGTCACGGTGTACGACCCCAAAGGCATGGAGAACGCGCGGCGGCTGTTCCCGACGCTCGGGTACGCCGGCTCGGCGCTGGAGGCGGTGCGGGGCGCGGACGTGGTGCTGCATCTGACGGAGTGGCGGGAGTTCCGCGAGGTGGACCCGGAGGAACTGGGCCGGGTGGCCACCGCCCGCACCATCCTCGACGGCCGCAACGCCCTGGACCCGGACCTGTGGCGCCGGGCCGGCTGGACGTACCGGGCGATGGGCCGGCCCACGGCCTGAGCGGGGGCGGACGGGTACGGCGGCTCGGGCCGGCACGGGTACGGGGGCGCCCCGGGCGCGGGCTTTACGGCGGCCGAGCCGGCGGCCTGGGCGTGCACCGGTACGGGGGCGCCCCGGGCGCGGGCTTCGGTGCGGCGGCCGGGCGCGGGCACGGGTACGGGGGCGCCCCGGGCGCGGGCTTCGGTGCGGCGGCCGGGCGCGGGCACGGGTGACGCCGGTTCGGCCGAGGCTCAGTCGGCCGAACCGGCGTCGGCCTGCATTCTGCCGCAACCCGGCCGTGCCCGGCGGGTGAACGGGCCCACGCGTCAGCTCTCCTTGGCCCGATAGCGGCGCATCTTGGCGCGCGCCCCGCAGACCTGCATCGAGCACCAGCGCCGGCGTCCGGCCGGGCTGCGGTCGTAGTACGCCCAGAGGCAGTCCCCGGCCTCGCACGCCTTCAGCCGCATCCAGGTGTCCGCGACCAGGGCTTCGGCGACGGCGGCGGCGATCCGGGCGGTGAGGGAACCGGCGCGGGCCGGGGCGAGCGCGGCGGAGCCGTCGGCCGGGTCGACCGTGACCACCAGGGGGGCGGGTGCGAGCAGCTCGCCGAGCGGGGTCACCGCGCGGTGCGGCGGGTGGCCGGCGTGGGCGAGCAGCACGGCGCGGAGCGACTCGCGCAGCTCGCGGGCGGCCGGGAGGCCGTCCTCGGTGAGCTGGAACCGGGCCCGGCCCTGCGGGGTGTCCAGCGCGTCGGCGCCGGACTCGACGTCGAGCGTGTTCACCAGGGCCTCCACCAGCGCCAGGCTCCCCGGTGCGGACGGTCGCTCACTCATGCTTGCGACGTTACCTCCCGTACGGGAGCATGGAGTAACCGTTACCGGTTACCCGGCAGATACAGGTAACCGCAAGGCTTCGAGGAGGAAGTCATGGCTGTCGCCGAACTGGGCGTCGTCGTCCTGGACTGTCCCGACCCCCGCGCGCTCGCCGGTTTCTACGCCGAGGTGCTCGGCGGTTCCGTGGAGGGCGAGGGCGACTGGGTCGACCTGAAGCTGCCGGACGGCCGGGCGCTGGCCTTCCAGGCCGCCCCCGGGTTCGTACCGCCGCGCTGGCCCTCGCCCGAGCACTCGCAGCAGTTCCACCTCGACCTCGACGTGCCCGACCTGGACGCGGCCGAGAAGTCCGTGCTGGCGCTGGGCGCCACGCCGCTTGACGCGGAGGACCGCACGCGGGGCTTCCGGGTTTACGCCGACCCGGCCGGGCACCCCTTCTGTCTCTGCGCCGCCTGATCCGGAGGTTTGCCCATGGCGACCGTCGCACGTTTCCGTTCCGTCGTCCTCGACTGCCCCGAACCCCTCGAACTGGCCCGCTTCTACGCGGGGATCGCGGGCGGCACACCCACCCAGGAGGACCCCGACTGGGTGGTGCTCCAGGTGCCCGGCGGGCCCCGGCTGGCCTTCCAGCGGGCGCCCGGCCTGACCCCGCCCGAGTGGCCGCGCTCGGACCGCAACGCCCAGCAGTTCCACCTGGACTTCGACGCCGGGTCGACCTGGGAGCAGCTCGACGCGGCCCAGGAGAAGGTGCTGGCGCTCGGGGCCCGGGTGCTGGACGCGGAGGACCGGGAGAAGAAGGACTTCGTGGTGTACGCCGACCCGGCCGGGCATCCGTTCTGCCTGTGCCGGATCGAGCAGGGCTAGCGGGCACCGCCCCGGCCGGTGCCTCGCCGCCCCGGCCGGTGACCGTGCCGTCCCGGCCGGTGCCGCGCTGCTCTGGCTGGCGCCTCGTCGCCCCGGCCGGTGCCGCGCTGCTCCGGGCGGTGGCCGCGCCGCTCAGCCGTCCAGGTCGGCGATGGTCGCCGTGGACGGCTGCCGGCGCAGCCGGGCGGCGCGTGCGGTGAACGCCGCGCCGCGCAGCACCCGCTGGACGTTGCCCCAGGTCAGCAGGGCGACATCGGCCTCTTCCCAACCGCGCCGGAGCAGCTCGGCGATGAGCCGGGGGTAGCCGGAGGCGTCGTTCAGCTCCGACGGGTGCGCGGCGCCGGAGTCGTAGGTGCCGGACAGGCCGACGGAGCGCGGGCCGGCCGCCTCCCGCACGTGGTCGAGGTGGTCGGCGACGTCCCGGACGGTCGGCCCGGTCTGCTCGGCGGTCAGCGGCACCATGCACACCCCGCCGGCCGCGCCCAGCTCGGCCAGCAGGTCGTCGGGCAGGTTGGCGGGGTGCGGGCGCAGGGCGCGGGCCGCGGAGCGGGTGCACAGCGCGGGCGCCTTGGAGACGGCGAAGGTGCGCCGGATGGTCCCCGGCGAGGCCCCGGAGAGGTCGGCGATCATCCCGAGCCGGTTCATCTCCCGGACGACCTCCTCGCCGAACCGGGTCAGTCCCGCCTCGCCCGCCCAGCTCACGCCGGTCAGCGTGAGCACCCGCAGGCCCAGGGCGTACAGGGAGCGCAGGATGCCGAGGCGGTCGCCGACGGCAGGGGCACCGGCGGGGCCGGGCAGCACGGCGGTACGGCCGCAGTTGCGGGCGTCGATGACCTCCCCGGCGTCGTACGCCAGGCGCAGGCCGTCGGGGTGGGCGCGGACCACCTGCCGGACCAGGTCGAGCTGGTCCAGGGTGGCGCCGACCGCCCGGTCGCCGTCGAAGCCCTCGGGCAGGTGCAGCGAGGAGAACAGCGCGCCGACCCGCCCCTCCCGCAGCCGGGGGATGTCGGTGTCCACCTCGGTCTCGCCCAGTTCCAGGTCGTACCAGGGCAGATGTTTCAGCACCCAGGGCAGTCCGCTGTAGCCGTCGGCGACCGGGTGCGCGTCCAGCACGGCGCGGGCCCGCTTCAGCGGGGCGTCGTCCGGGTCGGAGACGGGCGTGTAGGGCTCGGGCGGCAGCGGTTCGGCGGGGAACGGCATCGGCAGGTCGTCCAGCTCGCCGGCCTCGGTGTGCGGGTGCAGGTCGTCCTGGAGGTCTGCCATGGCGGGCTCCGTACGGTCGTCGTGCAGTACCGTCACCGTCGCACGGAGCGGGCACCGCTTCCTGGTGGGCGGTGCGTTCGGGGGTACGCCGTCAGCGGCCGCGGGCCGCGTCGATCACCTCGTCCAGGGTCTCCCGGGAACGCAGCAGGTCGGCGATGGTGCGGTCGATGCGCGCCCGTTCGGCGGCGAGGTCCTCGACCAGCCTGGGGGTGGCGACGGCGGAGGGGCCGCCGTCGGCGTCCCGCATGCAGGGCAGCAGCCGGGCGATCCTGCCGCTGCCCAGCCCGGCGGCGAACAGCTCCTGGATGCGGACCACCCGGTCGACGGCGGCCTCCGGGTACTCCCGGTGCCCGCCGGGCGTACGCTCGGCCGCGAGCAGCCCCTGCTTCTCGTAGTAGCGCAGCGACCGCTCGCTCACGCCGGTGCGCCGGGCCAGTTCACCGATCCGCACGATGCCCCCTCAGCTCGTCTGGACGGACTTGATTCTGACATTGGTGTCAGGTTTTAGCGTACCGGCATGACGCACACGACAGCCCTCTTCGAGTCCGCTTCCCTCGGTCCCCTCACCCTCCCCAACCGCCTGCTGATGGCGCCGCTGACCCGCAACCGCGCCGAGGCCGACGGCACCCCGACCCCGCTGATGGCCGAGTATTACGCCCAGCGCGCCTCGGCCGGGCTGATCATCGCCGAGGCGTCCACGCCCAACGCGACCGGGCAGACGTACCCGAACATCACCGCGATCCACCGCGACCGGCATGTGGCGGGCTGGCGGCGGGTGACCGAGGCGGTGCGGGCGGCCGGCGGCGGCGGGATGTTCCTCCAGCTCCAGCACGGCGGGCGGGTCGGGCATCCGGCGACCAGCGGGCTGACGCCGGTCGCGCCCTCGCCCGTGCCGCTCCCCGAGACGATCTTCACGCCGGACGGGCACCGGCCGTCCGTGGTGCCGCGCGGGATGACGGCCGAGGACATCGCCGCCACCGTCGCCGACTTCGCGCGGGCCGCCCGCAACGCGCGGGCCGCCGGATTCGAGGGCGTGGAGGTGCACTCGGCCAACGGCCATCTGCTCCACCAGTTCCTGGCCCGCAACACCAACCACCGCACCGACGGCTACGGCGGCTCCGTCGACCGGCGCATCCGCTTCACCGCGGAGGTCACCGAGGCGGTGGCCGCCGCGATCGGGCCGGAGCGGGTGGGGCTGCGGGTCTCCCCCGGCAACACCGTCAACGGCATCGCGGAGGGCGAGACGGAGGAGATCTACCCGGCGCTCGTCGAGCGGCTCGGCGGCCTGGGCCTGGCGTATCTGCACCTCGTCCACGCCGACCCCGCCGCACCGGTCTACCGGCGGGTCCGCGCGGGCTGGCCGGGGGCGCTGGTCGCCAATCCGGTGCTCACCGAGCTGACCACCGAGGAGGTGCACCGCGAGTCCGGGAGGCTGCTGGACGCCGGGGCCGACCTGATCGCGCTCGGCCGGCCGTTCCTCGCCAACCCGGATCTGGTCGCCCGGCTGCGCGCCGACGCGCCGCTGAACCCGGTGCGGGACCGGTACTTCATGTACGTGGGCGGGGCGGCCGGCTACACCGACTACCCCACCCTCGACGAGGCGGCGGCTCAGCCGTCCAGCGACTCGATCGTCGCGTTGGACGGTGCCCGCGTCGCCTGAAGGTCCCGAGCCACGTCCTCGGCCGCGCTCAGCACCCGTACCGCGTTCCGCCAGGTCAGCTTGGCCAGGTCGGTGCGGGACCAGCCCCGGTCGAGCAGCTCGGCGATCAGGTTCGGGTAGCCGGAGACGTCGCCCAGGCCGTCCGGGGTGAAGGCGGTGCCGTCGTAGTCGCCGCCGATGCCGAGGTGGTCGACGCCCGCGACCTCGCGCATGTGGTCGAGGTGGTCGGCGACCGTGGCCGCCGTGGCGACCGGACGCGGGAACCGCTCCTCGAAGGCGCGGTGCGCCTTCATCGCCTCGGGGCCGCTGTCCAGGTGGTGGAAGCCGAGCGACCGCAGGTTCTCGTCGGCGGCGGCCGTCCAGTCCACGGCCGCCTGGAGCACGAACTTCGGTACGAACGTCACCATCGCCACGCCGCCGTTGGCGGGCAGTCGCTCCAGCACGTCGTCGGGGATGTTGCGCGGGTGGTCGCAGACCGCGCGGGCGGAGGAGTGCGAGAAGATCACCGGCGCGGCGGAGGTGTCCAGCGCGTCCCGCATGGTCGTCGCCGCCACATGGCTGAGGTCGACCAGCATGCCCTCGCGGTTCATCTCCCGCACGACCTCCCGGCCGAACGCCGACAGCCCGCCGACGGCGGGCTCGTCGGTCGCCGAGTCCGCCCACGCCACGTTGTCGTTGTGGGTGAGCGTCAGGTAGCGCACGCCCAGCGCGTACAGCGCGCGGAGGGTGGCGAGGGAGTTGTCGATGGAGTGGCCGCCCTCGGCGCCCATCAGCGACGCGATCCGGCCCTCGGCCCGCGCGGCCTCCATGTCGGCGGCGCTCAGCGCGGCCCGCAGCTCCTCGGGGTGGCGGCCGATGAGCTGCCGTACGCAGTCGATCTGCTCCAGCGTCGCCGTGACCGCGCCGGGCAGGTCGGAGCGGACGTACACCGACCAGTACTGCGCTCCGACCCCGCCGGCCCGCAGCCGGGGCAGGTCGGTGTGCAGGTGGGCGCTCTGGTCGGCCGCGATGTCCCGGGCGTCGAGGTCGTAGCGGACCTGCTCGCGCAGGGCCCACGGCAGGTCGTTGTGCCCGTCCACGACGGGGAAGTCGGCCAGCAGCTCGCGGGCCAGGTCGAGTGAGGTCATGGCCTGCTACTTCCCGAAACCGAAGGACGCCGACCCCTCGACCTTGGCGCGCAGCCGCTTGCCCTTCTCGGTGGCCTGGTCGTTGAGGTCCTGCTGGAACTCGCGCATCCGGGCGAGCAGCTCCTCGTCGTGGGCGGCGAGGATGCGGGCGGCGAGGAGACCGGCGTTGCGGGCGCCGCCGACGGAGACGGTGGCCACGGGGACGCCGGCCGGCATCTGCACGATCGACAGCAGGGAGTCCATGCCGTCGAGGTACTTCAGCGGCACGGGCACGCCGATGACCGGCAGCGGGGTGACGGAGGCGAGCATGCCGGGCAGGTGGGCGGCGCCGCCGGCCCCGGCGATGATCGCCTTCAGCCCGCGGTCGGCGGCCTGCTCGCCGTACGTGACCATCTCGCGCGGCATCCGGTGCGCGGAGACGACGTCGACCTCGTAGGCGATCTCGAACTCGTCCAGCGCCTTGGCGGCGGCCTCCATCACGGGCCAGTCGGAGTCCGATCCCATGACGATGCCAACAACGGGGCTCATTCGGTGATGGTCCCTCTCAGATAGCCGGCAGCGTGACGGGCGCGCTCCAGCACGTCGTCGAGGTCGTCGCCGTAGGTGTTGACGTGACCCACCTTGCGGCCGGGCTTGACGTCCTTGCCATACATGTGGATCTTGAGCTGCGGGTCGCGGGCCATGCAGTGCAGGTACGCGGAGTACATGTCGGGGTAGTCGCCGCCGAGGACGTTGACCATCACCGTCCACTTCGCCCGCGGGCGGGGGTCGCCGAGGGGCAGGTCGAGGACCGCGCGGACGTGGTTGGCGAACTGCGAGGTGATCGCGCCGTCCATCGACCAGTGGCCGGAATTGTGCGGGCGCATCGCCAGCTCGTTGACGAGGACGCGTCCGTCGCGGGTCTGGAACAGCTCGACGGCGAGGTGGCCGACGACGCCCAGTTCCCTGGCGATGTTCAGCGCCATCTCCTCGGCCCGCAGGGCGAGGTCCTCCGCCAGGCCGGGGGCGGGCGCGATCACGGTGTCGCAGACCCCGTTCACCTGCCGCGACTCGACCACCGGGTAGGCGACGGCCTGGCCGTGCGGGGACCGTACGACGTTGGCGGCCAGCTCGCGGACGAAGTCGACCTTCTCCTCGGCGAGCACGGGCACCCCGGCGCGGAACGGCTCGGCGGCCTCCTCGGCGGAGCCGACCACCCACACGCCCTTGCCGTCGTACCCGCCCCGGACGGTCTTCAGGACGACGGGGAAGCCGTCGCCCTCCGCCGCGAACGCGGCCACGTCGGCCGGGTCGCGCACGATGCGGTGCCGCGGGCAGGGCACGCCGATCGCGGTGAGTCTCGCCCGCATCACGCCCTTGTCCTGGGCGTGCACCAGCGCGTCGGGGCCCGGCCGGACGGGGATGCCGTCCGCCTCCAGGGCCCTGAGGTGCTCGGTGGGCACGTGCTCGTGATCGAAGGTGATCACGTCACAGCCACGGGCGAACTCGCGCAGCGTGTCCAGGTCGCGGTAGTCGCCGACGACGACATCGCCGACGACCTGCGCCGCGGAATCCTGCGGAGTGTCACTGAGAAGCTTGAACCTGATGCCCAACGGGATGCCCGCCTCGTGCGTCATACGCGCGAGCTGGCCCCCGCCGACCATGCCGACTACCGGAAACGTCACGCCCCTAGCGTATCGGCCGGGCCGGGGCACCTCTGTTCCCGGCCGTTCCCCCGCCGTTTCCGGCACCGGGATCGTCCG
Source organism: Streptomyces sp. NPDC000134 (assembly GCF_042899225.1). Lineage (NCBI taxonomy): Bacteria > Bacillati > Actinomycetota > Actinomycetes > Kitasatosporales > Streptomycetaceae > Streptomyces > Streptomyces sp. NPDC000134. The sequence goes on from NZ_JBIAZN010000002.1 coordinate 50,337, forward strand.
TCCACAGGAAGATCGCGGGCCCGGGTGGTTAGCATGACTGGGTTGACCCAACCTACGGACGGGGGCCAGTACGACCATGGGACGTGGTTCCCCGGCGCACCGAAAGGCGCCCCCTTCCCTGCGCGAGGCGCTGCGGCAGCGATTCCAGGGGGTCGCCCGCGAGATCCTCAAGTTCGGCGCGGTCGGCGGAGCGGGGGTCCTGGTCAACCTGCTCGTCTTCAACCTGGTGCGGCACACCACCGACCTCCAGGTGGTGCGGGCCGGCATCGTCGCGACCATCGCCGCGATCGTCTTCAACTACATCGGCTTCCGCTACTTCACGTACCGGGACCGCGACAAGAGCGGCCGTACGAAGGAGATGACGCTCTTCCTGCTGTTCAGCGCGGTCGGGCTGGTCATCGAGAACGGGCTGCTGTACCTGGCGACGTACGGCTTCGGCTGGGACAGCCCGCTGCAGAGCAACATCTTCAAGTTCGTCGGCATCGGCGTCGCGACGCTGTTCCGCTTCTGGTCGTACCGGACCTGGGTCTTCCGCGCGCTGCCGGCCCGGGAGACGGTCGCCCGCGCCGAGTCCTTCCTGGAGCACGAGCTGCCCACGGCGGCCCCGGCACCGGGCGCCGGCCGGGTCGGCGCGGGCCGCCGGCACTGAGCCTTTCTCCGGGCGGTTACCGGACCGTCCGGTCCGGTTCCTCCGGGGTCTTCTTCGGCGGCTGGGTGCGGGAGAGGAACAGGCCGAAGACCGGCGGCTTGGACTGGAGCAGCTCCAGCCGCCCGCCGTCCGCCTCGGCGAGGTCACGGGCGACGGCCAGCCCGATGCCCGTGGAGTTGCGTCCGCTGATCGTCCGCTCGAAGATCCGCGCGCCGAGGTCGGCGGGGACGCCGGGCCCCTCGTCGGTCACCTCGACCACCGCCTGGTTGCCGGTGACCCGGGTGCGCAGCGCCACCGTGCCGCCGCCGTGCATCAGGGAGTTCTCGATCAGCGCCGCCAGCACCTGGGCGACCGCGCCGGGCGTGCCGACGGCCGTCAGGTGCCGCTTGCCCGAGGAGACGATCGCGCGGCCGACACCGCGGTAGGCGGGGCGCCACTCGGCGATCTGCTGCTGGATGACGTCGTCCAGCTCGAAGGTGACGGCGGAGCCGCTGCGCGGGTCGCGGGAGTTGGTCAGCAGCCGCTCCACGACGTCCGTCAGCCGCTCCACCTGGGCCAGCGCGATCGTCGCCTCCTCCTTCACCGTCTCCGGGTCGTCGGTGAGGGTGATCTCCTCCAGGCGCATCGACAGCGCGGTCAGCGGCGTACGCAACTGGTGGGAGGCGTCGGCGGCCAGCCTGCGTTCGGCGGTGAGCATCCGGGCGATGCGCTCGGCGGAGGCGTCCAGCACATCGGCGACCCGGTCCAGCTCGGGGACGCCGTACCGCTTGTGGCGGGGGCGCGGGTCGCCGGAGCCCAGGCGCTCGGCGGTCTCGGCGAGGTCGGTGAGCGGGGAGGCGAGGCGGCTGGCCTGGCGGACGGCGAGCAGCACGGCGGCGACCACCGCGAGCAGCGCGACCAGCCCGATGATCAGCAGGGTGCGGCCGACCTCGCGGGTCACCGAGGAGCGGGGCTCCTCGACGACGACCGTCTCGCCCTCCTCGCCGGTGGCCTCGCCCCGGGTGACCTCGCCGCCCGGCTCGGTGCCGACGTGGATGACCGGCTTGCCGGGGACGCGGATCTCGGCGTAGCGGTCGCCCTCGACCTGGCGGCGCAGCACCTCGGCGTCGACGCTGCCGGTGCCCAGCAGCCTGCTGTCCACGATGCTGGCCAGCCTGGCCGCCTCCAGGTCCACGCGCTCCTGGGCGGTGCTGCTGATGGTCCGGGTCTCCACGATGACGAGGGAGACGCCGAAGACGGCGATCACGACGAGCACCACGGCGAGCGTGGACTGGATCAGTCGGCGGCGCATGTCCTCTTACCCGGAGCCCTGGTGCGCGGGCTCAGTTCTTCTCGAAGCGGAAGCCCACGCCCCGCACGGTGGCGATGTAGCGCGGATTGGCCGCGTCGTCCCCCAGCTTCTTGCGCAGCCAGGAGATGTGCATGTCGAGGGTCTTGGTCGAGGACCACCAGGTGGTGTCCCAGACCTCGCGCATGAGCTGGTCGCGGGTGACCACCCGGCCGGCGTCGCGGACCAGCACCCGCAGCAGGTCGAACTCCTTCGCGGTGAGCTGCAGCTCCTCCTCGCCCATCCAGGCCCGGTGCGACTCGACGTCGATGCGCACGCCGTGCGTGGCGGGGGGCTGCTGGGGCTCGGCCGAACCGCGCCGCAGCAGGGCCCGGACCCGGGCGAGCAGCTCGGCCAGCCGGAACGGCTTGGTGACGTAGTCGTCGGCGCCCGCGTCCAGGCCGACGACGGTGTCCACCTCGTCGGCGCGGGCGGTCAGGATGAGGATCGGCACGGCGTGGCCCTCGGAGCGGAGCCGGCGCGCGACCTCCAGGCCGTCCATGCCGGGCAGGCCGAGGTCCAGCACGACCAGGTCCACGCCGCCCTGCATCCCGGCGTCGAGCGCCGTGGGTCCGTCCTCACGCACCTCGACCTCGTACCCTTCCCGGCGCAGTGCGCGGGCCAGCGGCTCCGAGATGGACGCGTCGTCCTCGGCGAGCAGTACACGGGTCATGGACCGATGGTAGTCCGCCCGGGGCAACGCCCGAGGTGGGATCGGTGCGGGATCGGTGCGAGCAGCTCTTACCTGCGGACATGCCGGACACTCCCCCCTCCCCGGAGGGCGGGGGGCGATCTCGCGGAAGACTTCGGAAGGTACGATTCCGGTTCCGCTACTCCCTGTGATCCGCGTCTCAAGTCCTTCCATACCGGACGGTGTCCTGCCGTATGGTGAATCAACGCCTGTAGCACCACGGGGACCTTTGGCGGCTGTTGACGCTGAAGGTCTCTTTTGTGTGCGGGCTGGCACGCTCGCCAGCCTTCAAAGGAATGACCTGTGGCCGGGCCTCGCAGCGCGAAGACGCGCACCGAGGCGTGGATCCCGGTGGTCACCGTCCTCCGTCCCGCGATCCGGGGCGGACTCCCCGTAGGCGTGGGGTGGACGGTGCGGACCGCCGGTGCCGGCCTGCCCCCCACCGGGCGCGCATCGCCTCCGTGAGCGCGTCCCGACCAGCAAGGAACGACCATGGCGTCCAGCCTGACGAAGGACTCGGTCACCCCGGGCATCCCCGGTTCCGAGAAGACCTTCTTCGGCCACCCCCGGGGTCTGGCCACCCTCTTCATGACCGAGATGTGGGAGCGTTTCTCCTACTACGGCATGAGGGCTCTGCTCCCGCTGTACCTCGTGGCCCCCGGCGGTCTCGGTCTGAGCGCCGGCACCGCCACCGCGATCTACTCGGTGTATCTCTCGCTGGTGTACCTGCTCACGATGCCGGGCGGCTGGTTCGGCGACCGCGTGTGGGGCCCCCGCAAGACCGTGGGCATCGCGGGCGGCGTCATCATGCTCGGCCACCTGACGCTGGCGCTGCCCTCCTCGGGCACGTTCTACGCCGGTCTCGGACTGGTCGCCATCGGCTCCGGCCTGCTGAAGGCCAACATATCCACGATGGTCGGCCAGCTCTACGACGGCCCGGACGACCCGCGCCGCGACGGCGGCTTCACCGTCTTCTACATGGGCATCAACCTCGGTGCCTTCGTCGCGCCGCTGACCATCGGCACCATCGGCGAGAACGTCAACTGGCACCTGGGCTTCGCGCTGGCCGCGGTCGGCATGGCGGTGGGCGTGGCGCAGTTCCTGATCGGCAGCCGCCACCTGGCCGCGCACTCCAGCGTCGTGCCCAAGCCGCTGTCGGCGGCCGAGAAGTCCTCGACGCTGCGCAAGGCCGCGTTCTGGGCCGTCGTCGCGGTCGTCTTCTACGCGATCGTCGGCTTCTCCGGCCACTACACGCTGAACTGGGTCCTGGTCCCGCTGACCCTGCTGGGCGTGATCATCCCGATCATGGTGCTGACCCGGATCAAGCGGGACCGGTCGCTGGACCGCGCCGAGCAGTCGAAGATGTCCGCGTACATCTGGTTCTTCGTCGCCGCGGCCGTGTTCTGGATGATCTACGACCAGGGCGGCTCGACCCTGTCGATCTTCGCCGACTCCTCGGCCGAGAACACCGTCGCGGGCTGGGAGTTCCCGGTCTCCTGGTACCAGTCGGTCAACCCGGTCATCATCATGGCGCTGGCCCCGGTCTTCGCCTCGCTGTGGCTGGCGCTCGCCCGGCGCGGCAAGGAGCCGAGCACGATCGTGAAGTTCTCGTTCGGCCTGGTGCTGGTCGGCGCGTCCTTCTTCCTCTTCCTCGCCCCGCTGTCCATCGCGGACGGCGGACACAAGGCGGCGGCGCTCTGGCTGGTGGCGATCTACTTCGTCCAGACCTGCGGTGAGCTGCTGCTCTCGCCGGTCGGCCTGTCGGTCACCACGAAGATGGCGCCGGTGAAGTACGCCTCCCAGATGATGGGCGTGTGGTTCCTCGCCGTCACCGCCGGCGACGCCACGACCGGCCTGCTCTCCATCGCGGGGGTCGACCTCAACAAGACGGGCATCGTCGCGCTGGAGGCCACGCTCGCCGTGATCGCGGGTGTCGCGGTGTGGATGTACCGCAAGCGCGTCAAGGCCCTGATGGGCGACGTCCGCTGACCCACCTCGTACGAAGGGCCACCACACCTGCCGGGTGCGGTGGCCCTTCGGGGTTTTCGGGGGGTGGAGGGCTGGGATTTTCGGGGGGTGGGGGTTGCGGGGGGTGGGGGTTTTCGGGCGCTTGGCGGGCTCGGGCTCTGGGGTCGCCTCGGGGTTGTGGAGGCGACTCGGGGTTCTCGGGCCGCCTCGGGGTTGTGGAGGCGGCTCGGGGTTCTCGGGATCTCGGGCTTCTGGAGGCGCTTCCGGGGGCCCTAGGGGGACCGGAGGGGTTGCCAGGTAGCCCTGAGGAGGTCCGAAGAGGCCAGGCAGCCCTTGAGGGGGCCCGGGAGGGTTCGCCGAGGCCCGGAAGGGCCGGGAGACCTGAGAGGCCCAGGAGGGGTCTCCGGCACCCGGAGGGGCCGGGAGACCGGGGGGCGCGGGGGGGGCTTAAGCGGTCCCAGGGGCCCTTGAGAGGGGGCCCGAGGGGGCCGAAAGGCCCGGCGGGCCTGAGGCGGTCCGACGGGTTCGAGGGGCCCGATGGGTCGGAAAGGGGCCCGGCGTGGGCCGAGCGGGCCCGGCGTGGGCCGAGCGGGCCCGGCGTGGGTCGAGCGGGCCCGGCGTGGGCCGAGCGGGCCCGACGGGCCCGGCAAGGGCCCGGCGGGCTGAGGGGACCCCATGTGCCCGGAGGGCAAGGGCACCGGTTACGCGGGCGCGCCCAGTTCCGCCCAGACCGTCTTGCCCGTGACCCCGGGAGCGCGTACGACGCCCCAGTCCAGGCAGAGGCGCTGGACGATGAACATGCCGTGGCCGCCGGGGCGCCCGGCACGGTGCGGGGTGCGGGGGGCCGGCTGGCCCGAGCCGCGGTCGGTGATCTCCAGGCGGATCACCTTCCGGTCGCAACTGATGTGCAGTTCCTCCGGGCCGTCCGCGTGCAGACAGGCGTTGGTGACCAGCTCGGAGACGACCAGCAGGACGTCCTCCGCGGCGGCCCGCTGGTCGGCCGACGCGGCGGGCAGCCAGCCCCACGCGTACAGCGCCTCGCGGGTGAAGTCACGGGCCAGCGGTACGACACCGCTGGCATCGTCGAAGCTCAGCGTGCGGACCTGGCGGCCGGTGGAGGCCGCCGGCGCGGCCACGCCCGTACCGGACTCCCCGGTCCCGCTTTCGCCCCCCGTGGGCTCTCCTCCGGTCACGGGCGCTCCCCCTTGTGACGCCCCGGAAGCGCCGCTGGGCTCCGGACCGCGGTCGCCCGGCGGATAGGGCCGGGTGGTGCTCATCAGCGCTTCACCTCACCGATTCACCAATTCACGTATCAATTCGTACAGGTCGGTCGAAAAACTCGGTCACGCCATACGGCGATGTGTCCGCCCCCGATGTCCCCGTCCGGGAGCCGACATGTTCAGGATGTCTCCTGCCCGACCCGACCGACGGAACACCCCTGTATTCGGCAAGAAACACAGGACGGGGGAAAACCACCGGTCACAGCGGGCACGGCGCGAGGGTGGTCGGGCCCCCGCGGCCGGCTCAGCCGGACTCGTCCGCCAGCGCGGCCGAGAGGGTGTCGTGCACGGTGAAGACGGCGTCCGCCCCCGTGATCTCGAACACCCGCGCGACAACAGGCTGCATCCCCACCAGATGGACGCCACCGCCCGCGGCCTCGGCCTTCAGCCGGGCCCCGAGCAGGACGTTCAACCCCGTGGAGTCACAGAACTCCAGGCGGGAGCAGTCGACGACCAGCCGGTTGTATCCCTTGGCGAGACAGTCCTCCAGTGGCTCGCGCAACAGCTCGGCGGTGTGGTGATCCAACTCACCCGCCGGGGTCACGACGGCACTGAGGCCCTCTTCCCGCACCTCCACCAGAAGCCGGCCAGACTGTGCGCTGCCGACCGTCCCGCGGTCCATGCCGTCTCTCTCTCCCGACGTCGAGGTGTTGCTGACGCCCTCGAACACTACGCCTTCCCTTCCGCCTTCGACACCCGACCATCCGCACACAAACGGACATAACCGCACATAACCCACTTGCGGTCGGCTCGGTAAAGCCGGTAGGGCTAGTAGGAACACGTAACCGACACGGCCGGCTTTGGAGGCGCCGCACACCGTAGTGCACGTAACTGGCTTCGGCAGCCGTATGCCGAGAACGATGGAGGACATCATGTCACCCCGGCTCGACGCATCGCCTACCCACCGAGCGACGTCGACACCCCCTCCGGAACATCTGGGTCCCATCGAGCTTCCCGACGCGGGCGCCGGACCCGGCACCGCACTCGCCGGGCTTCCCGACATCCCCGCCCATGACCAGGTCGCTCCGGCGGACGCCCGGGTTCTCTCCAAGACCCTCTTCAAGCGCCTGGAGTCGCTGGAGGAAGGCACCCACGACTACGCGTACGTCCGCAACACGCTCGTCGAACTCAACCTGGCGCTCGTCAAGTTCGCCGCCTCCCGCTTCCGCTCCCGCAGCGAGCCGATGGAGGACATCGTCCAGGTCGGCACGATCGGCCTGATCAAGGCGATCGACCGCTTCGAGCTCTCGCGCGGCGTGGAGTTCCCCACCTTCGCGATGCCGACCATCATCGGCGAGATCAAGCGCTTCTTCCGCGACACCTCCTGGTCCGTGCGGGTCCCGCGGCGCCTCCAGGAACTCCGCCTGGACCTGGCCAAGGCCGGCGACGAACTGGCCCAGCGGCTCGACCGCGCGCCGACGGTGGCCGAACTCGCCGAACGGCTGGGCATCTCCAACGAGGAGGTCGTCGAGGGCATGGCGGCGTCCAACGCGTACACCGCCGCCTCGCTGGACGCCCAGCCCGAGGAGGACGACGCGGAGGGCACCCTCGCGGACCGCATCGGCTACGAGGACCACGGGCTGGAGGGCATCGAGTACGTCGAGTCGCTCAAGCCGCTGATCGCCGGGCTGGCGCCGCGCGACCGCCGCATCCTCTCGCTGCGCTTCGTGGCCGGCCTGACCCAGTCGGAGATCGGCGAGGAACTGGGCATCTCCCAGATGCACGTCTCCCGTCTGCTCTCCCGCACCCTGGTCAAGCTGCGCAAGGGACTGACCGTCGAGGAGTGATCACACGGCGCGTACGCCCCGCCGCCACACCCCCGCGACCAGCGGCACGCCCGGCCGGTAGGCCAGGTGCACATGGCTCGGGGCGTCGAGGAGGGTCAGGTCGGCGTACGCGCCCGGCGTGAGACGCCCGATGTCGGCGCGGCGCAGTGCCGCCGCGCCGCCCGCCGTGGCCGCCCACACCGCCTCGTCCGGCGTCATCCCCATGTCCCGTACCGCCAGCGCGATACAGAACGGGACGGAGGAGGTGTACGACGAGCCGGGGTTGCAGTCCGTGGAGAGCGCGACCGTGACCCCGGCGTCGAGCAGCCTGCGCGCGTCGGGCCACTCGGCGCGCGTGGAGAACTCCGCGCCCGGCAGCAGGGTGGCGACCGTGCGGCTGCCCGCGAGGGCGTCCACGTCCGCGTCGGTGAGGTGGGTGCAGTGGTCGGCGCTGGCCGCGTCGACCTCGACGGCGAGCTGGACGCCGGGGCCGTAGGAGAGCTGGTTGGCGTGGACCCGCGGGTGCAGGCCCCTGGCCCGGCCCGCGGTGAGGATCGCGCGGGCCTGGTCGCCGTCGAAGGCGCCCCGCTCGCAGAACACGTCGATCCACCGGGCGTACGGGGCACAGGCGTCCAGCATCTCCCCGGTGACCAGGGCGACGTACCCGGCCGGGTCGTCGGCGTGCTCGGGGGCGACGATGTGCGCGCCGAGATAGGTGACCTCGTCGGTGTGCCGGGCGGCCAGGCGCAGGGCGCGGGCCTCGTCGGCGGTGGTCAGGCCGTAGCCGGACTTCGTCTCCAGGGTCGTGGTGCCCTGCCGCAGGGCCTCGGCGAGATGGCGGGCGAGGTTGGCCTCCAGTTCCGCGTCGGAGGCGGCGCGGGTGGCGGCGACCGTGGTGCGGATGCCGCCCGCGCCGTACGGGCGGCCGGACATCCGGGCGTTGAACTCCTCGGTGCGGTCGCCCGCGAAGACCAGGTGGGAGTGGGAGTCCACGAAGCCCGGGAGCGCCGCCCTGCCGCCGGCGTCGACCCGGTTGTCAGTGGCGGGTGCTTTGCTTGATTCACCGGTCCACGCGACACGGTCGCCGTCGATGACGACGGCCGCGTCGCGGATCAGTCCGAGTGGGGAGCCGTCGCCGAGGGAGGGGTCGTTGGTGATCAGCGTGGCGATGTCGGTGATGACGGTACTGCTGCTCATGGCGTCCTCGTGGATCGTCAGGCGCGAAGGGCTCCGACGGCCCTCGCGAGGGCCCCGGGCACGTCCGGCAGGAGGGTGTGGGCGCCGTCGCGGACCACGTGCCGCCCCGCGACGACCGTGTGCCGTACGTCCGCGGCCGTCGCCGCGAATACGGCCGTCTCGGCGCCCAGCCTGGGCAGCGGCCCGGCCGTCCTGACCGAGTCCAGGGCGACGGTCGTGAGGTCGGCGCGGGCCCCGGCCTCGATGGCGCCGGCGTCGTCCCAGCCGAGGGCCGCGTGGCCGTCGGCGGTGGCGGCGCGCAGCAGGGCGCCGGCCGTCCAGTGGCCGCGGGTGCGGGTGCGCAGCCGCTCGTCCAGTTCCATGGCACGGGCCTCTTCGAACAGGTCGATCACGGCGTGGCTGTCGCTGCCGAGGCTGAGCGGCGAGCCGGCCCGCTGGAGGGCCTTGGCGGGGCCGATGCCGTCCGCGAGGTCCCGTTCGGTCGTCGGGCACACGCAGGCGCCGGTGCCGCTGCCGCCGATCAGGGCGATGTCGGCGTCGGTGAGGTGGGTGCCGTGCACGGCGGTGGTGCGCGGCCCGAGGACGCCGTGGTCGGCGAGGAGCCGGGCCGGGGTGCGGCCGTGGGCCTCGCGGCAGGCGTCGTTCTCGGCGGTCTGCTCGGACAGGTGGACGTGCAGCGGCGCCCGCCGCCGCTCCGCCCACCGGGCGACGGTCGCCAACTGGTCGGCGGGCACGGCCCGCACCGAGTGCACGGCGGCCCCGATCCGCACGTGGTCCCGTTCCTTGAGAAGTGAACAGCGTTCGGCCCAGTTCTCCGCCGTCCCGTCCGAGAAGCGGAGCTGGTGGCCGTCGGGCCGCCGTCCGAAGCCGGCGGACAGGTAGCAGGTGTCCAGGAGGGTGATCCGGATGCCGGCGTCGGCGGCGGCCTCGATCAGGGCCTCGCCCATGGCGTTGGGGTCGGCGTAGGGGGTGCCGCCGGGGGCGTGGTGGACGTAGTGGAACTCGCCGACGGCGGTGATGCCGGCGAGGGCCATCTCGGCGTACACCGCGCGGGCCAGTTGGTGGTAGGTCTCCGGGGTGAGCCGGTCGGCGACGGAGTACATGACCTCGCGCCAGGTCCAGAAGGTGCCGGAGCCGACCTGGACGGTCGCGCGCAGGGCGCGGTGGAAGGCGTGGCTGTGGGCGTTGGCCAGGCCGGGCAGGGTCAGGCCGCGCAGGATCTCGGCGCCGGGCGGCGGGGCGGGGGTCTCCTGGTGGACGGCGGTGATCCGGCCGCCGGCCACGTCGACGGCGACGCCCGGTTCGGCATGGGTGCCGAGCCAGGCGTGCTCCAGCCAGTACGTCCGCGAAGTGGCAGTCACGGGCAGGCGAGTCCTTCCAGTACGTCGGCGAGGGCGAGCACCCCGGCCACGCAGTCGTCTTCGGTGGCGGACTCGGCCGGGGAGTGCGAGACGCCGGTGGGGTTGCGCACGAACAGCATGGCGGTCGGGACGCGTGCGGAGAGGATTCCGGCGTCGTGTCCGGCGCCGGTGCCGAGGACGGGCACGGTGAGCGCGGGGTCCTTCTCCTTGCCGAGGAGGCGGGCGAGTTCGTCGCGCAGGGCGTGGTCGAACTCGACGACGGGGGTGAAGGACTCGCGGGTCACGTCGAGGCCGACGCCGTGCGCCTGGGCACCGGCGCGGGCGGCCCGCTCGACGCCGGTGACCACGGCGTCCAGGCGGTGCTGGTCGGCGGCCCGGGAGTCGAGCCAGCCACGGACCAGGGAGGGCACGGCGTTGACGCCGTTCGGCTCCACGGTGATCTTGCCGAAGGTGGCCACGGCACCGGCGCGTTCCGCCTCCCGGCGGGCGGCCAGGACGGTCTCGGCGTACGGCAGCATCGGGTCGTGCCGGTCGGCCAGGCGGGTGGTGCCGGCGTGGTTGGCCTCGCCGCGGAAGTCGAACCGCCAGCGGCCGTGCGGCCAGATGGCGGAGGCGATGCCGACCGGGTCGCCGGTGCGGTCCAGGGCACGGCCCTGTTCGACGTGGAGTTCCACGAAGGCGCCGATGCGGTCGAGGCGCTCCGGGTCGGCTCCGATGGCCTCGGGGTCGTGTCCGGCGGCCGCCATGGCGCGCGGGAGGGTGACGCCGTCGCCGTCGGTGAGGCGGTGGGCCTGCTCGGCGGTGAGCTGTCCGGCGGTCAGCCGGGAGCCGACGCAGGCGAGGCCGAAGCGGGCGCCCTCCTCGTCGCCGAAGTTGACGATGCCGACCGGTCTGGCGAACCGCGCCCCCCTGCGGCGCAGTTCGTCCAGGGCGGCGAAGGCGGACACCACGCCGAGGGGGCCGTCGAAGGCGCCGCCGTCGGGTACGGAGTCCAGGTGGGAGCCGGTGACCACGGCGTCCCCGGCGGCCGGGTCGCCGAGCCAGGCCCACTGGTTGCCGTTGCGGTCCACCTCGTAGGCCAGGTCCCGGGCGCGGGCCTGCTGTTCGAACCAGGCCCGGCAGTCGGCGTCGGCGCCGGTCCAGGCGAAGCGCCGGTAGCCGCCGGAGGCGGCGTCGCGGCCGATCGGCAGCAGCTCCGCCCACATGCTGTGGAAACTCACCGCTCGTCACCTTCGCGCATCGGCACCCGCACGTTCCGTTCGTCCGCCACCGACTCCGCGATGTCGTACCCGGCGTCGACGTGCCGGATGACGCCCATGCCGGGGTCGTTGGTGAGCACCCGGCGGATCTTCTCCCCGGCGAGCGGGGTGCCGTCGGCGACCGTGACCTGCCCGGCGTGGATCGAGCGGCCCATGCCGACGCCGCCGCCGTGGTGCAGCGAGACCCAGGAGGCGCCGGAGGCGACGTTGACCATGGCGTTGAGCAGCGGCCAGTCGGCGATGGCGTCGGAGCCGTCGCGCATCGCCTCGGTCTCGCGGTACGGGGAGGCGACGGAGCCGCAGTCGAGGTGGTCGCGGCCGATGACGACCGGCGCGGCCAGCTCCCCGGCGGCGACCATGTCGTTGAACCGCTCGCCGGCCCGGTCCCGCTCGCCGTAGCCGAGCCAGCAGATGCGGGCGGGCAGGCCCTGGAAGTGCACGCGTTCGCCGGCCATTTTGATCCAGCGGGCGAGGGACTCGTTCTCGGGGAAGAGGTCGAGGACCGCCTTGTCGGTCCTGGCGATGTCGGCGGGGTCGCCGGACAGGGCGGCCCAGCGGAAGGGGCCCTTGCCCTCGCAGAACAGGGGGCGGATGTAGGCGGGGACGAAGCCGGGGAAGGCGAACGCCCGGTCGTATCCGGCGAGCTGGGCCTCGCCCCGGATGGAGTTGCCGTAGTCGAAGACCTCGGCGCCGGCGTCCTGGAAGCCGACCATGGCCTCGACGTGCCGGGCCATGGACTCGCGGGCGCGGGTGGTGAAGCCGGCCGGGTCCTCGGCGGCGGCGTCGGCCATGTCCTCGAAGGCGATGCCGGCGGGCAGGTAGGCCAGGGGGTCGTGGGCCGAGGTCTGGTCGGTGACGATGTCGACGGGGGCGCCCATGGCGAGCAGCTCCGGGACGACGTCGGCGGCGTTGCCGAGGACGCCGATGGAGAGCGGGCGGCGGGCGTCCCGGGCCTCGACGGCCAGCCGGAGGGCGTGGTCGAGGGAGTCGGCGCGCACGTCGAGGTAGCGGTGCTCGATACGGCGGTCGATGGCGCGGGGGTCGCAGTCGACGCAGATCGCGACGCCGTCGTTCATGGTGACGGCCAGGGGCTGGGCGCCGCCCATGCCGCCGAGGCCGGCGGTGAGGGTGATGGTCCCGGCCAGCGTGCCGCCGAACTTCTTCGCGGCGACGGCGGCGAAGGTCTCGTAGGTGCCCTGGAGGATGCCCTGGGTGCCGATGTAGATCCAGGAACCGGCGGTCATCTGCCCGTACATGGTCAGGCCGAGCGCCTCCAGGCGGCGGAACTCCTCCCAGTTCGCCCAGTCGCCGACGAGGTTGGAGTTGGCGATCAGGACGCGCGGGGCCCACTCGTGGGTCCGCATCACGCCGACCGGGCGGCCGGACTGCACGAGCATCGTCTCGTCCTGCTTGAGACCGCGCAGGGTGCGCACCATGGCGTCGAAGGAGCGCCAGTCGCGGGCGGCCTTGCCGGTGCCGCCGTAGACGACGAGCTTGTCGGGGTGTTCGGCGACCTCCGGGTCGAGGTTGTTCTGGAGCATCCGCAGGGCGGCCTCCTGCTGCCAGCCGAGGGCGGTTCGCTCCGTGCCGCGCGGCGCTCGGACGGGACGGGGTCCGGACACGGACATGGGGTGCCTCCTGGTGGCTCGCTCCAGTGCGCTGTTGATTCCGTTATTCACATCCTGGCCTCGTGAATAGTGCTAGTCAATACGGCCGGGTGCCGGCGGGGGCGCGGTACGGGTGTTTGGCTGGGCGGCATGGGTGCGGACATCGACGGAACGGGGGCGGGGATGAGCGGCGAGGACCTGGCCGGCGGCGACGCGGCGCGGGTGGCCCGGCGGGACGAGGCGGTGCGCGCCGCCGTACGGCAGGGCCTGCTCGGGCCCGGTACGCCGCTGGTGGGGCTGCTGGACGTGCGGGGGGTGCGGGAGTCGGCGGCGGCGCTGCGGGCGGCGTTCGAGGCGGCGGTGGCTCCGGGGACGCCGGTGCTGCACGCGTTCGCGGTGAAGGCGACGCCGCTGGTGCCGGTGCTGCGGCTGCTGTGCGCGGAGGGGCTGGGCGCGGAGGTGGCGAGCCCGGGGGAACTGGCGCTGGCGCGGGCGGCGGGCGTGCCGCCGGACCGGACGGTGCTGGACTCCCCCGCCAAGACGGTGGCCGAGCTGCGCGAGGCGCTGGCGCTGGGCATCGCCGTCAACGCGGACAACCCGCGGGAGCTGGCCCGCCTGGACGCGCTGCTGGCCGGGGGGCCGTCCGCCTCGCCGCTCGGGCTCCGGGTGAACCCGCAGATCGGGGGCGGTTCCATCGAGGCGCTGTCGACGGCGACGGCGACCTCGAAATTCGGGGTGGCGCTGCGGGACGAGGGGGCGCGGGAGTGGGTGGTGCGGGCGTATCTGGACCGGCCCTGGCTGACCCGGCTGCACGCCCACACCGGGTCGCAGGGCATCCCGCTGCCGCTGCTGGCCCGGGGCGTGGCGGAGACCTACGCGCTCGCCGAGGAGATCAACGGGCGGGCCGGGCGGCGGCAGATCGACACGCTCGACATCGGCGGCGGGCTGCCGGTGGACTTCGCCTCGGACGTGACGGCGCCGACGTACGGGGAGTATGTGCGGGTGCTGCGGGAGGCGGTGCCGGGGCTGTTCGGCGGGGGGTACGGGCTGGTGACCGAGTTCGGGCGGTCGCTGCTGGCCCGGCACGGGACGCTGGTGGCGCGCGTGGAGTACGCCAAGAGCGCGGGTGGGCGGCGGGTGGCGGTGACGCACGCGGGCGTGCAGGTCGCCACGCGGACGGTGTACGCGCCGCAGGCGTGGCCGCTGCGGGTGCTCGCGTACGACGGGGAGGGGCGGCCGAAGGAGGGGCCGGCGGTGGTGCAGGACGTGGCCGGGCCGGCGTGTTTCGCGGGGGATCTGCTGGCGGAGGGGCGGGAGCTGCCGCTGCTGGAGGAGGGGGATGTGGTGGCGGTGCCGGACACGGGCGCGTATTACTTCGCGCTCCATTACGGGTACAACTCGCTGGCGCGGCCCGGGGTGTACGGGTTCTTCACGGGGGCGGCGACGGGTGGGGCCGGTGGGGAGGGCGGGACAGGTGAGGCTGATGGGGTGCGGTTCGTGGTGGTGCGGGAGGGGCAGTCGGTGGAGGAGATCGTGCGGGAGGGGGGAGGGGCGTGGGGGGACGCGCTGACGGGTGGGGAGTGGGGGGAGCGGCGGTAGGGGTGCGGGATCGGGCGCGGGTGCGTCGTGGTTGGTCGCGCAGTTCCCCGCGCCCCTTTGGCCGCTCCGGTCGTCGTGTTCGTGCGGGTGCGTCGTGGCTGGTCGCGCAGTTCCCCGCGCCCCTGGGGAGTTGTCCGGCCGGTGGTCGAGTTGTGCCGTCGGCGGGGGGGAGTGTCCGGCCGGTGGTCGAGTTGTGCCGTCGGCCGGGGGAGTGTCCGGTGGGGGGTCAGACCAGGGCCGGGGTTTTGCGCCTTGTGCCGCCGGGGGCCGCGTCGCCCGCTGCTACGCCTGTGGTGCGGTAGCCCTTGACCTTCTTGCCGGTGGGGCGGCCGGCGGTGGGGGTGAGCCAGTCGACGCGGACCCACAGCAGGGCGTCCAGGGCGCGTTCGCGGCGGCCGATCCAGGCGGCCTTCACCCAGAGGCCGGCCCCGCAGCCCGCCAGCGCCATGCCCCCGGCGGCGGGGACCGCGAAGGCGCTGCCGACGGCGGCGAGGAAGGCGAGCAGCAGCCACCAGCGGTGGCCCCGGCGCCAGTTGCGGGTGGTGATCGCCCGGTCCTGGAGTACGTCGTGCTTGCCGGCGCGGGCCGCCGCGCGGGACAGCACGTCGTACCGGCGGCGCCGCGCGCACGCCACGACGGCCGCCGCGATCAGGAACAGCGCCGCACCGGCCAGGACGCCGATGCGCCGCCCGGCCGGTCCCGGCACCAGTACGCCGATGCCCGCCGCGATCACGCCCAGCCACCACAGGGGGGCCGCGCCCGCCCGTACGACGACGGCCACCCGAGCCAGCCCCAGTCCTCCGCGTGCCACGTCCAGCCTCCCGTCCAGTCAGTCCTGCGAAGCGTCCGAAGGGTGTGTCAGAGGCGGCAGACTAGCGGCAGAAAGTGAGACGAGAATGAGAACGGCCCCCGCCGTCCGGGCCCCGGCGCTCACTCCACGAAGAGGCCCCGCGCGGTGGCCCGCGCGTCGAACTCCTCCAGCCGTGCCTGGGCCTCCGGCAGGCCGTCGCACATCGCCTCCAGCAGCACCCGGCCGAGCAGCATCGGCGCGCACGCCGTGTCGAAGGCGAGGCCGGTGCCGACGGCGGCGGGCAGCAGCAGGTCGGACACCTTGGCGACCGGCGCGAAGGCGGAGTCGGCGACGGTGACCACGGTGAGCCCGGCCTCCTTGGCGTGGGCGAGGGCGTCGACGACCTCACGGGGGTGCCGGGGCAGCGCGAAGCAGAGCAGGGCGTTCGCGCCGGCCCGCGCGGCGGCGTCGACGCGGTCGTGGAGCATGGTGCCGCCCTCGTTCAGCAGCCGGACGTCCGGGTGGACCTTGGCGGCGAAGTAGGCGAACCCGTGGGCCTGGGCGGCGGCGGCCCGCAGCCCCAGGACGAGCAGCGGCCGGCTCCCGGCCAGGACCCGGCCCGCCTCCCGGACCGGCGCGGGATCGGCGAGCGCCTCGGCGAGGTGGCGCAGGTTCTCGATCTCGGCCTCGACCGCCTGCTGGTACTCGTTGGGCGCCCCGGCGTCCGCGGCCGGCCCCGCGGCGGGCGCGACCTCGCGCAGGTGGCGGCGGAGCGCCGGGTAGCCGTCGAAGCCGAGGGCGACGGCGAAGCGGGTCACGGAGGGCTGGCTGACCCCGGCCAGTTCGGCCAGTTCCACGCTGGACAGGAACGGCACGTCGGCGGCGCGCCGGACCATGCTGTGCGCGATCCGGCGCTGGGTGGGCGTCAGCCGGTGCCCCTCGAACAGCGCCTGAAGCCTCGCTGCCGGGCTCTCGGTCCCGCTCATGACGTGCTCCCCCTCGACCCGCTCCGCGACCTATTCACGGCCCCTGAATTCTGCATACCGTTATACAGCGCCGGGTTCTCCTCCGTCCCGATCCGGGGGCTGTCCCCAGTGCCGTAAACCGGTCCGCTTCCGTACGGTGGCTGACATGACGGGAATGGACGCACGGGACGCCGATCTGAGGAAAGAACTCGACGCCACCCTGCAGGCCCGCAAAGAACTGGGCGAGGAGTACGAGTCCGCGCTGGTCGACTCGTTCCTGGAGAAGGTCGATCAACGCCTCGACGGCGCGGTGGAGCGCCGGGTGCGCCGGCAGTTCGCGGAGCAGCAGATGACGGTGGCCCGGGACTCGCGGTCGCCACAGCCCACGGACACCTGGGGAGAGCGGTTCGGCTTCGGGATCGTCACGCTGGTGCTCGCGGTGCCACTGTCCGCGATCGGGGGCGGCGTCGCCGACCTGTCGGGACTGCTGGTGGCCTGGGCGGGCATCGTCGGGGTCAACGTCGTCCAGGCCGCTCGCACCTGGTCCGGCCCGTCGTCCAGGCGCCGTGGCGGCCGGGACGACGACTGGAAGGACTGAGCCCGCGCGGAGTCCGGCGTCCCCGCGTCCGGCACGGGAAGCGGTACGGAACGCAGTGATGCGCGGGGACCGCCGCACCCCCGTTGCCGGGGGGCGGGACGACGGCGGTCCCCGCGAGGGACACGGGGCCGGGTCCGGGACCGGGCCGCGCGTCCGTGGCGTCCATGGAGGTCCGGGAGCCGCTCCGGAAGGTCCTTGGCGCCGTTCGGTGCCGGCCGGGGCGGGGAGCCGCTCCCGCCCTGCCGACAACCCCTAATGTGCCGTACCCGTGTTAAGCGTGTGCTGCGTACACGTGACGCGCTCGTACCAGTTCGCGAAGACTCGACAACCCGTGGTCCACCGCACGTTCGCCGTGGTCACCGGCGGTTCACCCCGCGTTCGCCGCGGCGTGTCCGGCTCTCCCCCGGCCGCCCCGTCCGGTCGCTACTTCGCCGGGCCCGCGAGGAAGGCCAGCAGGTCCTGGCGGCTCACCACGCCGGTGGGCTTGCCCTCGACCAGGACGATCGCCGCGTCCGCCACGCCGAGCACGCTCATCAGGTCCGCCACCGGTTCGCCGGAGCCGACCTGCGGCAGCGGCGCCGACATGTGCTTCTCCAGCGGGTCGTCCAGCGAGGCGCGCTGGGTGAACAGGGCGTCCAGCAGCTCGCGTTCGACGACCGAGCCGACGACCTCGGCGGCCATCACGTCCGGGTGGCCCGCGCCGGGCTTGACGATCGGCATCTGGGAGACGCCGTACTCGCGCAGCACCTCGATGGCCTGGCCGACCGTCTCGTCGGGGTGCATGTGGACCAGCGAGGGGATGGAGCCGTGCTCCTTGTGGTTCAGCACGTCGGCGACGCGGGCGCTGGGGCCGGTGTCCTCCAGGAAGCCGTAGTCGGCCATCCACTCGTCGTTGAAGATCTTGCTGAGGTAGCCGCGCCCGCTGTCGGGGAGGAGGACGACCACCACGTCGTCCTCGCCGAGCCGCTCGGCGACCCGCAGCGCGCCGACGACGGCCATCCCGCAGGAGCCGCCCACCAGCAGGCCCTCCTCCTTGGCCAGGCGGCGGGTCATCTGGAAGGAGTCCTTGTCGGAGACGGCGACGATCTCGTCGGCGACCGTCCGGTCGTAGGCGGTGGGCCAGAAGTCCTCGCCGACGCCCTCGACGAGGTACGGGCGGCCGGAGCCGCCGGAGTAGACCGAGCCCTCGGGGTCGGCGCCGATCACCTTGACCCGGCCGTCGCTGACCTCCTTGAGGTAGCGGCCGGTGCCGGAGATGGTGCCGCCGGTGCCGACGCCCGTGACGAAGTGGGTGATCCTGCCCTCCGTCTGCTCCCACAGCTCGGGGCCGGTCGAGTGGTAGTGGGAGAGCGGGTTGTGCGGGTTGGAGTACTGGTCGGGCTTCCAGGCCCCCGGCGTCTCACGGACCAGCCGGTCGGAGACGTTGTAGTACGAGTCGGGGTGCTCGGGGGCGACCGCGGTGGGGCAGACGACGACCTCGGCGCCGTACGCGCGCAGCACGTTGATCTTGTCGGTGGACACCTTGTCGGGGCAGACGAAGATGCACTTGTAGCCCTTCTGCTGGGCCACGATAGCGAGTCCCACGCCGGTGTTGCCGCTGGTCGGCTCGACGATGGTGCCGCCGGGCCGCAGCTCGCCGCTCTGTTCGGCGGCCTCGATCATCCTGAGGGCGATGCGGTCCTTCACCGAGCCGCCCGGGTTGAAGTACTCGACCTTGGCCAGGACGGTGGCCCTGATCCCCTTGGTCACGTTGTTGAGCCGCACCAGCGGGGTGTTGCCGACGAGGCTGATCATCGAGTCGTGGAATTGCACCGTTGTCTCCGGATGCCGCGAAAGATGTGGTCGTGATGGTTGTGCCGGCCAGCCTATGGCCTGCCGCCCCCGGCGTGGTCCCGTGACGGTCGTTCACCGTCCGTGGAGATTGGGCGACGGTCCGTACGGGGCAAGCAGTGGGTGTACGGCTCGCAAGGAGGTGGCGGCGACGCATGACGAGCATGTCGAGGGCGAGGGTGGCCCGGCGGATCGCGGCCGGCGCGGCTTACGGCGGCGGCGGCATCGGCCTGGCCGGTGCGGCGGCGGTCGGAGTGCTGCTGGCGGAGGTGCGGCTGGCCCGGCGCCGGGTGGGCGCCGGCACACCCGGCAGGGTGCCGAACGCGGAGGGGCTGTACGGGGGCACCCTGCCGCCGTCCGGTGAGCCGCCGCTGAGGCTGGTGATGCTGGGCGACTCCACGGCGGCCGGGCAGGGGGTGCACCGGGCCGGGCAGACGCCGGGCGCGCTGCTGGCGTCCGGGCTGGCGGCGGTCGCCGAGCGGCCGGTGCACCTGCGGTCCGTCGCGCAGCCGGGGGCCCGGTCGGACGACCTGGACCGGCAGGTGGCGCTGGTGCTGGCCGACCCGGTGCGGGTGCCGGACATCTGCGTGATCATGATCGGGGCCAACGACGTCACCCACCGGATGCCGCCCACCCGTTCGGTACGGCATCTGGCGGGGGCGGTGAGGCGGCTGCGCACGGCCGGCGCGGAGGTGGTCGTCGGCACCTGTCCCGACCTGGGCACCATCGAGCCGGTGCGGCAGCCGCTGCGGTGGCTGGCCCGGCACGTCTCCCGGCAGTTGGCGGCGGCGCAGACGATCGGGGTGGTGGAGCAGGGCGGGCGCACGGTGTCGCTGGGCGACCTGCTGGGCCCGGAGTTCGCGGAGAACCCCCGCGAGCTGTTCGGCCCGGACAACTACCATCCGTCGGCCGAGGGGTACGCCACCGCCGCGATGGCGCTGCTGCCGTCGGTGTGCGCGGCGCTCGGCCTGTGGCCGGCGGACGAGGAGCGTCCGGACGTCTCCCGCCGCGAGGGCTTCCTGCCGGTGGCGCGGGCGGCGGCGGAGGCCGCCTCGGAGGCGGGCACCGAGGTCGCGGCCGCGATGCCGTCGGGCCCGCGCGGCCCCTGGGCCCTCCTCAAGCGCCGCAGGCGCCGCCGGGTCCCGGAGGCGGTACTGAACACCGCGGTGCCCGACTGAACCGGCTCCGGCCTGTCCCGGCCCTCGGCGCGCTCGTCGCCGGGCCCCGTTCCGCCGTGGCCGACAGCGCGATCCTCCCGCGCACGGGCACCACCGGCCGCCCCCGCGCACGGCCGCGCCGCGCCAGGGCCTGCCGTACACGCGACGTTCACCGAACGGGCCGCCCCCCGTAACCCCCGGCTTCCCCGGGGTGGGGAGGGTGGGCGGCTCTCATTCTGTGATCAAACTGTCAGGAGCCTGTGCCCGCGATGCCGAACCCGCTGCCGAGACCCGCCGACCGCCCAGGGGGCACCGACCCCGACCGGGACCCCTGGTGGGACAACACCCGGTTCGTCTCGGCCGCGCTGATCGTGGTCCTGCACACCACCGGCAGCATCATGAGCCGCCATGAGTCGCTGGGCGTCTTCCACGTCGCGACCTGGGCGTTCCGGGTGCCGGTCTTCGTCGTGCTGGCCGGCGTCTTCAGCAGCGCGGCCCCGCTCGGCCCGCGCCGGACCCGCACCCTGCTGCGCAGCATCGTGCTGCCCGCGCTCGTCTTCAGCCTGCTGTTCTCGCTGGAGCAGTACGCGCTCGGCGGCCCCTGGAAGCTTTACGTGGCCCAGTTGCCGTGGACGCTGTGGTTCCTGATGTCGCTGTTCTTCTGGCGGCTGCTGCTGCCGCTGGTCGTCCAGTTGCGGCACCCCCTGCTGATCACCACGGCGGTCGCCCTCGCGGTCGGGTACGTGAACGAGTTCGGGCTGACCTTCTCGGCCAGCCGCACCCTGGTCTACCTGCCCCTGTTCTACTTCGGCTGGCGACTGGGCCAGGGCCTGCTGCGGGACTGGTTCACGGCCCGCTGGAGCCTGCCGGTCGCGGTGGCGGGCCTCATCGGCTCGGGCGCCGTGGGGCTGCTGTGGCACGCGCGGGTCAAGGGCACCTGGCTGTCGATGCGGCACGCGTACGTCGCCGACACCCCGCTGGGCATGGGGGGCGCCTGGCTGGTACGGCTGCTGGTGCTGGCCTCGGCGGCGGGACTGGTCGTGTGCCTGCTGCGGGTGATGCCGAAGCGGCGGCTGCCGCTGATCTCGGTCCTGGGCTCGGGCGGCTTCACCGTCTATCTG
Organism: Streptomyces sp. NPDC000134; assembly: GCF_042899225.1. Classification (NCBI taxonomy): domain Bacteria; kingdom Bacillati; phylum Actinomycetota; class Actinomycetes; order Kitasatosporales; family Streptomycetaceae; genus Streptomyces; species Streptomyces sp. NPDC000134. The sequence goes on from NZ_JBIAZN010000002.1 coordinate 71,502, forward strand.
CTGCATCCGCTGGTGATCCTGCCGCTGCGGGAGAAGGGCCTGATCGAGCGGGCCGACACCCGCTGGGAGCTGGCCGGGCTGCTGCTGTTCGCGGTGGCGCTGACGGTGGTGCTGGCCTCGCCGCCGGTGCGGCGACTGGTCCGGCCGCTGACCCGGCCGCCGGTGGACCGGCTGCTGTTCGCCCCGCTGCCCGCCCCCGCCGGTCCGTCCGCCGGTCCGTCTGCCGGTCCGTCCGCCGGCCCCTCCGTGGAGCGGCCCGCCGTTCCGCCGGCCCGGTCCGCCTCCGACGCGCTAAGCAAGCGCTTGGAAAAGAGGTCCGCATCACATCACAATGACAGTGACCGGGAGCCTACCTACGGGTAATTTCGCCGGTACGCCCCTACCGTCCGTCGTCTGGAGCCGTGATGCCCGAAGCCGTGATCGTCTCAGCCGCCCGCTCCCCCATCGGCCGCGCCTTCAAGGGCTCGCTCAAGGAACTGCGCCCGGACGACCTGGCCGCCACCATCGTGCAGGCCGCCCTCGCCAGGGTCCCGGAGCTGGACCCGAGGGACATCGACGACCTGATGCTCGGCTGCGGCCTGCCCGGCGGCGAGCAGGGCAACAACCTCGGCCGGATCGTCGCCGTACAGATGGGCATGGACCACCTGCCCGGCTGCACGGTCACCCGGTACTGCTCCTCCTCCCTGCAGACCAGCCGCATGGCGCTGCACGCCATCAAGGCCGGCGAGGGCGACGTCTTCATCTCGGCCGGCGTCGAGCTGGTCTCCCGCTTCACCAAGGGCAACTCCGACAGCCTCCCGGACACGCACAACCCGCTGTTCGCGGAGGCCGAGGCCCGCACCGCCGAGGTCGCCCAGCAGGAGGGCACCACCTGGCACGACCCGCGCGAGGACGGCCTGCTGCCCGACCCGTACATCGCGATGGGCCAGACCGCCGAGAACCTGGCCCGCGTCAAGGGCGTCACCCGCCAGGAGATGGACGAGTTCGGCGTCCGCTCGCAGAATCTCGCCGAGGAGGCCATCAAGAACGGCTTCTGGGAGCGCGAGATCACCCCGGTGACCCTCCCCGACGGCACGGTGGTCAGCAAGGACGACGGCCCGCGTCCCGGCGTCACCATGGAGGGCGTCCAGGGCCTCAAGCCCGTCTTCCGCCCCGACGGCATGGTCACGGCCGGCAACTGCTGCCCGCTCAACGACGGCGCCGCCGCCCTGGTGATCATGAGCGACACCAAGGCCCGCGAGCTGGGCCTGACCCCGCTGGCCCGGATCGTCTCCACCGGCGTCTCCGGCCTCTCCCCCGAGATCATGGGCCTCGGCCCGGTCGAGGCGAGCAAGCAGGCGCTGGCCCGCGCCGGACTGACCATCGACGACATCGACCTGGTCGAGATCAACGAGGCGTTCGCCGCCCAGGTGATCCCCTCCTACCGCGAGCTGGGCATCCCGCTGGAGAAGCTGAACGTCAACGGCGGCGCCATCGCGGTCGGCCACCCCTTCGGCATGACCGGCGCCCGTATCACCGGCACGCTGATCAACTCCCTCCAGTGGCACGACAAGCAGTTCGGCCTGGAGACCATGTGCGTCGGCGGCGGCCAGGGCATGGCCATGGTCATCGAGCGCCTGAGCTGACCGCACGACCTTCGGCAGCGCGTCCGCACGACCTTCGGTAGCGCGCCCGCGACCGAGCGTCACATACGGCCCGGAACCCCGGAACGCCAGGGTTCTGGGCCGTTTTGTGACCCAATCGCCCCCAGGATGTGACCTATCTCCCTCGCCGTCGAAATTTTCGCAGGTCAGATGGGCCGTACCGGTGAGGTGCGGGCCCAAAGTCCTGTCCGGTTCGTGACGTTACGCACTGACAGCGGGTCAGTCCGCCCGTCAAGCTGAGGTAGGAAGTCGGGGGTCGACTTTGAACCGGGAGTACGTCAGTGAGCGCCACATCGATCGCCCTGCTGCTCACCACGGCAGCCACCGGCGCCGTGGGCGTCGCCGTCCTGCGCGGCGTGCGGGTGCTGCGCCGCCAGGTGGCGGCCCTGCACACCGAGCTGGCCGAGAGCCGCGCCGCGGCCCCGCGCGGCCGGGTGCCCGCCGCCCGGACCACGGCCGACGCCGATGAGATACGGTCCGCCGTGGCCCAGGCGCTGGCCGAGGAGCGGGAGCGGGAACTGGCCGAGGCGCGGGCGTTCTGGGCCGCGCAGGAGGCCCGCGACGCCTCCGACACCCCGCTGCTGCTGGGGCTGTCCGACAGCGAGCCGTATCTGCCCCGGCAGGCCGACTTCGTGGGCCTGGAGCCGGTGACGGACACCGAGGAGCCGCTGGGCGACTCCGCCGAGCTGGCCGCCGCCCGCCGCCGGCACCCCTCGCACCCGGACTTCGTGCCCAACCCCTCGCCGGTGATCAGCGACCACGAGCGCACCCTCGCCGTGCTGGAGGAGCTGGCCGCCGGGCAGGTGGAGCTGACGGACGTCCGTCCGGGGCCGCTGGGCACGCTGGACGTGTACGTCTTCGTGGACGGGACGACGCTGTGCATGACGCCGGGCCACCGGGAGACCGCGGAGCGCCTGGCCGCGGCGCTGCGCGCGGGCGACGTCCCGGTGCTGCTGGGCGGCTCGGGGGTCTCGGGCGCCTACGCGCTGACCTTCGCCTGCGGCGCGGAGAGCGTGTACGTCCTGGCGGACCGGGTCATCGCCTCGCTCTAGCCGCACCGGACCGACGGCCGCGCCGGGTCACACCCCGGCGCGTTCCTGTGCCCGGAGCACCAGCCGTACGGCCTCCGCCACCTCCGCCCCGTCGCGCAGGACGACCGCGAGGTCGTTGCCGGCGACGGTGATCTGGTCGGCGGCGGCGAACATCCCGGCGTCCGGCATCTCGCGGGGCTCGGCTTCGGGGTCCTCGGCCCGTTGGGCGCGGCGGGACATCTCCCGGGCCAGTTCCAGTGCCTCGGCGGCGGCGCCGCGCTGCAGACGGCTCTGCGGGGCGGCCCGGAGCCGGTCGGCGAAGTGCTCGACCGCGCGGGTCAGGGGCGTCGTATCAACCACGGCGTGAGCGTACGCGGCGGTGCGGGACTGTTGCCAACGGACCGGCGCTCAGGCACGGTGACCTGAAGGACCGGCTTACATCCCATACGTCCGGAGGCGCCGATGTCCCATGTCCTCTCCGAGGAGACCCATCGGAATCTGCTCGCCCGCATCCCCCATTGCACCGGTCGTGAGATCGCCGACTGGCTGCGCACCGTCGAGGAAGGTCCCGCTCTCTTCCGCTTCGAGGAGAAGGTGAGCTGGCTCCGGCACGAGCACAACCTCGCCTACGGCCACGCCAAGGCGATCGTGCACGAGTACGACCTGAGGAGGGCCGCGCGCCGGCTGGCCTAGGAGCGCGGCAGGCGGCGTCCCGTGCACGCCGAAGGGCCCCCGGCGGGATCGCCGGGGGCCCTTGTGCCGGGCGGGCGGGGTCAGTCGTTGCTGTTCAGGATCGCGATCAGGCGCAGGAACTCCAGGTAGAGCCAGACCAGCGTCAGGGTGAGGCCGAAGGCGGCGAGCCAGGCCTCCTTGCGCGGGGCGCCGTAGGCGATGCCGTCCTCGACCTGCTTGAAGTCCATGGCGAGGAAGAGGGCGCCGAGGATGACGCCGACGACACCGAAGACGACGCCGAGGGCGCCGCTGCGGAAGCCGAGGCCGTCACCGCCGCCGAAGACGGCGAACAGCAGGTTCACCATCATCAGCAGGACGAAGCCGAGCGAGGCGGCCAGCACGAAGCCGACGAAGCGCCGGTTGACCCTGATCCAGCCCGCCTTGTAGGCGACCAGCACACCGGCGAAGACCGCCATGGTGCCGATCACGGCCTGCATGGCGGCGCCGTCCGCGATGCGGTTGTCGACGACGCTGGAGACCACGCCGAGGAAGACGCCCTCGAGCGCGGCGTAGGCCAGGATCAGCGCGGGCACGGCCGTGCGCTTGAAGGACTGGACGAGCGCCAGCACCATGCCGACCAGGGCGGCGCCGACGGCGATGCCGTAGGACCGCGAGATGTTGGCGTCGTCGACGGGCAGCAGGGCCCAGGACAGCGCCGCGGTGACGATGAGCACGCCGAGCGTGGTGCCGGTGCGCAGCACTACGTCGTCGATCGTCATCCGGTCGGTGGTGGCGGGCGCCTGCGGCGGCGCACCGTACTGGAGGTCCTGCTGGGCGTACGGGTTCTGCGCGTACGGGTTGCCGGTCGGCTGGGCGTACGGGTTGCCCTGCGTGGCGACGGCGGGTCCCCCGGCCTGCGGCGCGGTGTTGAAGCCCGCGTAGCCGTTGTCGCGGCTGAACCCCCGTCGCGAGAAGACCGGGTTTCTGCTCCTCATTTCACTCCTCCATGGCCACACTGCGTGGCCTTGGCTCAAGAGTAATAGAACGGCAAAGGGATGACCCTAGTGCTTGGGGAGGATCTTTCCCTCTCACCGGGCGGAACACGCCGCGCGGGCCGGTGATTCCCCTCAGCCGAGGGGGAAGCCGGTGTACGCCTCGGCGAGGTCGGTCTCGGCGGCCCGGGAGGAGGCGATCCGCTCCAGGCGGGCGGTCTGCAGGCGGTCCTCGAAGGCGGTGGCGTCGGGGGCGCGGTGCAGCAGCGTGGTCATGTCGTAGGAGAAGCGCTCGGCCTGCCAGACCCGGCGCAGGCAGGTGGCGGAGTAGGCGTCGAGCAGGGCCTCGGAGCCGGTCTCGCGCCGGTGGACCAGCGCCCGCGCGAAGGTGACGACGTCGCCGACGGCGAGGTTGAGGCCCTTGGCGCCGGTGGGCGGCACGATGTGGGCCGCGTCGCCGGCGAGGTAGAGCCGGCCGTGCCGCATGGGTTCGTGGACGTAGGACCGCATGGGGGTGACCGACTTCTGGGTGATCGGGCCGCGCTCCAGGCGCCAGTCGTCGCCGGTCTCGAAGCGGCGTTCCAGCTCGGCCCAGATCTCCTCGTCGCTCCACTGCCCGGCGTCGGTGCCGGCCGGGACCTGGAGGTAGAGGCGGGAGACGGACGGGGAGCGCATGGAGAGCAGGGCGAAGCCGCGGTCGTGCCGGGCGTAGACCAGCTCGTCGTGCGAGGGCGCGACGTCGGCGAGGATGCCGAGCCAGCCGAACGGGTACGTCCGTTCGAAAGTGCGGGTGAGTTCGGCGGGGACCGCCTTGCGGGCCACACCCCAGAAGCCGTCGCAGCCGACGACGTACTCGCACTCCAGTACGTCCTCGACGCCCGCGCGGCGGAAGCGGACCCGGGGGCGGTCGGTGTCGGCGCCCTCGACGGCCAGCGCCTCCGTCTCGAACAGCAGCGGGCCGCCCTCCTTGAGCTGGAGGGCGATCAGGTCCTTGCAGACCTCGGTCTGCGCGTACACCATCACCGACCGGCCGCCGGTGAGCGCGGGGAAGTCGACGCGGTGCCGTTTCCTGTCGAACCTCAGCTCGATGCCGTCGTGGCGCAGGCCCTCGCGGTCCATGCGCTCCCCGGCGCCGGCCTCGCGCAGCACGTCCACCGTGCCCTGCTCCAGGATTCCGGCGCGCTGCCGGTGCTCCACGTACTCCCGGTCGCGGCTCTCCAGGACGACCGAGTCGATCCCGGCGTTGTGGAGCAGCCGGGCGAGGAGGAGTCCGGCGGGGCCTGCTCCGATGATGCCGACGGTGGTGCGCATCGGTCGTCCCTTCGATTGGCGTCGTTGCCCGTGGGGTGGTGTCCGCTGGTGCGGGGTCCCTTGTTCATCTTGTTCGCCTGGTGAAATTTCCTTCACCAAACGCTGACGTGAGTTTCCGACCGCACGCGCCCGGTGTCAACGGGTGCGGGAATGCCATTTCGGTGCGTGGTGCGCCATCGGTGCGCCGGCGAGGCGGTCGGGGGGCGTCGTCGCGGCCTTCTCACAGGCCGACGCATGCGGCGGTATGTGCCCGGAGCCGGACTCGAACCGGCACGCCCGCGAAGGGGCAGCGAGGTTTAAGCTCGCCGTGTCTGCATTCCACCATCCGGGCAGGCCGTGGGCCCCGCGTCGAGGTTCGAGCCTATCGGGACACCCCACCCGAACAGCGGTCGGGTGGACCGATGTTGTCTTATTTTATTGGCGTCTGAGGGAGCATCAGACCGACTAACAGGTCGTCGGCACCTGCCAATAGCGTTACGCGCGCTCCTCCGCCGTGTGCGCGGAATGACGGAATTTCACCGCCCGAACGAGGGTGCTCCACCGGTTCTCGACCTGATGCGCACGTCGGGGCCGGCCGTCATCCCCAGGTATGACACGAGGCCCAGCCGTCCGACCGGAGTCGCCCCCGGGAACCGGAACTGCGGCTGACTCCACGGCGCCGCGCGGCCGGGACGATGGTTCACGTCCCCCCGACACACCGCCGTACCGACAGGAGTGCCTCTTCCGTGACGACTGCACCCATCGCCGACCGCTCGACCGACGTGGCCGCACGCGCCACGGACCTGTCGAAGATCTACGGACAGGGCGAGACCCAGGTGGTCGCCCTGGACCGGGTCACCGTCGACTTCCCGCGCGGCCGCTTCACCGCGATCATGGGGCCGTCCGGCTCCGGCAAGTCCACGCTGATGCACTGCGTGGCCGGGCTGGACACCTTCTCGTCCGGTTCGGTGCGCGTCGGGGACACCGAGCTGGGCTCTCTGAAGGACCGCCAGTTGACCAGGCTGCGCCGGGACAAGATCGGTTTCATCTTCCAGGCGTTCAACCTGCTGCCGACGCTGTCGGCGCTGGAGAACATCACCCTCCCGATGGACATCGCCGGCCGCAAGCCGGACCGGCAGTGGCTGGACACCGTGATCGCGATGGTGGGGCTGTCCGGGCGGCTCGGGCACCGGCCCTCCCAGCTCTCCGGCGGCCAGCAGCAGCGCGTCGCCGTGGCCCGCGCGCTGGCCTCCCGGCCGGAGATCGTCTTCGGCGACGAGCCGACCGGCAACCTCGACTCCCGCTCCGGTGCCGAGGTCCTGGGCTTCCTGCGCAACTCGGTGCGGGAGCTGGGGCAGACGGTGGTGATGGTGACCCACGACCCGGTGGCGGCGGCGTACGCGGACCGGGTGGTCTTCCTCGCGGACGGCCGGATCGTCGACGAGCTGCACGGGCCGACGGCCGACTCGGTGCTGGACCGGATGAAGCGGTTCGACGCCAAGGGCCGCACGAGCTGAAGCGGTTCGACGCCAAGGGCCGCACGAGCTGAAGCGGTTCGACGCCGGGGGCCGCGCGAGCTGAAGCGGTTCGACGCCGGGGGCCGCGCGAGCCGACGCCCGGCCCCGCCCCGCCTCGCCTCGCCCCGCCTCGTCCCATCCCGCCCCGCCTCGCCCCGTCCCGTCCCGCCCCACCCGGATCTCCCGACAGAGAAGACCCCATGTTCCGTACCGCCTTGCGCAATGTCCTCGCGCACAAGACCAGGCTGCTGATGACCGTGCTCGCCGTGCTGCTCGGCGTCGCGTTCGTCTCCGGCACCCTGGTCTTCACCAACTCCCTCACCGACGCCTACCAGAACAGTTCCGCCAAGGGCTTCGACCACGTCGACGTCGCCGTCTCCGCCGAGTACAAGGAGGCGGAGGGCGACCGGGTCGGCGAGGTCCCCGAGCTGACCGGCGCGCTGCTCGACAAGGCCGCGAAGGTGCCGGGCGCCGCCTCCGCCGTGGGCGTCGTCCGCGGTTTCACCGCCGTCGCCGACCGGGACGGCAAGCTGATCGGCGGCGGCTTCAGCACCCAGGGCGGGAACTACTGGGGCACCGACGACCCCCGGTACCCGCTGACCGACGGGCGCGCGCCCAAGGGCGAGGGCGAGGTCCTCATCGACTCGGCGACCGCCGGCCGTACCGGCTACCGGGTCGGCGACACCGTGCGCCTGTCGGTGGACGGCCCGGTGCTCACCCCGCGGATCACCGGCGTCTTCGACACCGACGACGGAGCGGTCGCGGCGGGCGGCAGCCTGGCCCTGTTCGACACGGCGACCGCGCAGAAGCTGTTCGGCAAGGCGGGCACCTACGCCGAGATCGACGTGACGGCGAAGCCGGGGGTCACCCAGGCCGCGCTCAAGGCGGAGCTGGACAAGGCGCTGCCCCGGAACCTGGTCGAGACCACGACCGGCGCCCGACTGGCCGAGGACCAGGCGGAGGCGATCTCCGCCCAGATGGGCGGCATGAAGCAGGGGCTGCTGGTCTTCGCCGGGATCGCGCTGTTCGTCGGCACGTTCATCATCGCCAACACCTTCACCATGCTGGTCGCCCAGCGCACCAAGGAGCTGGCGCTGCTGCGCGCGGTCGGCGCCTCCCGCCGGCAGGTCACCCGGTCGGTGCTGATCGAGGCGTTCGTGGTCGGCGTGGCCGCCGCCGTCGTCGGTCTGGCCGCCGGCATCGGCATCGGCGCCGGGCTGCGCGCCCTGATGGGCACCTTCGACACGCCGGTGCCGGACGGGCCGCTGGTGGTCACCCCCGGCACGGTGGCCACCGCGCTCGCGGTCGGCGTCCTGGTGACCATGCTCGCGGCGTGGCTGCCCAGCCGCCGCGCGGCGAAGATCCCGCCGGTCGCGGCGATGAGCAGCCTGCACGCGAAGGCGACCACCAAGTCGCTGGTGCTGCGGAACACGATCGGCGCGCTGTTCTGCGCCGCCGGCGTCGCGGTGGTCCTTACGGCGACGACGATGAGCGGCTCGGACGGGCAGGCCCCGATGGGGCTGGGCGCGGTGCTGCTGATCATCGGCGTGTTCGTGCTGACGCCGCTGCTGTCCCGCCCGCTGATCGCGGCGGCGGCCCCGGTGCTGCGCCTGTTCGGCGTCGCCGGCGGGCTCGCCCGGCGGAACTCGGTGCGCAACCCGCGCCGCACCGCCGCCACCGCCTCGGCGCTGATGATCGGCCTGACCCTGATCACCGGCATGACGGTGGTGGCCGGCAGCCTGCAGAAGTCGATCGACAAGATGGCGGCGGCGGCCATCGAGGCGGACTACGTGGTCTCCATGGCCAACGGCAACCCGCTCTCCCCCGACGTCGCCCGCAAGCTCGCGCACGCCGACGGCGTCACCGCCACCAGCCCGATGCGCAACGCGGCCTCCCGCGTCGACGGCGACACCGAGTACCTCACCGGCGTCTCCGGCGCCTCCATCGGCAAGCTCACCGACCTGAGGGTGCGGGACGGGGCCTTCCGGGTGAGCGGCAGCGAGGTGGTGGTGGACGACGGCACCGCCAAGTCGCACAAGTGGACGGCCGGTTCGACGTTCACGGTCGCCTACGAGGACGGCGTCAAGCAGCGGCTGACGGTCGCCGGGGTCTACGAGGGCAACGAGCTGTTCCGCGGCATCCTGCTCGACACCGCGGCCCTCGCCCCGCACCAGAGCGACCCCGTCGACATGCAGGTGCTGGTGAAGACGTCCGGTGGCGCCTCCGAAGGGGCCGAGGACGGGCTGGAGAAGGCCCTCGGCAGCAACCCGGCGATCAAGGTGCAGGACAAGAAGGACCTCTCCAACGAGATCGCGCAGATGTTCACGCTGATGCTGAACATGCTCTACGGCCTGCTGGCCATGGCCGTGATCGTGGCCGTCCTCGGCGTCGTCAACACCCTCGCGATGTCGGTGTTCGAACGCCAGCAGGAGATCGGCATGCTGCGGGCGATCGGCCTGGACCGCCGGGGGGTCAAGCGGATGGTCCGCCTGGAGTCCCTGGTGATCTCCCTGTTCGGCGGGGTGCTGGGCATCGCCCTGGGCGTCTTCTTCGGCTGGGCGGCCGGTGAGCTGCTGGGCTCCCGGATGGCGACGTACGAACTGGTGCTGCCGTGGGCCCGGATGGCGGTGTTCCTGCTGCTGGCCGCGGTCGTGGGGGTGCTGGCGGCGCTGTGGCCGGCCCGTCGGGCGGGCCGGTTGAACATGCTCCGGGCGATCAACGCGGAGTGAGCCGTCCGCCCGCGAGGGGCCCCGTTCCCGTCCGGGAGCGGGGCCCCTCGCCGTTCAGTTCCAGGTGCGGGTGCGCAGCGGCAGGCCCGAGGCGCCGGACTCCGGGGTCCGCACGGCCAGGACCTGGTTGACGCCGATGCGGTTGTGCTCGAAGGCGAGCGCGGAGGCGGCCATGTACAGGCGCCAGACCCGGGCCCGGCCGGGGCTGACCAGCCGGGTCGCCCGGCGCCAGTCGGCCTCCAGGTTGGCGACCCAGCGGCGCAGGGTGAGCGCGTAGTGCTCGCGGATCGACTCCACGTCGCGGACCTCGAACCCGGCCCGCTCCAGTTGGGTGACGGTGGTGCCGACCGGGGCGAGTTCGCCGTCGGGGAAGACGTAGGCGTCGATGAACTCGTCCACGTCGTACGCCGACTCGTCGCGCCGGGGGCGGCGGGCGATCTGGTGGTTGAGCAGCCGTCCGCCCGGCTTGAGCAGGGCGAACAGGCTCCGCGCGTACTCGAAGTACTTCTCGGTGCCGACGTGTTCGGCCATGCCGATGGAGGAGATCGCGTCGTAGGGGCCGTCGGTGACGTCCCGGTAGTCCTGGACGCGGATCTCGATCCGGTCGGTGAGGCCCTCGTCGGCGACGCGCTTGCGGGCGTACGCCGCCTGCTCCTGGGAGAGGGTGACGCCGACGACCTCGACGCCGTGCTCGCGGGCGGCGTGGATGGCCATGGAACCCCAGCCGCAGCCGACGTCGAGCAGGCGCATCCCGGGCTTCAGGCCGAGCTTGACGCCGACCAGTTCGAGCTTGTCGCGCTGGGCCCGCTCCAGGGTGCCGCCCGCGGACTCGGGGGCGGGCCAGTAGGCGCAGGAGTACACCATGGAGGGGCCGAGGACGAGTTCGTAGAAGTCGTTGCCGACGTCGTAGTGGTGGCTGATGGCGCGCTTGTCGGTCCGGCGGGTGTGCAGGTGGCCGCGGCGGCGCATCTCCTCGGCGGGCGGGGCGGGCGGCAGCGGCGGCCCGGCGAGCCGGACCAGACCGCGGACGGCGGCGCGGAACTCGGGGTCACGCAGCGCCTGGCCGAGGGTCCGGGCGTCCTCGCCGCGCTCCCAGATCAGCCCGGCGAGGACGTCCAGGGCGGCGTACAGGTCTCCGTCGATGTCGAGGTCACCGGCCACCCAGGCGCGGGCCAGGCCCAGTTCGCCGGGCTTGAACAGCAGACGGCGCAGTGCGCGGCGGTTGCGGACGACGAGCACGGGCCCGCCCGGCGGATTGGCCTCGGACCCGTCCCAGACGCGGACGCGGACGGGGAGCGGGGCCCCCAGCAACTGTTCGACGAGGCCCTTCAGCCGCGACGCGGCGTCTGCCATGGCGCACACCTCCGTGAGACCGGATGCTGACTCCTTACGTAAACACCGGCCGGGCCGATCCGCAGTCCCGCATTGGAGTTATGAGTACGCAAAATAGCTGTACGGCGCATGCACTTGGGGCGCGGGCACGGCGAAGGGGCCGCCCGCACCACGGATGGCGGACGGCCCCTTCGGGGAACTGCGGGGGGGGCGGAGGTCAGGAGGCCTTGGCCTTCTCCTCGGTCTTCGCGGCGGCGGGGACCGGGGCCGGCTTGGCGGCCTCGTAGAACTCCTCGCGCGGCGTCTCGACGGCGCCGAGCGAGACGACCTCGCGCTTGAGGAACATGCCGAGCGTCCAGTCGGCGAAGACGCGGATCTTGCGGTTGAACGTCGGCATCGCCATGCCGTGGTAGGCGCGGTGCATGTACCAGGCGAGCCGGCCCTTGAGCTTGATCTTCATCTTGCCCATGACGATCATCGCGACGCCCTTGTGCAGGCCGAGACCCGCGACCGCGCCCTTGTTGGCGTGGCTGTACTCCTTCTGCGGGAAGCCCCGCATGCCGGAGACCACGTTGTCGCCGAGGACCTTGGCCTGGCGCAGCGCGTGCTGGGCGTTGGGCGGGCACCAGGCGTTCGGGTTGCCGTTCTTGCGGCCGACCAGGTCCGGGACCTGGGCGTTGTCGCCCGCGGCCCAGATGTAGTCGGTGCCCTGCACCTGGAGCGTGGCGGCGGTGTCGACGTGGCCGCGCGGGCCGAGCGGCAGGCCGAAGCGGGACAGGACCGGGTTGGGCTTGACGCCCGCGGTCCACACGATGGTGCCCGCGTCGACCTCCAGCCCGTTCTTCAGCACCACGTGGCCGTCGACGCAGGAGTCCATGGAGGTGGAGAGGTAGATCTCGACCCCGCGGCCCTCCAGGTGCTCCTTGCCGTACGTGCCGAGCTTCGGACCCACCTCGGGGAGGATCTTGTCGGCGGCGTCGACCAGGATGAAGCGCATGTCCTCGCGGGACACGTTCTTGTAGTACTTGGCCGCGTCCCGGGCCATGTCCTCGACCTCACCGATGGTCTCCGCGCCGGCGAAGCCGCCGCCGATGAAGACGAAGGTGAGCGCCTTGCGGCGGATCTCCTCGTCGGTGGTGGAGTCGGCCTTGTCGAGCTGTTCGAGGACGTGGTTGCGCAGGCCGATGGCCTCCTCGATGCCCTTCATGCCGATGCCCTGCTCGGCGAGGCCGGGGATCGGGAAGGTGCGGGAGACCGCGCCCATGGCGATGACCAGGTAGTCGAAGGGCAGCTCGTACGCCTCGCCGGTCAGCGGGGCGATCGTGGCGACCTTGCGGTCCTGGTCGATGGTGGTGACCCGGCCGGTGAGCACCTCCGCCTTCGGCAGCACGCGTCGCAGGGGTACGACGACGTGGCGGGGGGAGATGTTGCCGGCGGCGGTTTCGGGGAGGAAGGGCTGGTAGGTCATGTACGACCGGGGGTCGACGACGGTGACGGTCGCCTCTCCGTAACGCATCTTCTTCAGAATGCGTCGAGCCGCGTACAGGCCTACGTACCCACCGCCTACTACGAGGATCCTGGGACGCTCCGTGGTGCTCATGCCATCGAGTATCCACCCGTCTCAGGGGGGTCATTCGTGCGCCCCTTCACAAGGACTTACGGGGTATGTGTTACACTCCCCCGCTCACTTGGCCGGGGTCATGCCGGACGAGGGTCCCGACCGCCCCCGGAGACCCCCCGTCAAGACCGCGTGAGCTGCCGCTCCGGGCCTCCGGACCGGCCGCGCCACCCCGTCTCGGCGCTCTTCCCCGACCCCCTTCACAACCCCCTCCTGAACACGTTCAAACGGCAGTTGAGCCCCCAAAAGGGTCAACGGAACGGCTTTCGTCGTCCGGGAGGGGACAATCTCTTGTGAAGAACTTCACGAACTTTCCCGGCGGGCCCCGCCGACCGGCCCCCGGGGCACCCCCCGAACGCGCTCACACGTTCGCCGACCTGCTCATACGTCCTTAAGGTGCTGGGAGAGAGGAAGGGGCCGTATGAGTCCGCACCGCCGCGCGACAGGGCTGCTCTCCCACGCGCCCCCGGAGTTCCGGGAACCGGTGGTGCCCCCCTGGGCGCGGTGGCTGCCGCTGGCGCTGATCGGCCTGGCGCTCGCGGTGGACCTGCCCACGCCGGGGGCGTTCAGCGGCGACCTGCTGCTGGCACTCGGGGCGATGATGGCGGCCTGCGTGTACTCGCTGCGCATGGTCGTCCTGGTCGCGGTCCTGACCAGCGTGGCCGGGCTGCTCGTGCTCTACTTCGGCCGGCATCTGGCGGTCGACGGCAGCCACGCCGTCGTCGACTACATCTCGCTGTTCGTGCTCGCCTGGGCCACCGTGCCGCTGTGCCGCCTGCGGCTGTCCCTGTACGACCAGCTCCAGGGCGCCCGCCTGGCCGCCGAGTACGCGCAGCGGGCGGTGCTGCCGCCGGTGCGGGCCTGGCTGGGGCGGACCTGGATCGCGGTGCGCTACGAGGCGGCCTCGCACGCGGCGGCCGTGGGCGGCGACCTGTACGCCGCCGAGCGCACCCGGTACGGGGTGCGGCTGCTGATCGGCGACGTGCGCGGCAAGGGCCTCGACGCGATCCCCAGCGTGGCCGCGCTGGTGGGCTGCTTCCGGGAGGCCGCCCACCACACCGAGACGCTGCCGCTGCTCGCCCGCCATCTGGACGAGGCGGTCACCCGCTTCACCCGCGAACTGGCCGCCGTGCGCGGGGCCGACGGCGAGGTCACGGAGGTCGCGGACGTGGTCGGCGTCGCCGACGAGCAGTTCGTCACCGCGGCGATCGCCGAGATCCCGGCCGGCGGCGGCGAGGTGCGGCTGCTGACCCGCGGCCACTGCCAGGCGTTCCTCGCGGGCCCCGAGGGCGTACGGACCTGGGAGGCGGCCGACCCCGGCCTCCCGCTCGGCATGGGCGAACTGGACCCGGGCCCCTGGGAGTACGAGACCCGGCCCTTCCCCCCGGGCGACGTCCTGCTGATGTGCACCGACGGCCTGCTGGAGGCACGCGACCGGGACGGCGTCTTCTTCTCCCCCGAGGAAGGGCTCCGCGCCTCCTGGCGACAGGGCCCGCCGACCGTCGCCGACACCCTCACCCGCCTGGTCCACCACCACGCGGGCGGCGTCCTCACCGACGACCTCGCCCTGATCACGGTCACGGTGACGTCGACGGGGCCGCCCTCGGGCGACTGACGGGACCGGGCCGGCACGGGAGGGCTCAGCCGCAGCAGGGTCCCTCGCCCAGCCGGTCGGCGTCGGCCTTGACCACGTAGACCTCCCACGGCTCCTTGCCGGGACCGTGGACCCACACCTTGTCCTGGAGGGCGTAGCAGCAGGAGGTGTCGTTCTCCTCGAAGGTCGCGAGCCCCGCGTCCTGGAGGCGGGCGGTGGCGGCGGTGACCTCGTCGGTGGTCTCCACCTCGACACCGAGGTGGTCCAGGCGGGTCTCCTGCCCCGGCTCGCCCTCGATGAGGACGAGCTTGAGCGGCGGGGTGGTGATCGCGAAGTTGGCGTAACCGGGGCGCCGCTTGGCGGGTGCGACACCGAACAGCTTGGAGTAGAAGGTGACCGACGCTTCGAGGTCGGCGACGTTGAGCGCGAGCTGGGCACGGGACATGGCGGTCTCTCCGGATCGGCTGTATTGATGTCTGTCGATGCAACCTTGCGCGTTGGATCGAAGAACGTCAACATAGAAGTGTGTCGAAACAAGAACTCGTGGTCCTCGGCCAGGACGGCGCCGAAGAGTGCTGTCCCGCCCTGCTGACCGCCCCTCTGAGCGAGGACGAGGCCGAGAAGCTGGCGACGGTGTTCAAGGCGCTGGGTGATCCCGTCCGGCTGCGACTGCTGTCGATGATCGCTTCGCGGGAGGGAGGCGAGGTCTGCGTCTGCGACCTCACCCCCGCCTTCGACCTGTCGCAGCCGACCGTGTCCCACCACCTCAAGCTGCTCAAGCAGGCCGGGCTCATCGGCTCGGAGCGGCGCGGGACGTGGGTGTTCTACCGGCTGCTGCCCGAGGCGACCGACCGGTTGGCGGCGGTCCTCACCCGTCCGGCCGGGGCCGCCCCGTGAGCGCCCCCGCCGGTCCGGTCACCGCCCGGCTGTCGTTCCTGGACCGCTTCCTGGCCGTGTGGATCGTGCTGGCGATGGCCGTCGGCCTGGGGCTGGGCCGCCTCGTGCCCGGCCTGGGGGACGCGCTGGCGGAGGTCACCGTCACCGGCGTCTCGCTGCCGATCGCGCTCGGCCTGCTGGTGATGATGTATCCGGTCCTGGCGAAGGTCCGCTACGACCGCCTGGGTGCCGTCACCCGCGACCGGCGCCTGCTCATTCCGTCCCTGGTGCTGAACTGGGCCGTCGGCCCGGCCCTGATGTTCGCGCTGGCCTGGCTCTTCCTGCCGGACCTGCCCGAGTACCGCACCGGCCTGGTCGTCGTCGGCCTCGCCCGCTGCATCGCCATGGTCGTCATCTGGAACGACCTCGCCTGCGGCGACCGTGAGGCCGCCGCCGTCCTGGTCGCGCTGAACTCCGTCTTCCAGGTCCTGGCGTTCAGTCTCCTCGGGTGGTTCTACCTCTCCGTCCTCCCCGGCCGGCTCGGTCTTCAGCAGACCGCTCTCGACGTGTCGGTGTGGGAGATCGCCCGAAGCGTGCTGATCTTTTTGGGCGTCCCCCTGCTGGCCGGGTTCCTCACCCGCCGTCTGGGCGAGCGGGCCAAAGGACGCGCCTGGTACGAGTCCGAACTGATCCCGCGGATCGGGCCGTTCGCCCTGTACGGACTGCTGTTCACGATCGTGGTGCTGTTCGCCCTCCAAGGCGACGCCATCACCTCGCGGCCCCTCGACGTCGCCCGGATCGCGCTGCCCCTGCTGGTGTACTTCGCCGTGATGTGGGCCGGGTCCATGGCCGTCGGCCGCGCGGTCGGACTGGACCACCCGAGGGCCACCACGCTGGCGTTCACCGCGGCGGGCAACAACTTCGAGCTGGCCATCGCGGTCGCCATCGCCACCTTCGGTGCCGCCTCCGGCCAGGCTCTCGCCGGAGTCGTCGGCCCCCTCATCGAGGTGCCCGTCCTCATCGGACTGGTCCGCGTGGCCCTGGCCGCCCGCCGTTTCTTCCCCGGGTCCGCCCCGGCGGCCGTCCGGGAAGGTGCCGCCCGTGTCTGACACCGCCAAGCCGTCCGTGCTGTTCGTCTGCGTGCACAACGCGGGCCGTTCGCAGATGGCCGCCGCTTTCCTCACCCGTCTCGCGGGCGGCGCCGTGGAGGTCCGCTCGGCCGGGTCCGCGCCGGCCGCCGCGGTGAACCCGGCCGCCGTGCAGGCCATGGCCGAGGCCGGGATCGACCTGTCGGCCGAGACGCCGAAGGTGCTGACCTCCGAGGCGGTGCGGGCGTCCGACGTGGTGATCACCATGGGCTGCGGCGACACCTGCCCCGTCTTCCCCGGCAAGACCTACCTCGACTGGGCACTCGACGACCCGGCCGGGCAGGGCGTCGCCGCCGTCCGGCCGATCCGGGACGAGATCGAGCGGCGGGTACGCGGCCTGCTCCACGACCTCGGCGTCGAGCCGGCCTGACTGCCGCCGGAGGCCGACCGGTCTCCGGATCTCGGCGATACGGCTCAAGGACGTCATCCCCCGGACGGCCCCGCTCACTTCGATGACCGTCGAGGTCGGGGCTGTGCGGCCACCGGTTCGCGAGCCTGTGCGTCGAAGCCGGCGACGAGCCGGTGCCGGCCGAAGGGCCGCATGCGCCTGCGCGGCCGAGGTGAACCCGACGGCCGGCCGGGAGGAACAGCTCGCCGGCATCCGCGCCATCTGTCCGCCCGAGAAGGAACCGCTCGGCGCGCTGGCGATCAGGATCGAACCGCTCACCCGCAGGCGTCCGACGGGGCGCCCGCCGCGGCCTCCTCCGCCGCCTTGAACGCGATGCCGTCCAGGATGTCGTGTTCGCTGACCACGACCTCCTGGGCTCCGGTGCGTTCCATGATGGTCAGCAGGACCAGGGCGCCGGCGCCGATGACGTCGACGCGGCCCGGGTGCATGGCGGGGATCGCGGCGCGCTCGGCGTGGGTGGAGCGCAGCAGGCGGGCGGTGATCTCGCGGACGCGGTCGCGGGAGACGCGGGAGTGGTGGATGACGGTGGAGTCGTACTCCGGGAGGTCCTGGGCGATCGCGGAGACCGTGGTGACCGACCCGGCCAGGCCGACCAGGGTGCGGGCCTCGCCGAGCGGCACCGCCTCGGCGGCCAGGTCGAGGGCGGCCTCGATGTCGGCCCGCATCGCCGCGATCTGCTCCTCGGCGGGCGGGTCGGTGACCGCGCCGCCGCGGACCAGGTGACGCTCGGTCATCCGGACGCAGCCGACGTCGACCGAGCGGGCGGCCCGCACCCGGTCGTCGCCGACGACGAACTCGGTGGAGCCGCCGCCGATGTCCACCACCAGGAAGGGCCGCTCCAGGTCGGGGCGGCCGGCCAGTTCGGCGGTGGCGCCGCGGAAGGAGAACTCGGCCTCCTGGTCGCCGGTGACGACCTCGGGCTCGACGCCGAGGATGTCCAGGACGCCGCGGACGAACTCGTCGCGGTTCTCGGCGTCGCGGGAGGCGGAGGTGGCCACGAACCGCACCTTCTCGGCGCCGTGCTCCTTGATGACCGCGGCGTACTCGCGGCAGGCCGCGAAGGTGCGCTCCAGGGCCTCGGGGGCGAGCCGGCCGGTGCGGTCGACGCCCTGGCCGAGGCGGACGATGGTCATCCGCCGGTCCAGGTCGGTGAGCGTGCCGGTGGCCGGGTCGATGTCCGCGACCAGCAGCCGGATGGAGTTCGTACCGCAGTCGACGGCGGCGACCCGGGTCACTCGGCGTCCTCCTCGTCCGTGACCGTCACGCACGGCCCCTTGCGCCACCACTCGGGCAGCATGGCGATCGCCTCGTCGCCCAGCGGGTTGACCCCGGGGCCGGCCGCCAGCGAGTGGGCGACCAGGACGTGCAGGCACTTGACCCGGTCGGGCATCCCGCCCGCGCTGGGGAAGCCGGTCAGCTCCTCGATCTCGTCGCGGCGCCGGATGTAGTCCTCGTGCGCGGCCCGGTAGGCGGCGGCCAGTTCGGGGTCGGCGGCCAGCCGCTCGGTCATCTCCTTCATCACCCCGTCGGCCTCCAGGGTGCCGATCGCGGAGGCGGCCCTGGGGCACGTCAGGTAGTACAGCGTGGGGAACGGCGTGCCGTCGGGCAGCCTCGGGGCGGTCTCCACGACGTCCGGCTGCCCGCACGGGCACCGGTGCGCGATGGC
Organism: Streptomyces sp. NPDC000134; assembly: GCF_042899225.1. Lineage (NCBI taxonomy): Bacteria > Bacillati > Actinomycetota > Actinomycetes > Kitasatosporales > Streptomycetaceae > Streptomyces > Streptomyces sp. NPDC000134. Next base: position 90,019 of record NZ_JBIAZN010000002.1, read on the forward strand.
GCGCAGTCCGCGGGGCGGTCGCCCGAGCTGCTGCTGGAACGCCGCGACGTCCGCGTCGGTGGGCTCGGTGCGCCCGGTGGGCGGCGGAGGGGTCTGCATGGCTGTCTTCTGCTGGTCTTCCTGTGGGTTCACTGACGGGCGGCGTCGGCCTTGTCGACCGCTTCCCAGACGTTGCGGTACCAGGGGCGGTCGGCGGCCCCGAGACCGGCGCGGGTCTGCCGGGCCGCGGCCGGGTCGATGACGATGTAACCCGTCTCGCCCGGCATCACGTAGTGCAGCCGCAGCCGGATCTGCTGTTCGGCGTACGCGTCGTCCTGCCAGCGTGCCTTGAGGTCGCGCAGTTGCTCGACGCGCTGGCGGGCCTGCTGCTTCTCCCGCTGGAGGTCGGCGATCTCGGCGCGCTGGGCGACGTACTGCCGTATCGGGTAGGCGAGCGCCACCACCAGGGAGCAGACCACCATCGCCAGCAGCGCCGCCCGGCCGGTCAGCCGGGAGCGGCGGGCCTGGCGGCGGGTCTGCGAGCGGTAGACCCGGGCCGCGGTCTGCTCGCCGAGCAGCCGGAGCCTGGTCGTGGTGGAGAAACGGTCCCGGTCCTTCACGGCCATCCGCCTTCCGCCTCCCGTCCACGCGCGTACGTCCCCGCACACGGTACGGGACCGGGTGCGGGGACGTACGGACGACTCTGCCTCCGAGGGGCAGGTCAGCCCTTGCTGTGCCTACTGGTTCGCAGAGCGGAACCGGGGGAAGGCGCTACGGCCGGCGTACACCGCGGCGTCGTCCAGGATCTCCTCGATGCGCAGGAGCTGGTTGTACTTGGCGACGCGCTCGGAGCGGGCCGGGGCGCCGGTCTTGATCTGGCCGCAGTTGGTGGCGACGGCCAGGTCGGCGATGGTGACGTCCTCGGTCTCGCCGGAGCGGTGGGACATCATGCACTTGAAGCCGCTGCGCTGGGCCAGCTCCACGGCGTCCAGGGTCTCGGTCAGCGAACCGATCTGGTTGACCTTGACCAGCAGGGCGTTGGCCGCGCCCTCCTCGATGCCGCGGGCCAGGCGCTCGGGGTTGGTGACGAACAGGTCGTCACCGACGAGCTGGACCTTGTCGCCGAGCTTGTCGGTGATGGTCTTCCAGCCCTCCCAGTCGTCCTCGAACAGCGGGTCCTCGATGGAGACCAGCGGGTAGGCGTCGACCAGCTCGGCGTAGTACTCGGTCATCTCGGCCGCCGAGCGCTCCTTGCCCTCGAAGGTGTAGACGCCGTCCTTGTAGAACTCGGAGGCGGCCACGTCGAGGGCGAGGGCGATCTGCTCGCCGGGGGTGTAGCCGGCTTCCTTGATCGCTTCGAGGATGAGGTCGAGGGCCTCGCGGTTGGAGCCGAGGTTCGGGGCGAAGCCGCCCTCGTCGCCGAGGCCGGTGGCCAGGCCCTTGTTCTTCAGGACCTTCTTGAGGGTGTGGTAGACCTCGGCGCCCCAGCGCAGCGCCTCGGAGAAGGACTCCGCGCCGATCGGGGCGATCATGAACTCCTGGATGTCCACGTTGGAGTCGGCGTGCGAGCCGCCGTTCAGGATGTTCATCATCGGCACCGGCAGCAGGTGCGCGTTGGGACCGCCCAGGTAGCGGAAGAGCGGGAGGTCGCTGGCCTCGGAGGCGGCGTGGGCGACGGCGAGGGAGACGCCGAGGATGGCGTTGGCGCCGAGGGAGCCCTTGTTGTCGGTGGCGTCCAGGTCGAACATGGCCTGGTCGATCAGCCGCTGCTCGGTGGCGTCGTAGCCGACCAGCTCCGGGCCGATCTGCTCGATGACGGCGAGGACGGCCTTCTCGACACCCTTGCCGAGGTAGCGGCTCGCGTCGCCGTCGCGCAGCTCGATGGCCTCGAAGGCGCCGGTGGAGGCGCCGGACGGGACGGCGGCACGACCCGTGCTGCCGTCGTCGAGGCCGACCTCGACCTCGACCGTGGGGTTGCCTCGGGAGTCCAGGATTTCCCGGGCTACGACGACGTCGATGGACGGCACGAGCATCTCCTTCTTGGGATGTGACGCGGGGCGGCCGGTCCGCGGTTGGCTGTCGCGGGCGCGGCCGTGTGGCTCTGCGGGATGAGCCTAACCGGCTCCGGCCGATCGGCCAGCCGGTCACCCACCCCTGTGGCAGAACCGAGCGTAGATTGTTTCCGAACGGAACAAAAGAGGGGCGGGTCCCCGGACATGACCCCGCCCCGGTGCGTACGGGGGAACACGCACCGGGGCGGGGAGTCCTGCCGGACCCGCGGGTCCTACTTCAGGTGGAGCTGCTGACCGGGGTAGATCAGGTCGGCGTCGTCGACGATGTCGTCGTTCAGCTCGAACAGCTTCGCCCAGCCGCCCGCGACGTCGTGCGCCTTGGCGATGGTGCTCAGGGTGTCGCCCTTGACCACCTTGTACTCGCCGTCACCCTTCTCGACCTTCTTGCCGGTCGGGGTGGTGACCGTCTTCCCGGTCTGCTTTTGCTGGGTCTGGGCGGGGCGCTCCTGGGAGCGGGAGGCGGGCTGCTCCTGGGTCTCCCGGGTGGTCGCGGTGGACCCGCCGCCCTGGCTGCCGCCGTCCTGGCCGCCGGTGCTCTGGCCGCCGCCCTGGTTCTGGCTCTCGGTGGCGCCGCCGCCGGTGTACCCGGCGCCCGACAGGCCGGTGCCGCAGTTCGGCCAGGCGCCCTTGCCCTGGGCCGCGAGGACCTTCTCGGCGACCTGGATCTGCTGGGCCTTGCCGGCCTGGTCGGCGGTGGCGGCGTACTGGGTGCCGCCGTACGCGGCCCAGGTGGAGGCGGAGAACTGCAGACCGCCGTAGTAGCCGTTGCCGGTGTTGATGGACCAGTTGCCGCCCGACTCGCACTGGGCGACGGCGTCCCACTCGGACTCGGTGGCGGCGGAGGCGTTGCCGGCCGCCATCAGCGGAGCGGCGACGGCGGCACCGGTGACACCGGCGATGGCGATGGCCCGGGTGGCCTTGGACGGGCGACGGTGCTTGCCCTTGCTGGAGAACAGCATGGTGGAGATCCCCTCACCGACGCCTGCGAGGTGAGCTGTCGGGTTCGGGCCGGTTGAGTTGCCCGGCCGGGTCCCTCACGGGAGCCGGCTTCACCCCTAGCCGCTCCGGTTCAACTGCCCGGTGCGGCGCCTACCTTGGGTCCCCCGCTCCTGCCTACGGCGCTTGACGCGACGACTGTTCCCGGACTGCCGCTGGCAGGATTCGGCGTTGCGGCGGCCGGGGCCCGCGGTGGCGAGCGATCACGACCGTAGTCACGCCCGCGGCGGATTTTCAAAGACGATCACGACTTCTGAGACCTATCTCTCACCGCGTTTATACCGGACATCAAGTGTCAATCGCGGCGCGAACTCCCGTTACTTTTCGCCCGATTCGACATCCACTGCAAGCTTCTGACCGGGCAGGATGTGGTCCGGATCGGCGCCGACGGTCTCCTTGTTCCCGGCGTAGAGGGAGTGCCATCCCCCGCTCAGCTCAAGGGAGTCGGCGATGCCCCAGAGGCTGTCGCCGGTACGCACGGTGTACGACCCGTCCTGGACCTCTCGCGTCACACCGTCCCCGCGCGAAGCGTGCCGCCCGGTGGTACGGCCGTCGGCGGCGTCCTCGTCGGCGGTGCCGCCGCGATGGCGTCCGGTGCCGGAGTCGGTGGTGCCGGTGAGCTGTGAAGCACCGGTATCGAGGCCCGAGTTGTCCGAGTCGTCGGGCCTTGTGGTGATGGAGTCGTTCGGGTCGATGGTGGGCTTTTCGGACTCCGAGGACGTGTCGGACTTGGCCGTTTTCTCACTCGTGCCGCTCTTGCGGCTCTTGCTCTTCCCGGCCGGCGTCTCGTCCGACGGGGTGGCCGAGGGCGAGGAGTCGGGGGTCGCCGTCGCCTCGGGGCTCGCGCCGGTCGTCCGGCCGGAGCCGGAGGTGTCCGCCGAGTCCGTTGTGGGCGTTTCGTCCGACGCGCCGTCATCCGTCGTACCGTTCCCGGTGCCGGTGTCCGCCGAGGGCGAGCCGCCGAGCAGTCCGGCGAGCGGGCCGCAGGTCGGCCACGCGGCGATGCCCCGGTCGGCGAGCAGGCTCTCGGCGACCCGTATCTGCTGGGAGCGGCTGGCCTCGTCGGGGCTGGGCGCGTAGGCCAGCCCGCCGTACGCCTCCCAGTCCTTCTGGGACAACTGGAGGCCGCCGTAGTACCCGTTGCCGCTGTTCTGGCTCCAGGCGCCGCCGGTCTCGCACTCGGCGACGCGGTCCCAGGCCGTGCCGTCGGCCGCGTGCGCGCCGGTGGCTCCCAGCAGGGGGATCGCGATGGCGGAGCCGGTGACTCCGGCGGCGACGACCAGGGCCGGGGCCTGGCGGGGGCGACGGTGACGGCCGTTCCCGGAGAGCATGCGGGGACCTTTCGCGAGACAACAGGGGCCCGCGCGGCGGCGGATGGGGCTCGGCGCCGCGCTGATCCGTGAACGTATCGGCACACGATCACTTGTCACAAGTTCATGCCGTGCAGATCACATGGAGATCACAGAAGTGAACGTTCGTCACTTCCGCTCCACCGTCCCGGGTGCGAACGACACCGGCAGGGTGCGCAGCCCGCGCATGATGAGGCCGCCGCGCCAGCGCAGTCCGGCCGGGTCGGCGGCCAGGCGCAGGTCGGGCAGCCGGGTCAGGAGGGTGGCCAGCGCGGTCCGGCCCTCCAGCCGGGCCAGCGGGGCGCCGAGGCAGTAGTGGATGCCGTGGCCGTAGCCGAGGTGCTGGTTGTCGCGGCGGGCCAGGTCCAGGGTGTCCGGGTCGGCGAACCGCTCCGGGTCCCGGTCGGCGGCGGCGAGCACGACGAGGACCGGGTCGCCGGGGGCGATGTCCTGTCCGCCGAGGGCGACCGGCCGGGTGGCGTACCGCCAGGTGGCCAGCTCCACCGGGCCGTCGAAGCGCAGCAGCTCCTCGACGCCGGTCGCCAGCAGGCCATGGTCCCCGGCCGCGAGGGCGTCCTGGAGGCGGGCGCGCTGCTCCGGGTGGGTGAGGAGGGCGAACGTGCCGTTGCCGATGAGGTTGACGGTCGTCTCGAAACCGGCGAACAGCAGGATGAACGCCATCGCGGCGGCCTCGTTCTCGGTGAGGTGCTCGCCGTGGTCGGAGGCGCGGATCAGGCCCGAGATGAGGTCCTCGCCGGGGTCCGGCTCGGGCGGCAGCGCGGCGCGTTTGCGATGGATCAGGTCGGCGAGGTAGCCGCGCATCTTCTTCACCGACCGCGCGACCCCGCCCCGGGGGCCCCCGCCGTGCCGGATCATCATGCCCGCCCAGTCCCGGAAGTCGTCCTGGTCCTCGCGCGGGACGCCGAGCAGGTCGCAGATGGCGTAGATGGGGAGCGGGAACGCGAACTCGTGGATCAGGTCGGCCTCGCCGCGGCCGGCGAACCCGTCGATGAGGCGGTCGGCCAGCTCCTGCACGCGGGGCGCGAACTCGGCGACGCGGCGGGGCGTGAACGCCTTGCTGACCAGGCGGCGCAGCCGGGTGTGGTCCGGCGGGTCGATGTTCAGCAGGTGCGTCATCAGGTCGGCGCCGCGTTCGCCGGGGATGCCGGTCTTGCCCTTGGCGTCGGCGGGTCCGTCGTGGTGCGCGGGGTTCTTCGACAGGCGGGGGTCGGCGAGGGCCTGGCGGGCGTCGGCGTACCGGGTGACCAGCCAGGCCGACACGCCGCTGGGGAGGGTGGTGCGGTGGACGGGCGAGTTCTCCCTCAGCCAGGCGTACGTGGGGTAGGGGTCGGCGGCGAACTCCCAGGTGAAGAGGGCGGGGGCGGGCTGGGCGTGGGGTCGGTCGGTCACGTCCTGACCGTATCCGGAGGGCGGGGCGGGGGTGGACGGGCGGGGGTGGTCGGGCGGGTGCGGTGCGCGGCGCGGGTGCCGGGGGGCGGGTGCGGTGCCCGGCGTGACGGGAGGCGGGGCGGGGGCGGGTGCGGTGTCCGGCGTGACGCGGGGTGCCCGGGTCAGGTCCGTTCCGCCGCCAGGATCGCGTCCCGGTAGGCGCGGGCCGCCGCCCTCAGGGCCGCTTCCGGGTCGACGCCCTCCGCCTCGGCCCGTACCGCGAGCCGCAGCAGGTCGTAGCCGATGCCGCCGGTGTGCGGGAGGGGGACGTCCAGGGCGGCGGTGCGGGCCCGGGAGGCCAGCTTGGCCGCGAGGGCGAGACCGGGCTGGCCGAGCGGGACGCCCTCGGTGACCGAGGTGCGCTGCTTCTCCACGGCCTTGGTGCGCAGCCAGTGCTCCTTGACCTCCTCGGGGGTGGTCGCACTCGCGTCGCCGAAGACGTGCGGGTGGCGGTGGATCAGCTTGGTGACGATCGTGCCGGCGACGTCGTCGACGGAGAACGGCGCGTCCGGGTCCTCCTCGGCGATCCGCGCGTGGAAGACGACCTGGAGCAGGACGTCGCCGAGTTCCTCGCGCAGTCCGTCGCGGTCGCCGTCCTCGATCGCCTCGACGAGTTCGTACGCCTCCTCGATGCCGTATTTGGCGAGCCCTTCGTGGGTCTGCCGGGAGGACCAGGGGCACTCGGCGCGGATGCGGTCCATGACCTGGACGAGGTCCAGCAGGCGGGCGCCCGGGAGGTCGTAGGAGGCGGGGAGGAGTTCCAGTTCGGGCATGCGCACGCGGCCGGAGCCGGCCAGCCTGGCGAGGCCGTCGGTGAGGGCGGGCTCGCCCTCACCGGTCGCCACGACGACGACCGTACGGCCGCCTGCGCAGGCGTCGAGGAGTTCCTCGGCGGCCGGGGCGGCCTCGTCGACCGCGACGCCCGCCTCACGGAGATACGGCACCTGCGGGTGGGCGCCGTCCGCGCACAGCACGCGGTCGGCGGAGCGCAGGACCTGCCAGGCGGGCCAGGACAGCAGGCCGGGGGCGACCCGGTGGCTGGTGGTGAGCAGGACCACGCGGCCGGGGTCCGGGGCGGCTTCGGGGCTCGTCGCGTTCACGTCTCGAACGTAACGCACCCCGCTGAACCGTTACGCCGTGCCCCGGGGCGCCGTGACGTCCCGCACCCACGGGGTGTCGGCGTCCACCCGGCTGCTCTTCTCCACGTCCCAGGTGCCGTAGCGCGGGTTGAGGTCGATGTCGAGTTCCTCGGAGGACTTCGACAGGGCCTGCCAGAAGGCGGGCTGTCCGGTGTCGGTGCCGAGGCGCTCGGCGAGTTTCTGGGCCTCAAGTTGCAGGCGGAGGTTGTCCTCCAGGCGCTCGGGGGCGATGCCGTACTGCTGGAGCCAGACCGTCTCCAGCTCCGCGGGGCCGCCGGCCTGCTGCTCCAGGCCGGTGCGCATGCGCTGGATCTCCTTGCGGGTGACGGTGATGCCCGCCTCCCGCGCGGCGTGGTGCAGCACCTGGTCGAGGACCATGCTGTGCAGGGTGTCGCGGGTGAGGCTGCCGCTGCGGTTGATGGCCTGCGCGTACTGCGCCTCGTCCCGTACGGCCGCGCGCTGGGCGGCGCGGATCTCGTCGACCCGGTCCTCCAGTTGCGCGACGGTGATCCGCCGGCCGTCGACCACGGCCGCGGCGCCCGGACGCGCGTCGTTGCCGCAGGCGGTCAGCAGGGGTGCCGCGGCGATCGCGGCGGTGAGGAGGAGCGCGGTGCGACGGCGGCGGTGCAAGGAGACCTCCCGGTGGAGTTTGTGCGACGGTGCACAAGGTCTTGCGGTGATCGATGGTAGGCAGTGGCCGGGCTCCGGCCAACCCATTCGACCAACGATTCACCGGGACATCGGGCACCGCCGCCGCCTCCCGGAGCCCTAGGGCCTGTCGTTTGGATCAGCCCGCAGACGCGGGGCCTGGCACGCACATCTGCGGCGTTGTCGTCGGTTGTCAACGCTCCGCGTTGCCGCCCTCCTCCGCCTTGCATCTGCACGCGCCAGGCCCCGCTCACCGGCATGACCAGGCGCAGCAGATTCCCTGCGACCTGATCCAAACGACAGGCCCTAACCGCCCATCCGCCCCAGCCACTGGAGCGTGCGGTGCAGCTCCGCCGCGAGGGGGTGTCCCGGGCCCCGGGTGCGGTCGACGTCGTGCAGGAGGCGGGCCAGTGTGGCGTGGGCGGCGGCCCGGTCGCCGAGGGCGAGCAGCAGCAGGCCGATGCGGCGGCGCAGGTCGAGGGCGAGGTCGGGGTCGTCGGCGGCGACGTACTGGTTCTCGTAGTACGGCAGCAGCGCGCGGTACTCGGCGAGGGCGGCGGCCGGTTCGCCGAGCTGTTCGAGGCACTGGGCGGCCTCGTAGCGGTACCGCAGGGACTGCGGGTCGGCCCGGCCGGCCTCGGCGGCGCGCTCGTCGGCGAGGCGGCGCAGCTCCGGCAGGGCGCGCCGGTACTGGCCGTCGTCCAGGAGGGTGGCGGCGTACTGCTTGCGCAGGGTGCGCACCACCGGGGAGTGCTCGCCGTGCCGCTCGGCGGCGACGGGCAGGATCGCGCCGAGGATGTCGACGGCCTGGGTGATCCGGCCCTCGCCGAGCAGGCGCTTGACCTCGTCGACGGCGCCGGCCACGTCCGGCTTCTCCTCGGCCGGCGCGGCGGGGGCGGGCTGCGGGGCCGGGGTGCGGGCGTGGTCCGGCCAGGGGGCGTGCGGGCCCCGGAAGGGGCGCGTGGGGTCGAGGGGCAGCCCGGTGGGGCAGCCACGCGCGGGCAGCAGGGGAGCGACGCACTCGTAGACCTCCTGGGCGGAGGCGGGGCGGTGCTGCGGGTCCTTGGCGAGCAGCCGCAGGACCAGCGTCTCCAGTTCCTCGGGGACCTCCGGGCGGACGCGGCGCAGCGGCAGCGGCGGCTCGTACAGGTGCCGGTGCAGCACGCCGAGGGCGGTGGAGCCGGCGAACGGCACGTCTCCGCCGATCAGTTCGTGCAGCAGCACACCGAGGGCGTACAGATCGGTGTACGGGCCGACAGCGCCGCCCATCGCCTGCTCCGGGGCCATGTAGGCGGGGGTGCCGATGGGCGAGCCGGTGTGGGTGAGGCGGGTGGTGTCGTTGTCCATGACGGAGGCGACACCGAGGTCGAGGACGGTGACGGTGCCGTCCTGCTTCACCATCACGTTGCGCGGTTTCAGGTCGCGGTGGACGATCGGCACGGCGTGCACGGCGCTCAGTACGGCGCACAGTTGGGCCGCGACCGCGACCGCCCACTCCACCGGGTACGGGGCGTGCTCGGCGAGGTGGTCGGAGAGGTCGGCGCCGTCGACGTACTGCATGACGAGGAACAGGTCGTCGCCCTCGCTGCCCGCGTCGTGCACCGTGACCAGGCCGGGGTGGTCGACCTGTGCGGTCACCCGGCACTCGCGCAGGAACCGGCGGCGCAGTTCGTCCGCCTCCTGTCCGGCCACCTTGTCGGGGCGCAGCAGCTTCACCGCCACGCGCCGGTCGAGCCGCCGGTCGTACGCCGTCCAGACCTGGCCCATGCCGCCCTGGCCGATGAGCGTGGACAGCTCGTAGCGGCCGGTGACCACCCGCCCCGCCGCCACGGTCACCGTCGGCCCTCGTGACCGCCGGGGCCGTCCTGGCCCTCCTGGCGGCGCAAGTAGTCGCTCAGCTCGTCGAGTTCGGCCCGCACCTGGTCGATCCGGGCGGGGGCGGGGCGCTGGGGGGCCGGCGTGTGGGGCGTGTGGGGGACGGGCGTGTGGGGCGTGCGGTGTGTCTGGGGGGTCGGGGACGGGTGCGGCATGTGGGGTGTGGCGGTCCGGGGGTCCGGTATCCCGGGGTGCGGGGTCGTGGGGTGCGGGGTCGTGGGGTGCGGGGGCCCGGGTATGGGTGTGGGGGCGTACGGTCCCGCGGGCGCCCCCGGCGGCACGGTGTGCGCCTGGCCGTAGTACGCCCCGGCGGGCGGTACGGGCGGCGGCGGGTAGCCGGGGAACGGGGTCCGCAGAGCGGCGTGCGTCCGGATGTCGACCACCAGGAAGTGCGCGGTGGCCGCCGCGCCCAGCAGCAGGCAGGCGGCGAGCGCGATGTCCGACCGGTAGTCGGTCTCCGGCAGCGAGCCGACCACGGCCAGGCAGGTGATGGACACCGGCAGGCTCACCCAGGCCGCCGTCCAGTCGTACCAGCGGCCGCGCAGCACGGCGATCCGGAACAGCGGTACGCACGCCAGGAGTCCGCAGGTGAGGAAGCCGGCGACGGCGAACAGCACCCGCAGGGTGATGACGGTGGCCGCGCTGCGGGAGGGCGGCACCACGCTGTTGCCGTACATGGCTGCTCCTGGACGGGCGGGACTGGGTCGGCGCACTTCGGAGGTCCGAGCGTATCGGCCGGTACCGACATACGGTCCCGTGGTCTACCGAACCGTTGTCGTACCGGTGGTCGTGCCGGTTGTCGTGCCGGTTGTCGTGCCGGTCAGGGACCGGGCGTCACCGTGCCGTCCGTCAGCCCGTCGTACATCCCCCGCACGAGCTGCTCGCCGAGCCGGCTCGCCTGCCTGAGGACTCGTTCGAACTCGTCGAGGGCGCGGAACCGGGCGCCGTAGCGCCGCTGTTCGTCCAGCGGCAGCCGGGGCACTTGGAGGCGGCGCACGTCGAGCCGGGTGGCGGTGGAGGCGTAGCTGCTGGCCTGGCGGTTGTTGGCGGTGCCGCGCAGGAAACCGGCGAGGAACCACGGGTCGACGGCGGCCGGGTCCGGGCGCAGCAGCACCAGGTTGCGGCCGAGGACGGCCCCGGCGAACGCGTCGTCCACCACGCGTGCGACGCCACCGCCACCGAGCACCGGCACGACGACGTCCCCGCGTTCGGTCTCCACGGCCTCCTCGGCGCTCTCCGGGAGGGTGCCGGAGGGACCGGTCCCGGCGAGCACGTCGTGGTCGGTGAGGACGGGCACCCGAGCGTGGCCGCCGTTCCCGCCGGTACGCAGCACCAGGGCGCCGCCCCGGGCGAGTTCGCCGACGGTGGTCAGCGGCCAGCGCGGCGCGGTCTGCCCCTCGGCGGGCGGCGGGGTGAGGCCGCCGGTCAGCCGCAGGGTCTCGCCGAGGCGCTCGCGGACCTCGGCGAGGTGCCCGACGCCGTCGGCCGCCGCGGCGGGCGGGAGGTGCCGGGCCGGGGCGAGGTCCACGTCGTCGTCGAGCAGCTCGATGACGGGCACCGAGCGGGCCAGGCCCGGCCGGTCGTCGAGCCGGCCCGCGCGGTCGAACGCCCGCCAGGCGTCGAGCACCGCGTCCCGCACCGCCGCCCAGTCGGGGCCGCCGCGCCCCTCCCCCGCGAACCTGCCCGTGTCGGCGAGCAGCAGCTCAAGCTGCGCGGGGGCCTTCTCGGGCCGGCGCAGCACCCACAGGTGCAGCGGCAGGTTGTACGGCGGTGCCGCGCCGGCCGGCAGCGCGACCACGGCCCGCAGCGCGCCCCGCCGCAGCAGGTCGGCACGGATGCGGCGGCCGGAACGGCGGGACGCGGCGGCGGGCGGCATGAGCAGCACGGCGGTGCCGCCGTCGGCGAGCCGGGCCAGCGCGTGCTGCACCCAGGCCAGCTCGGACTCCGTGCGCGCCGGGAAGCCGTACTCCCAGCGGGCGTCGTAGGCGAGTTCGTCGTGCCCCCAGTTCCGCTCGTTGAACGGCGGATGGCACAGCACGGCGTCGGCGCGCAGCGCGGGGTGGGCGTCGGCGCGCAGGGTGTCACCGGCGGCGGCGCGTACGCCGGCGCGGGTGTTCAGCGCGAGCCGGAGCGCGGCGAGCGCGGCGAGGTCGGGCGCGCTGTCCTGCGCGTACAGCTCCTGGTCGGGGTGGGGTGCGGCGGCGCGGAGCAGCGCGCCGGTGCCGCAGGCCGGGTCGAGGACGGTACGGACGGGGCCGACCAGGTCGGCCATGAGCCCGGCCAGTTCGGCGGGGGTCAGCGGGTACTGGCGCGGGTTGGCGTCCAGATGCCGCCGCAGCAGGAATTCGAACGCCTGCCGCGCCCCCGTCTCCGCGGCCAGCTCCGCGACGCCGCGGAGGAGGGGGGCGGAGGGGAGGAGGGCGGGGGCGGTGGGGGGGTGGAGGGCGGAGGCGGAGGTGGAGGTGGAGGTGGAGGGCGGCGGGGCGGGAGTGGCCCCGGGGGTGGCAGTGGCGGACGGGGCGGGGGAGGTGCCCGACGGGGCGGACGCGGCGCCGGACGGGGCGGGGGAGGTGCCCGACGGGGCGGACGCGGCGCCGGACGGGGCGGGGGCACCCACCAAGCCTGGGGCGCCCACCGAGGCTGGGGCGCCCACCGAGGCAGAGCCCCCCCGCGTGGCCCGCGGAGCTCCCGCGGCCCGCGCGGCCGTCGCCGGTCCCAGCCTCGGGGTGAGCACCTGCTCCAGCGCCTCCGGCAGCATCGCGGCGAGGCGTTCGTCGGAGCCGGCGCCGATCTCCAGCCAGACCGTGGGCCGGTCGTGGATCAGCAGCAGGACGCAGCCGGCGTGGGTGAGCGCGGTGACGGGCCCCTCGGGGTGGCCGACGAGCTGCTGCCAGACCCGCTCCCGCAGCGGCACCTCCGCGAGCTTGCCGTGCCGGCGCAGCCAGCCCTCGATCTCGGCGAGCGCGAAGGAGGGGCTGGTCTCGGTGCCCCCGACCGGCTTGGGGAAGTCGCCGTGCCGGCGCCGCCAGTTGCTCACGGCCGCGCGGCCGACCCCGGCGAGCCGGGCGATCCCCGCGGCGGTCACCTCTGTCGCGTTGTCCTGCACCGCCCCCACTCCCCTCGTCACCCCGCGTCGTGCGTGACGCCCGAGCATACCGGTGAACGCAGGTTCGAGCGGTTCACGCCGTGAACGGCCCAACACGTGTGTACGTGGTTGACTCGGTTCACAAGCTCTGTTCTTATTGACCTCGTCAACGAGCAGCCGTCGGCAAGGCGGCGGCCACCGTGTCGGGAGGGGACACAGTCATGGGCATGAAGGGCAAGATCGCGCTGGGGGCCGTGGTGGGGATCGTGGTCATCGGGGCCGTGTCGGCCAACGCGGGCGGTGACTCGGACGGCGGTTCGGGCAACGGTTCGGGCGGCGACAAGGGGACCTCGGCCGCCGCGCGGAAGGACTCCGGCGGCAAGGACTCCGGCGACGACAAGGGCGACAAGGGCGACAAGGGCGGCAAGACGGACGAGAAGAAGAAGGCCGCCTTCGCGGGGGACGGTGACTTCCAGGTCGGCTCGGACGTCGAGCCCGGCACCTACCGCACCACCGGCAACACCGACGGCATGTGCTACTGGGAGCGCGCCAAGGACGCCTCGGGCGAACTCGACTCCCTGCTGGCCAACGACAATGTGACGGGCACCGGTTACGTCACCGTCGGCGCCGCCGACAAGATCTTCAAGTCGAGCGGCTGCCACGACTGGGAGGCCGTCGACCCGAAGGCCAAGGGGGCGGCGGGCGGTTCACCGGCCACGAAGATGGCGGGCGACGGCGGCATGTTCGCGGTCGGCGCCGACATCGCCCCGGGCACCTACAGGTCGACGGGCAACGCCGACGACATGTGCTACTGGGAACGCGCCAAGGACGCCGAGCACTCGCTCGACTCGATCATCGCGAACGACAACGTGTCCGGCACGGCGGTCGTGAAGATCAACGCCTCGGACGGCTACTTCAAGACCACCGGCTGCGCGGACTGGAAGAAGACGAGCTGACTGTCAGGCCGCCGATCGGGCCGGCCCCGAAGCCCCGTCACACTCGTCCCCGCCTCACCCCCCGCACTGCTCCAGCATCGCCTCCCGGTCCGCGCCGGTCACCGGGAGGTCGTACTTGGTGGCGACCTGGGCGAAGCGGACGGCGTAGGCGCAGCGGACGCGTTTGCTGGGCGGGAGCCAGGCGGCGGGGCCCGAGTCGCGTTTGGCGGAGTTGGCGCGGCCCTGGACCGGCATGAGGTTGAGGACGTCGTTGGCCAGTTGCTCCCGTTTGCTCTCGGGCCAGCGGGAGGAGCCCATCTGCCAACTGTAGGAGAGCGGTACGACGTGGTCGATCTGCACCTCGGCGGCGTCCTGCTTGCGCCAGTCGATGGTGGTGCCGGTGTACGGGTCGTGCAGGGTCATGGCGATGACGACGCAGTCGGAGCCGGAGCGCAGGCGCAGGTCCTCGCCGTCACGCTGGAGGACGTCGTTGCGGGTGTCGCAGCCGTTGCGGGCGAGGGGGACGCCGTCGGCGGTGTCCATCCAGGCGTAGCCGAACTCGTCGCGGTCGTAGCCGGTCTTGGGGCCGCGGCCCTTGGTGCGCAGGTCGCCGATGAGGTCGCGGGCGGTGGCCCGGTCGGCGTCCCCGGTGACCGGCGCGAGGCCGGGTGCGGTGCCGTCGGGGTTGCGCAGCGGGCTCGTGGCCTTCCCGGCGGCCGGTGCCCCGGCGCCGGTGCCGTCGCCGCCCGCCGACGCGGTGCCGCCGTCGTCCAGTTGCTCGCACCCGGTGACCAGGGCCAGAGCCAGGGCCGCGCAGACGGCTCCTGCGGTACGGATCATCCTGTGGTGCCGCCTCACGGGCGCCCCTCCCTCGCTGTACGTCACCCCCCACGGTAGCGACCGAGAGGTCCAGACCACATGGGGCCGTAGCGGGCATTCGCCGCGAAAGGGGCGTACGGTCGGGAGTGAGTCACGTCTCGGAAGGAGCTCTGCATGGGCATCTTCGACAAGGTCAAGAGCATGGCCGGCAAGGACAAGGAGAAGTCCAGGAAGCTGTCCGACACCGCCGAGCGCCAGGTCAACCAGCGGACCGGCGGCAAGTACGAGAAGCAGGTCGACGCCGCGCAGCAGCAGGCCGAGGGCCGGCTCGGCATGGGGCACCGCCAGGGCGGCGACCGCCCGGACCGGCCCTAGGACACGCTCCCTCGAAGGCCGAAGCCGTCCACGGGACCTGCGGGTTCCCGTGGACGGCTCCTTGCCGCGAGGGCCGTGAGGGCCGCGAGGGCCGCGAGCGGCCGGCCGGCTACGACCCCGGGATCGTGGTCAGGAACTCCCCGACCCAGGCCAGCAGTTCCCGCCCGACCAGCGGCCGGCCGCCGACCTTGGCGGTCTTGGGACGCGGTACGAGCACCTGGTGGGCCGTCGTCTTGATCACGCTGCCCGGGTAGAGCCGCTTGAGGCGCAGCTCCTGCGACTCGCGCAACTCCACCGGCGCGAACCGGATGTTGTTGCCCTGGAGCACGATCTCGCCGACGGCGCACGCCCGCGCGAGCATCCGCAGGCCCGCGACCAGCAGCAGGTTCTCCACCGGTTCGGGCAGTTTGCCGTACCGGTCGGCGAGTTCCTCGCGGACGGCGGCGATGTCCTCCTCGGTGTTGGCGGAGGCGATCGCGCGGTACGCCTGCAGGCGCAGCCGCTCGCCGGGGGCGTAGTCGTGCGGGACGTGCGCGTCGACCGGCAGCTCGATCTTGACCTCCAGCGGCGGCTCCTCCTGCGCGCCGCCTTCGAGGGCGGCCCGGTAGTCGGCCACCGCCTCGCCGACCATCCGGACGTACAGGTCGAAGCCGACGCCCGCGATGTGCCCGGACTGCTCGCCGCCGAGCAGGTTGCCGGCGCCGCGGATCTCCAGGTCCTTCATCGCCACGTACATGCCGGCGCCCATCTCGGTGTGCTGGGCGATGGTGGCGAGCCGCTCGTGGGCGGTCTCGGTCAGCGGCTTCTCGGGCGGGTAGAGGAAGTACGCGTATCCGCGCTCGCGGCCGCGGCCGACCCGGCCGCGCAACTGGTGGAGCTGGCTGAGGCCGAAGTTGTCGCCGCGTTCGACGATGAGGGTGTTGGCGTTGGAGATGTCGATGCCGGACTCCACGATCGTGGTGGAGACCAGCACGTCGAACTTCTTCTCCCAGAAGTCCACCACGACCTGTTCCAGGGCCTGTTCGGACATCTGGCCGTGGGCGGTGGCGATCCGGGCCTCGGGGACGATGTCGCGGAGCCGGGCGGCGGCGCGGTCGATGGACTCGACCCGGTTGTGGATGTAGAAGACCTGGCCCTCACGGAGCAGTTCGCGGCGGATGGCGGCGCCGATCTGCTTCTCCTCGTAGGGGCCGACGAAGGTCAGCACCGGGTGGCGTTCCTCCGGCGGGGTGGTGATGGTGGACATCTCGCGGATGCCGGTGACCGCCATCTCCAGGGTGCGCGGGATGGGGGTGGCGGACATGGTCAGCACGTCGACGTTGGCGCGGAGCTTCTTGAGCTGCTCCTTGTGCTCGACGCCGAAGCGCTGCTCCTCGTCCACGATGACCAGGCCGAGGTCCTTGAACTTGGTCTCGGAGGAGAACAGCCGGTGGGTGCCGATGACGACGTCGACCGAGCCCTCGCGCAGGCCCTCCAGGGTGGCCTTGGCCTCGGTGTCGGTCTGGAACCGGGACAGCGCCCGCACGTTCACCGGGAACTGGGCGTAGCGCTCGCTGAACGTCCCGAAGTGCTGCTGCACCAGCAGGGTGGTCGGCACCAGCACGGCGACCTGCTTGCCGTCCTGGACGGCCTTGAAGGCGGCCCGCACGGCGATCTCCGTCTTGCCGTAGCCGACGTCGCCGCAGATCAGGCGGTCCATCGGGACCGACTTCTGCATGTCCTCCTTGACCTCGGCGATGGTAGTGAGCTGGTCGGGGGTCTCCGCGTACGGGAAGGCGTCCTCCAGCTCGCGCTGCCAGGGCGTGTCCGGGCCGAAGGCGTGGCCGGGCGCGGCCATCCGCGCGCTGTAGAGCTTGATCAGGTCGGCGGCGATCTCCTTGACGGCCTTCTTGGCGCGGGCCTTGGTCTTGGTCCAGTCGGCGCCGCCCAGGCGGTGCAGGGTGGGTGCCTCGCCACCGACGTACTTGGTGATCTGTTCGAGCTGGTCGGTGGGGATGTAGAGGCGGTCGCCGGGCTGGCCGCGCTTGGCGGGGGCGTACTCCACGACGAGGTACTCGCGGGTGGCGCCCTGCACGGTGCGCTGGACCATCTCGATGTAGCGGCCGACGCCGTGCTGCTCGTGGACGATGTAGTCGCCCGCCTCCAGGGTGAGCGGGTCGATGGTCTTGCGGCGCCGGGCGGGCATCCGGGCGCCCTCGCGGCCGGCCGCCTTCTGCCCGGACAGGTCGGTCTCGGTGAGCACCGCCAGCCTCAGCGCCGGGTCGACGAAGCCGTGGTCCAGGGAGCCGCAGGCGACGTGCACGACGGAGGGGCTCAGCTCGCCGAGCCCGGCCGACTTCGCGTCGGGCACGGTCAGCCGGGCGGCGATGCCCTCGCCGCCGAGCACCTCCACCGTGCGGGCGGCGGTGCCGTGGCCCTCGGTGACGTAGGCGACGCGCCAGCCCTCGGCGAGCCAGCCCTTGGTGTCGGCGAGCGCCTTGGCGGTGTCGCCGCGGTAGGTCTCGGGGGCGTGCATGCCGAGCTTGAGGGTGTCGGCGTCCTCGACCGCGTCGTCGGCGGCGAACGGCGACACCGACCACCACATCATGCCCAGCTCGCGGGCCCGGTCCCGGACGTCGGCGAGGGACCACAGGGAGGCCGCGCCGACGTCGATGGGCGCCTCGCCGCCGCCGGCGGTCGCCGCCCAGGACGCCTGGAGGAACTCCTGCGAGGTGGCCACCAGGTCCGCGGCCCGGGTGCGCACCCGCTCGGGGTCGCAGACGACGGCCATGGCGCCCGCGGGCAGCACGTCGAGCAGCAGCTCCATGTCGTCGACGAGGACCGGCGCGAGGGACTCCATGCCCTCCACCGCGATGCCCTCGGCGATCTTGCCGAGGAGTTCGCCCAGCTCGGGGTGTTCCTCGGCGAGGGCGGCGGCGCGGCGGCGGACCTCGTCGGTGAGCAGCAGCTCACGGCAGGGCGGCGCCCACAGACCGTGCTCGGCGACCTCCAGGGACCGCTGGTCGGCGACCTTGAAGTAACGGATCTCCTCTACGTCGTCGCCCCAGAACTCGATGCGCAGGGGGTGTTCCTCGGTGGGCGGGAACACGTCGAGGATGCCGCCGCGCACGGCGAACTCCCCGCGCTTCTCCACCAGCTCCACCCGGGCGTACGCGGCGGCGGCCAGCGCCTCGGTCACCTGGCCCAGATCGGCTTGCTGACCGCTCCTGAGCGCCACCGGCTCCAGGTCGCCCAGCCCCTTGACCTGCGGCTGGAGCACGGACCGTACGGGTGCGACGACGACGGAGACGGGACCGGTCTCGGGGTCGTCGGGGCGGGGGTGGGCCAGGCGCCGCAGCACGGCGAGACGGCGGCCGACGGTGTCGCTGCGCGGGCTGAGCCGCTCGTGCGGGAGCGTCTCCCACGAGGGGTACTCCACCACGCCCTCGGTGGGCAGCAGCGACCGCAGGGCCGCGGCCAGGTCCTCCGCCTCCCGGCCGGTGGCCGTGACGGCGAGCACGGGGCGGCCCGAGCCGCGGGCGAGCGCGGCGACCGAGAACGGCCGGGCCGCGGGGGGACCGACCAGGTCGACGTGCATGCGGTTGCCGTCGCCGGCCGCGGCGATCGCTTCCGCGAGGGCGGCGTCCTTGACGACGGCGTCGAGCAGACCGTGCAGGCTCATGGGGGGAGCGCTTTCCGTCCGGTGGTGTGCAACACGAAAGGCCCGGCGCGGGCACGAGCCGGGGGTGTCCAGCGTACGACGCCCCGGGCCCGCCCGCCCGAGCCTGTGGACGGCGTCCTGATCACGGACCGCCGCCGCCCGCGGCCGGACGGGCCGGGCCGCGGGGCGGTGCGTCCGCCCGCGTGCGGCGCGAAGGGGCCCGGTGCCGGTGTCCGTCAGGACGGCCGACGCCGGGCCCTTCCCCCGCGTCCCCCGTGCGCGGTGGTCGTTTCCCCCGTGTCCGGTTACTCCGTCGCGATCGCGTTCAGGACGTTCATGCGGCCCGCCCGGAACGCCGGGACCAGCGCGGCGAACAGGCCGACGAAGGCGGAGCCGGCGAAGACGCCGAGGATGGTGGGCCAGGGGATGTCCAGGACGTTCAGGCCCTCCAGGGCGAGCAGCTTCTGGGCGGTGGTGCCCCAGCCCATGCCGAGGCCGAGGCCGAGCAGGGCGCCGAAGAGGGCGATGACCACGGACTCCAGGCGGATCATGCGGCGCAACTGGCGGCGGGAGAGGCCGATGGCCCGCATCAGGCCGATCTCCCGGGTCCGTTCGACCACCGAGAGGGCCAGGGTGTTCACCACGCCCAGCACCGCGACGATGATCGCCAGGGCGAGCAGGCCGTAGACCATGTTGAGCAACTGGCCGATCTGGTCCTTCAGCTCCTGCTTGTAGTCGGTCTGGTCCCGCACCTGGTACTGCGGGTAGGGGTCCAGGGACTTCTTCAGGGCCGCGTACGCCTGGTCCTGCTGCCCCTCCTTCGCCTTGGCGAACATGATCGTGTCCGGTGGGATCTGCCCGGCCGGGAGGTACTTGCGCAGGGTGTCGAGGCCGATGTAGCGGGCGCCCTGGTCGATGGCGGTGTCGTCGTCGGTGATGGCGGCGACCTTCAGCTTCGCGGTCCGGCCGCCCTCGAAGGCGACGGTGAGGGTGTCGCCGACCCCGACGCCGTGCGCGGTGGCGTAGTCCGAGCCGACCGCCATGGCGTCCGTGCCGTACGCGTCGGCCAGGTCGCCGGCGGTGGTCGGGCGGCGCAGGTCCTCGGCGTAGGTGGGGTCGGCGGCGGTGACGCCGTCGGTGTCCTTCGCGCCGTCGGGCGAGGTGAGGGTGGCGTCGATCTGCTTGTAGCTGGTGACGTGCTCCAGGCCCGGGGTGGCGCGCATCGCCTTCTCGGCTCCCGGGACGATCCGCTGGTTGCCCTCGACGATGAAGTCGGCGCCGACCGACTTGTCCAGCTCGCTGGTGGCGGAGGCGACCATCGAGGAGCCGACCACCGACAGACAGGCCACCAGGGCCAGGCCGATCATGAGGGCCGCGCCGGTGGCGCCGGTGCGGCGGGGGTTGCGCAGGGCGTTGCGCTCGGCCATCCGGCCGACCGGACCGAAGGCCCGCAGCAGGACCGCGCTGATCACCCGGACCACCGCCCCGGCCAGCAGCGGACCGATGACGACGAAGCCGATCAGGGTCAGCACCACGCCGGCGCCGAGCATCAGCGACCCGTCGCTCGCCTTGTCCGCCGTGCCCGCCGCGTACAGGGCGGCGCCGCCCGCCGCGGTGAGGAGCAGGCCGATCAGGGCGCGGACCCGGCCGGCCTTGCCGTCGGCCGGGGTGCCGGCGTCGCGCAGGGCGGCCATCGGGGAGACCTTGCCGGCCCGGCGCGCCGGGAGGTAGGCGGCCAGGACGGTGACGACCACGCCGAGGACCAGGCCGACGACCGGGGTGGCCGTCTTCACGGTCAGGTCGTCGGTGGACAGGTTCATGCCCGCCGCCGACATCAACTGCATCAGGCCGATGGCGATCCCGACCCCGGCGGCCACGCCGAGGACGGAGCCGACGATGCCGAGGAGCAGCGCTTCGAGCAGGACCGAGCGGTTGACCTGCTTGCGGGAGGAGCCGATGGCCCGCATCAGGCCGATCTCGCGGGTGCGCTGGGCGACCAGCATGGAGAAGGTGTTGATGATCAGGAAGATGCCGACCAGGAAGGCGATCCCGGCGAAGCCGAGCATGGCGTACTTGATGACGTCCATGAACTCGCCGACGTCCTGGCGGCCCTCGTCCGACGCCTCCTTCGCGGTCTGGATCTTGTAGGCGCCGCCCAGCGCCTCGGTGACGTTCCGCTTGAGCCGGGCGTCGGAGACGCCGTCCGCGGCGGTGACGTTGACCTGGCTGAACCGGTCGGCGGCGCCGAGCAGTTCGCGCTGGGCGGTCGGGGTGTCGAAGTAGACGACGGCCGCGCCGGGGTTGGTGACGGTGAACGTGGCGATGCCGACGATCCGGGTGCGGAAGTCACCGGTCTGGGAGATCGTGCGCAGCTCGTCGCCGATCTTCAGGTCGTGCTTGTCGGCGGTGTCGGCGTCGACCATCGCCTCGGTGGGCCCGCGCGGGGCATGCCCGGAGGTGATCTCCATCGACCGCAGGTCGTTCTCGGTCCAGTTGCCGGCGAGGGTCGGGGCGCCGCTGGTGGCGCCCACGTTGTCGTTGTCGGCGTCGACGACGGTGACGTTCATCGACACGACGGCGCCCTCCGCCGCCTCGACGCCCTCGGCGGCGCGGACCTTGTCCAGGGTGGCCGCCGGCAGCGACGCGGGCACCCCGTTCTGCGGGTCCTCCTCGCCGTCGGCGGCCTTCGGGGCGACGGTGACGTCGGAGGAGGAGACGGCGAACAGCTTGTCGAACGTCGTGTTCATCGTGTCGGTGAACACCAGCGTGCCGCAGACGAACGCCACCGACAGCAGCACCGCCACCGCCGAGAGCGCCATCCGGCCCTTGTGCGCGTAGAAGTTGCGCATCGAGGTCTTCCACACGGTCATGACGTACGCCCCCGGGCGTCGAAGTCCTTCATACGGTCCAGGACGGCGTCCGCGGTGGGCTTCAGCATCTCGTCGACGATCCGGCCGTCGGCGAGGAAGAGCACCCGGTCCGCGTAGCCGGCGGCGACCGGGTCGTGGGTGACCATCACGATGGTCTGGCCGAGTTCGTCCACCGACCGGCGCAGGAAGCCCAGGACCTCGGCGCCCGCCCGGGAGTCGAGGTTGCCGGTCGGCTCGTCACCGAAGATGATCTCGGGCCGGGCGGCCAGTGCCCGCGCCACCGCCACCCGCTGCTGCTGGCCGCCGGACAACTGGGTCGGCCGGTGCTTGAGCCGCCCGGCGAGCCCGACGGTGTCCACGACCCGGTCCAGCCACGCCTTGTCGGGTTTGCGGCCGGCGATGTCCATGGGCAGCGTGATGTTCTCCAGCGCGTTCAGCGTCGGCAGCAGGTTGAACGCCTGGAAGATGAAGCCGATCCGGTCCCGGCGCAACTGGGTGAGCCGCTTGTCCTTCAGGCCGGTGATCTCGGTCTCGTCCAGGTGGATCTGGCCCGAGGTCACGGTGTCCAGCCCGGCCAGGCAGTGCATCAGCGTGGACTTCCCCGACCCCGAGGGCCCCATGATCGCGGTGAACTGGCCGCGGGCTATGTCCACGTCGACGTGGTCCAAGGCGACGACCCGGGTCTCCCCCGCCCCGTACGCCTTCACGACCTGCCGCGCCCGCGCGGCGACGGCCGTACGCCCGGCGCTTCCTTGCCTGGGAATGGATACGGCCGATGTCATGGCACAACTCCTATGTCGGTCATGGAACGAGCCGTCGGTGCGACGGCGGAATCCCCGGTGGCACCGGGCGGTGCGATGGGTCGAGTCTGGTCGAACCGGCCGCCGGGCGCGCTGGTGCTCAGCGCACTCTTCAGCGGGGGAAAACCCCACCTCCGGCACTCCGGTACGCCGCCCCCCGACGGCGTGCAGCCAGACTAAGGAGCCCGCCGGGCCCCGCTCGTCCTCCGCCGGTACGAACCCTCCCCGAGCCGTAGTACGGAGGTACCCCTAGGGGCGCTCCACCCCTCGGTGGAGATTCCCTAGGGGTCGGCCTCCGCCCTCCGGCCCACCCGGGGTGCGCCCTCCCGCATCTCCCGGCTCAAGTGGGAAGCTGATCCCGGCACTTGCGTGCAAGGGGAAACGACCGCAGGACTCAGGGAAGGAACCCGGGGTGGGCAGCACCAGACCCGCGATACCCGACACCGCCCGGCCGGCCGGCACCGCACGGCGGGGCCCCGTCGTCGCCGCGCTGATGCTGGCCATGGCGCTGGCCGCCCTGGACTCCACCATCGTCTCCACCGCCGTACCGCAGATCGTCGGCGACCTGGGCGGATTCTCCGTCTTCTCCTGGCTGTTCTCCGGCTATCTGCTCGCCGTCACCGTCACCCTCCCCGTGTACGGCAAGCTCTCCGACACCTTCGGCCGCAAACCCGTCCTGGTCGCGGGCGCCGTCCTGTTCCTGCTCGGCTCCCTGCTGTGCGCGCTCGCCTGGAACATGGCCGCGCTCATCGCCTTCCGCATCGTGCAGGGCCTGGGCGGCGGCGCCCTGCAGGGCACCGTGCAGACCCTCGCCGCCGACCTGTACCCGCTGAAGGAACGGCCGAAGATCCAGGCCCGGCTCTCCACCGTGTGGGCCCTGTCCGCGGTCGCGGGCCCCGGCCTCGGCGGGGTGCTGGCCGCGTACACCGACTGGCGGTGGATCTTCCTGGTCAACCTGCCGGTCGGCGCGGTCGCCCTCTGGCTGATCGTCCGTCACCTGCACGAACCCGGGAGGGCGGCGGGCGGTCCGCGCGCCCGGATCGACTGGGCGGGCGCGCTGGCCGTGTTCGGCTGCGGCGGCGTGCTGCTGACCGCGCTGGTGCAGGGCGGGGTCGCCTGGCCTTGGCTGTCCGCGCCCTCGCTGACGCTGTTCGGGACCGGACTGCTGCTGCTGGCGGCCGTGGTGGTGATCGAACGCCGGGCGGCCGACCCGATCATGCCGGGCTGGGTGTGGCGGCGCCGGACGATCGCCGCGGTCAATCTCGCGCTGGGCGCGCTGGGGTTGCTGATGGTGGCACCGGCGGTGTTCCTGCCGACGTACGCGCAGTCCGTGCTGGGGCTGGCGCCGGTGGCGGCCGGGTTCGTGCTGTCGGTGTGGACGCTGAGCTGGCCGGTGTCGGCGGCGCTCAGCCAGCACGTCTACCGCCGGATCGGCTTCCGCAACACCGCCCTGCTGGGCATCGGCGCGGCCACCCTCATCCTGCTGGCGTTCCCCTTCCTGCCGTACCCGGGCCACGCCTGGCAGCCGGCCGCGCTGATGCTGCTGCTCGGTGCGGCGCTCGGGCTGTTCCAACTGCCGCTCATCGTGGGCGTGCAGTCGACGGTCGGCTGGTCGGAGCGGGGTACGGCCACGGCGTCGGTGCTGTTCTGCCGGCAGACCGGGCAGACGGCGGGCGCGGCCGTCTTCGGCGCGGTCGCCAACGGGGTGCTGGCCGCGCGGCTCGGCGGCGCGGGCGACCTGGACGCGGTCACCCGCGCGCTGGACTCCGGCACGGCCGGCGAGCCCTTCCGCCGCGCGATCGCCGACGCGGTGCACGCCGTCTACCTGGGCGCGGCGGGCGCGGCAGCCCTCGCCTTCCTGGTGCTGCTGGTGCTGGCACCGCGCAGGTTCCCGGTGCTGACCAAGGAGTGACCTGGGCTGGTCGAGGGCTGGCCCACGGCCGGCCAGGAGTGGAGCGGGATCGGCCCAGGGTCGGCCCCGAGTAGCCCCGGATCGCCCCAGGGCGGCCCCGAATGGCCCGGGATCACCCCAGGGCGGCCCCGAGGTGGCCCGGGATCGGTCCAGGGCCGGTCAGAGAGGACCGAAGAGGCATCGGGCGGCGACCCGCACAGGGCCCCTGCCCAAGGAAACGCCCCGCCGACTGGCACCCCGACCATTCCCCCTGTGGAAAACCTCCGCACCCCCAGGCCCCCGAGTAGCGTGCGTGGCTCCCCCCACCCTCCCTGCGGTCCGCCGCACCGGACCCGAGCCGCGCAAGGAGCCCCGGGATGTCCCACGACCCGCGCACATCGCACCGGTACCACCCGCCCCACGACTCCTCCCCGTCGTACCTCACCTACCCCTGGCAGCCAGGCCCGCCCCCGCCCCCGCACCGGCCGGCCGCTCCCCCGGCCGCCGCCCCGTCCCCGTACCGCACGCCGCTCGGCCACCACCGGGACCTGCGGCACCTGCGCACCGCCTACCGCCGGCAGCGGCGGACGGCCACCTTCGCCGCGCTCGGCTACTTCCTGGTCTTCCTCTGTCTCGCGGCCTTCGCCCCGGCCGCGCTGACCGGCACGGTCACCCCCGGCCTCTCCGTCGGCCTGCTGCTCGCCCTGCTCCAACTGCCCGTCACCTGGCTGGCGATCGCCCTGTACGAGCGCACCGCGCGCCGCCGCGTCGACCCGCTCTCCGACCGCATCCGCGCGGAGAGCGCCGGTCACGCGCACCGGGAGGCGGGACGGTGACGGGGTTCAGCGACGGCGCCCAGGCGATGGCGCTGGTGGGGTTCTCGGCCGTCGCCACGATCACGCTGCTGCTGTGCGTGATGACCGGCCCGGACCGCGACGACCTGGACGAGTTCTACACCGGCTACAGCTCCCTGTCGCCGATGCGCAACGGCCTGGCCATCGCCGGCGACTACATCTCCGCGGCGACCGTGCTGGGCACCGGCGGGGTGATCGCCCTGTTCGGCTTCGACGGGGTCGTCCTGGCCCTCAGCACCGCGCTCTCCCTGCTGCTGCTGATGTTCCTGATGGCCGAACCCCTGCGCAACGCGGGCCGGTTCACCATGGGCGACGTACTGGCCCGGCAGACCCCCGGCCGGGGCGTGCGCGTCACGGCCTGCGTGGTGACCATCGCCGCGCTGCTGCCGATGATGCTGGTGCAGCTCGCCGGCACCGGCCAGCTCATGTCGTTCCTGCTGGGCTTCAGCGGCGAGACCCTCCAGACCGGCTGCATCATCGGCGTCGGCGCGCTGATGATCAGCTACGCGGCGATCGGCGGGATGAAGGGCACCGCCCTGATCCAGATACTGAAGATCGTGATGCTGCTCGGCTCGGGCGCCGTGGTCACCGTCCTGCTCCTGTACCGCTTCGACTGGAACCCGGGCGCCCTCTTCGACGCCGCCGCCCGCAACAGCGGCGCGGGGCAGGCGTTCCTGCACCCCGGCCTGGAGTACGCCGCCGGACCGCGCCCCGGACTGGACATGCTGTCCTCCCAGTTGGCGGTGGTGCTGGGCGGCGCCTGCCTCCCGCACGTCACCATGCGCATGTACACCGCCTCCAGCGCCCGCCAGGTCCGCCGGTCGATGTCCTGGGCGGTCTCCCTCGTCGCGCTGTTCGTGCTGGTCGTCACCGTCGTCGGGTTCGGCGCGACCGCCCTGGTCGGCCGGGAGACGGTCGCCGCGACCGACGCGGCCGGCAACACGGCGTACCTGCTGGGCTCCCGCGCCGCCTTCGGCACCGACGTGACCATGGTGGAGACGGTCCTGTTCACCACCGTCGGCACGGCGATGTTCCTCACCCTGCTCGCCTCGGTCGCCGGCATGATCCTGGCCTGCGCCAACTCCCTCGCCCACGACGTGTTCGCCCAGCGGGCCCGCGCGCTGTCGCCCCGCCGGGAGATGACGCTGGCCAGGCTGTCGGCGGTCGCGGTCGGCATCCCCGCGATCGCCCTGGCCACGCTGGTGCAGCACCGCAGCCTCCAGCCGCTGGCCACGCTCTCCTTCTGCCTGGGCGCCTCCGCGCTGTGCCCCGCGCTGGTCTACAGCCTCTTCTGGCGCCGCTTCACCCGCACCGGCCTGCTGTGGACGCTGATCGGCGGCAGCCTCGCGGTGTTCGCCCTGATCCCGGGCACCAGCCTGGTCTCCGGCACCCCCGTCGCCGCCTTCCCCGACGCCGACTTCAACTGGTTCCCGTTCACCACCACGGCCCTGGTCTCCGTCCCGGCCGGCTTCGCCGCGGGCTGGCTCGGCACCCTCGCCTCCGGCCGCCGCCGCACGGAGGAACAACGCCGCAGGTACGAGGCGGAGGAGGCGGGCCTGCTGGCGGGAGCGGTACGGAAGGGGGGCTGAGGGGGCATCAGGGGCCGCCGTGCGCCGGTACGCCCGTGCGCCGGTACGCCCGTGCGTCGGTACGTCACTCCGCCGCGCGGCCCGTCAGTGCGCTGATGCGGCTGCGGACCTGGTCCATCTGGGCCTGGACGGCGTCCCACCGCTCACCGTGCTCGCGCAGCACCCGCTCGGTCTCCCGGGCGATCCGCTCTCCCCGGGCCCGTGCCTCGGCGACCACCTCGGCCGCTCGGGCGCGGGCCTGCGCCGGCCGGTGCCGGGCCCACTCCGCGGTCTCGGCCAGTTCCCGTTCGGCCTCGGCCGCCGCCCGCTCGGCCCGCGCCACCGCCTCCGTCTCCCATTCCTGAAGGGCGGCCACCCGCTCGGCCTCCTCGGTTTGGGCCGCCGCCCACCGCGCCGCGTGCTCCCGGGCCTGCTCGGCGAGCATCGCGGAGCCGCGCCGCCGCACTTCGCGCAGCGCGGCCAGCGCCTCGCCCCGGCCGGCCTTCACCTCGCGCCGGGCCGCGATCCGCGCCTCGTCGGCCTCGGCGCGCGCCGCGAGCAGCCGCTGCCGGGCCCGCTCGTCGGCCTCGGTGCGCACAGCGTCGGCGTGCGCCCGCGCGGCCTCCTCGACACCGGCGGCGTAGGCGCGGGCGTCCCGCTCCACCCCGGCGGCGTACGCCCGCGCGTCCTCCCGGAGGGCGGCGGCCTCCTCCCGGGCCAGCCGGAAGAACCGCTGGGCGCGTTCCCCCAGCGCCGCGTAGTCCTGCGGGGCGAGCCCGGCCACCACCTCCCGCAGCTCGGCCAGTTCCTCGTCCATCTCCCGGGCCAGCACGGTGAGCCGGGCGGCCCGCTCCCAGGCGGCGTCGCGCTCCTGGGAGAGGGCCGCGGCACACGCCTCGACCTGCTCGGGACGGTAACCGCGCCCCCGTACGGTCACGAAACCGTGGGGCGGCACCGGTGCGCTGCTCATACTGGGACCCCTGTTCGCCCGATCCGTCCAGCTTGCGTAGTTATTGTTCGGACTTTACGGACTTTATGGATCAGAGGCTGGTGTTCTTAACGCGACACTCCGCACGCGAAAAGGGCCGGGCTCCGGTCGTATCCGACCCGGCCCGGCCCCTCCCGTCCGCGCGCCTCAGCGGCGCCGGATCACAGCAGCCCGTCCCACATCTGCTCCAGCAGCACCGACCACCAGCTCTCCGGCGACCCGAGCGCCGCCGCGTCCAGCGCGGCCAACTGGGCCTGGAAGTCGACGGTCCAGCGGCCCGCCTGCTCCTGGTTCAGTCCGTACCGCAGCCGCCACATGCGGCCCAGCAGCGCCAGGCAGCGCGCGAACTCCGGCAGCCCGGTGTTCACGAACTGCGGCGGCACCGGCGCCCCGCCCGGACCGGCCTCCACCGGCACGGCCACGATGTTCGCCGTGCCGTACTGCACACAGATCGCCTTGCCGAAGTCGCTGCCGACCACCAGGTACGACCCCGCGTCCGAGGCCGGCTGCACCCCGCGCTCGGCCGCCAGCTCCGCCAGCGTCGGCACCGGACGGCCGGGCTGGGCCTGCGCCCAGAAGAACGGGCCCATGTCCATCGGCAGCCCCGCCACCACCAGGGTGTGCGCCACGATCGGCGGCACGCCCTGCCGGGACACCGCCGCCTGGTCGAACCGGAACACGCCCGGCCCGAACGCCGCGGCCAGCTCCTGCGCGATGCCCTCCGGCGGCACCGGCGGCGCGGGCGGCACCGGCGGCAGCGGCACGCGCACCGGCGCCGGACGCGCGGGGCCGTCGGCGACCTGGTGCAACTCGCCCTGGTGCGCCAGGAGTTCCCGCATCCCCTGCTGGCGGCTCGCGTGATCGGTGCCGTACGGGGCGATCGACGTGATCCGCGCCTGCGGCCACTGCTCACGGATCATCCGCGCGCAGTACGCGCCCGGCAGCTCGCAGGACTCCAGCTCCGTGTGCAGCTCCAGGACCTGGTCCGGGGGCACGTTCATGGCCCGCAGCTCGTGGAAGATCTGCCACTCCGGATGCGGGGTGCCCGGCGCGGAACGCCGGATCACCTGCTGCTCGGAACCGTCGTGCGCCCGGTACCGCAACACGGCCTGATAGCCGGGCCCGACGGTCGGCTGCCCCGGCACCTGCGGCGGATAGCCGTAGGCGGGAGGCATCCCCGGGGGCGGTACGGCTCCTGAGGGCGGTACGGCTCCCGGGGGCATCCCGGGATGCGGGGCGGCACCCGGGGGCACGGCACCGAAGGGGGGTGCGGCGGCCGCGGGGGGCACGGGGCCGGGGGCTCCGGGGGGCGGCGGTACGGCTCCGGGGGGCGGGGGCGTGCCGGGGGCGCCCGCGGGGGGCTGGGCCAGCACGGTCGCCGCGTGGTGCACACCGTCCTGCCCGGGGGCGGGGGCGGGGGCGCCGGGGGTTCCGGGAGCGCCGGGGGGCTTGGGGGCGCCGGGTACGCCGGGAGCGGCGGGGGCCCCGGGTACGCCGGGGGTGCCGGGGGCCCCGGGTACGCCGGGGGTGCCGGGGACGCCAGGGGTGCCGGGCGTACCCGGAGTTCCGGGTGCGCCGGGCTTGGCCGCCGCGCCGCCGGGGACACCGGGCGGGCCCGGCGGGGGCGGGGTGGTGCCCGGCCGGCCGGGGTCGGACAGCATCGTCGCGGCGTGGTGGACGCCGCCCGGGGGCGTCCCGGGCGTGTTCGGAGGGCCGGGCGGCTGCGGCGGTCCGGGGTTGTCCGGGCCGCCGAGGGCCGACGCGAGCTGCGTCGGCACATAACCGCCCGGCGCGGAGGCGGACGGCGGGGGCGTGCTGCCGGGCCGTACGCCCGGCGGCGCGCTCGGCGGAGGCGGCGTCGACGCGCCCCCGCCCCGCTGCGGCGAAGGCGCCGCCTTGCTGGTCGCGGCGTCGGCGATGTCCCCGGCATGCGGCGCGAGCGACCGACCGGGCACCCCCGGCGACGCGGGCGCGGGCGGCACGGGCGGCGTACCCGGCGCAACGGCACCACCGTCCACCGCTCCACCGGCACCACCGGCACCACCGGCCGTCCCCTGCTCCCGCTCCTCCACCGCCGGCGCCACCGCCGTGGGCGGAAGCTGGCTGCCGCCCGCCATCAGTGCCGTCCTGGCGTCCGGCGCGACCGACCCCTCCTCGGCCAGCGGCGGTGCGAACACCGTATCGGGCAGGGGTACGGAACGGTCGTCACCGTCGTCCCCGGTGGTGTCGGTCCCGGCCCAGGGCGTGGCCCCGGCCGGCGCCCCCGGCGCCGCGCCGCCACCGCTCCCACCGGCCACCGGCCAAGCGGCCCCGGAGCCCGGCACCGACGCACCGGCCCCGGAAGCCGAAGCACCGGAAGACGAGGCACCGGACGCCGAAGCACTGGACGCCGAAGCACCGGAGGACGAAGCACCGGACGCCGAAGCACCGGAGGACGAAGCACCGGACGCCGGAGTCGCCCCACCGCCCCCCGAAGCCGACCCACCGGCCTCCGAAGCCGACGCGCCACCCCCCGTCGCTGCCGTCCCCGTCCCCTCCCCCCGGCGGCCATCCGGAATGCCCAGCTTGTCCGCCGCCTCCTGCAACCACTCCGGAGGACTCAGCAGGAACGACGTCTGGTTGAGGTCGACCCGCGCCGAAGGGGCGGGCACCGGGGCCGGTTCCGCGTCGGCGCCGCCGTACTCCTCCTCGTACCGGCGGATCACCTCGCCCACCGGCAGCGACGGCCACAGCGTGGCCTCCCCGCTGTCCCGGGCGATGACCAGCTTCTGCGCGCCCCCGTCCGAGCGCGGCCCCTCCGCCCGGTCCTCGGCCCAGACCACGAACCCGAGCCCGAACTCCCGTACCCGCACCTCCCGGTGCTGGTACGCCGGCACGTCGCCGTTGATCCATTCCTCCGCGCGCTCCTGCGCCTGCGCGAACGTCACCATCAGTCAGCTCACTCCCCGGACACCGCGACGGACCGCGCGAACCCGCCGTCCACCATCAGGTTCGCCACCGTCTCCAGCTCCGGCGGCGAACCCGCCAACCGCGACAGGAACACGTCGAAGTCCTCACCGCACGGCATCAGCAACCGCTCCACCCGCTCCGCCGGCGACCACGCCGGATCGACGTCCCGCGCGTCGTCGTACGCGCAGAACCACACCGAACCGGTCCGCTCGCCCTTCACCTTCACCGCCAGCAGCCCGCCCTGCACGAAGGCGACACCGAGGTAGTCCTTGGTCAGGTGGTCGCGCAGACACTTGTTGACGTAGACCAGATCATTGACCGCCGCCTCCTCACGCACCGTGAAGAACGGCTGGTCGATCAGCAGCCCCAGCTCCGCGTCCAGCGCCGTCCCCACCGGCGCGCACCCGCCCGCCGCCTTCAGGAACGACCGGTACGCCCCCGGCAGCCGGTACCCGAGGTCCTCCTCGACCCCCAGCACCTGCTGCTCCGACACCGCCACCCCCGACTTCGGCAGCCCGAAGTGCGCCGGCCGCGTCTCCCGCAACGGCCGCGTCCCCCGCTTGCCCTGCTCCACCCGGGCCGTCGCGATCCCGCCGTGGTGCCGCAGCAGCGCCTTCACCTCGACCGGTACCAGTTCCAGCCGCCGGGTCCCCGCCACGTGGTGCCACGTCCAGTTGTGCGGTGTCGCCACCGCCGGCACCGTGTCCCACAACGGGTGCCCCGACGCCGACAGCGCCGCGTTCGCCGACACGTAGTCCGTCAGCCGCAGTTCGTCCACACCGAAACCCTCCGGCGGGTCCGCGATCTCGGCCGCAGCCCGCGCGTACGGGGAGAAGTCCGGGAACCCGGCCTCGTCCACCCGCACCCCTCGCGGATGGCGGGCCGCCCGCACCGGGTCCGGGAAGTGCACGACCTGTCCGGCGTAGGCCGCGTTCGGCGGCGCGGCCCGCTGCCCGAGCCGACCTGTCGTCATGGCGGTTGCCCCCTGCGGCGTGAAGTCCGTACGGACTGTCCTGTCGGTCCAACTGACCCGGTCCGGATCAACCCAGCCGACCCGGTCCGGATCACCGCCCGATCGCGGTGCCGACAGCCTATGCGGTACGACGACACCGGTCACCGGCACCGGCGACCGACCCCTCCGCTTCCGTGACCAGCCGTCACCCCACCGTGACGGAACGCCCATACCCGGGCGTGTCGCCACGCCCCAGCTTCCGCAGCCGCCACGCCATTTGGCACTCTGTGAACTCCGGGGGGATGCTCAGGAGGGGAAGATGATCATGAGTGCGACGCAGACGGGACCCCAGGCGGGCCGGTCCGACGACCCCCGGACCGGCGACCCGCGCATCAACTGGAGCAGCACCGACACCCTGGCCACCCCCGCCCTGCGCCACCGCCGCGACGGCATCCTCCCCACCGTCGCCGCCGCCCTCTCC
This sequence comes from Streptomyces sp. NPDC000134, assembly GCF_042899225.1. Lineage (NCBI taxonomy): Bacteria > Bacillati > Actinomycetota > Actinomycetes > Kitasatosporales > Streptomycetaceae > Streptomyces > Streptomyces sp. NPDC000134. The sequence continues at coordinate 121,733 of NZ_JBIAZN010000002.1, forward strand.
GTCCGCGGCACCACCCTCACCGGCACCGCCGCCCGCGGCGACAACCCGCCCGCGCTGCACCCCCTGGTCCGCGACTTCCTCGACGCCCTCACCAGCGGACAGCGCGACCGGTTCACCGGCCGCTGCGCCGAGACCATCCTCATCTCCCGGCACATCACCGCCGCCGACGCCGCCCGCAGCAAGCGCGCCTCCCGCAGACCCATGACCAACGGCGAGGCCCGCAAGGCCCTCAAGCACGCCAAGCTCACCGCCCGCCGCATCCGCGAGGACGGCGACCCCCTCCACGGCACCTTCGCCGCCCCCTGCCGCGCCTGCACCGCCCTCGCCGCCCACTTCGGCGTCCGCGTCGTCGACCCCACGGCCACGGACGGCTGACCACCCCGCCCCACCGGCACGCACCACACCCACGGACGACGAACGAAGGCCGATGCACGCCGCCGACCGCACCTCCACCACCCGGTTCCCCGTCCCCGTCGACGCCGCCCTGCGCGACGCCGGCTGGCAGCCCGGACGCTGGGACATCAGACAGGCCGAGATCTGGGCCGACGCCCTGCGCGAGCACACCTCACCGGCCGGCCACCGGCACAGCGTCTTCCCCGCCGCCGTGGAAGCCTGGGCCGAGTTCGGCGGCCTGCACATCACCCCCACCGGACCCGGCCGCCAGGTCGCCCCCGCCACCCTGCACCTCGACCCGCTGCACGGCCTCCACCTCGCCCGCACCCTCGGCGACCTCGGCCGCGCGCTGGGCACCGAGGTCTGTCCGCTCGGCGCCGAGACCGACACCCAGGCCCTCATCGCCATCGACACCGGCAGCCGCGTCTACGCCCTCGACCACACCGGCGACTGGTACCTCGGCCCCGACCTCGACCACGCCCTCACCACCCTGATCACCGGCACCGAACCACCCCGCCTCACCACGAACTGACCCCCGGCACCCAGGACTCCGCCGGCCAGACGGGCACGACGGCCACCCCGGCAACGCGGTCACGCGGTCACGCGGTCACACCAGTCACACGGTCATCCTGGTCACCCGGTCACCCTGGTCACCCGGCAACGCGGCTACCCGGTCACGCGGTCACCCCAGTCACGCAGTCACCCTGGTCACCCGGTCACCCTGGCCACCCGGTCACCCTGGCCACCCGGCCACCCCAGTCACCCGGTCACGCCGCCCGCGGCGCCGACGGAATCACCGCCGACACCCGGTAACCCCCCGCGTCCGTCGGCCCGGACACGAACACCCCGCCCAGCGCCGACACCCGTTCCTTCATCCCCACCAGCCCGTTGCCCCCCGACGGCAACCGCGCCGAGGACGCGGACCCCGGCTCCGGCGGCGGCTCGTTCTCCACCTGCATCGCGATCTCCGACACCCGGTGCGCCAACCGCACATACGTCTTCGCCCCCGACGCGTGCTTGTGCACGTTCGTCAGCGCCTCCTGCACCACCCGGAACGCCGTCTGCTCCACCTCCGGCGGATACGGCCGCGCCTGCCCCTCCACCCTCAGATCCACCACCATCCCCGCCGCCGCCGACTGCCCGATCAACTCGTCCAGCTCCGACAGCGAGGGCCCCTCACCCTCGTCCAGCACCGCCCGCGAGGCCGCCGCCGCGGCCGCCGCCCCCACCGCCGCCAACGGCACCGACGCCCGATCCCGGCGCTCCTCGCCCCCGCTGCGCAGCACCCCCAGCATCTCCCGCAACTCGGTCAGCGCCTGCCGCCCCATGTCCCCCACCAACGCCGCGTTCTTCACGGCCTTCTCCGGGTCCTTGCGCGCCACCGCCTGCAACGCCGCCGCGTGCACCACCATCAGGCTCACCCGGTGCGCCACCACGTCGTGCATCTCCCGCGCGATCCGCGTCCGCTCCTCGTTCCGCGCCCACTCGGCACGCTCCTCCGCCCGCTCCGCGAGCAACTGAAGCTCCCGCTCCAGCGAATCCGCCCGCTCCCGCAGGCTCTCCATCAACCGCCGCCGCGCCCCGACGTACAGCCCCAGCAGCACCGGCGGAGCGGTCAGCCCCAGCGAGATCGTGATCGCGGCGAACGGGATGAACCAGTCCCCGATCCCCAGGTCCCCCCGCGCCATGTCCTGCCGCACCCGCACGAACGTCACGATCATCGAACCCAGCAGCGACATCCCCGCCAGCGCGCCGATGATCCGCCGCGGCAGCTCACACGCGGCCAGCGTGTACAGCCCCACCACGCCCATCAGGAAACCCATCTGCGCCGGCGTGACCGCGATCGCCACCAGCACCACCGCGATCGGCCACTTCCGCCGCACCGCCAGCACCGCACCGGCCAGCGCCCCGAAGACGACCCCCGCCGCCCACGGCACCCCGGCGTCCGCGGCGAACGGAATCCCCTCCACCGCGCACTCCAGCGCCGACACCGCGGCCAGGCCCGCATCGAGCACCGCACCGCGCCGCCGCTCCCACCACAAAGGCCCACCCCGGGCCGTTACATGGTCTTCCCCCGTCGTGGTCATGCCTCCAGCCTACGGGCGCGAGCCGCTCCGTTTCCGGGGACTTTTCCCGGACCGGCCTCCACCACAGAGGGTGACCGAACGGAAGCGATACGACGCGATACCCCTCGAACGATTGAACCGAACGCCGTTCACCCCCGGAGCCGCCCATTCCGCCCGGACGCTGGCCCCATGACCACACACCCACAGGGCAAGTACGCGGACTTCGAGGGCCTGCGGGAGCAGGCGCTGGGCCTGCGCCGCGCGGGCCTCAGCCGACGCCAGATCCGGGACCGCCTGCACGTCGACAACAACGACATCCTCAACCGCCTCCTGGAGGGCGAGCCCCCTCCGGAATGGACCAGGCGCCCCAACGCGAAGGACGACCTCCGCGACAAGGCGAGGGAGCTACGGCTCCAGGGCTGGACCTACGACCGCATCCAAGTCGAACTCGGGTGCTCGAAAAGCTCGATCTCCCTGTGGGTACGGGACCTTCCCAAGCCAGAACGCCGCTCCCCCTCCGAACAGGCCAGGCTGGCGGGCCGCAAACGATGGGAGCACGAGCTGGCGGTCCGGGACGAAGTCCGGCAACGCACCAAGGCCGCCGCGGAACAGCAGGTCGGCCGACTGAGCGAGCGCGATCTGCTCATGACGGGAGTTGCCCTCTACTGGGCCGAGGGCGCCAAGGACAAACCGTACGACCGCCGGGAGCACGTCCTCTTCGTCAACAGTGACCCCGGCGTGATCCGGCTCTTCCTCGCCTGGCTGGACCTGGTGGGGGTGGACCGCGAACGTCTGGCGTACCGCGTGATGATCCACATGACCGCGGACGCGGAGGGAGCCGAGCGCTACTGGGCGGACCTGGTGGGCGTCGACGTCTCCGGCTTCCAGAAGACGACGATCAAGAAGCACAACCCGAAGACGGTGCGCAAGAACGTCGGCGACGACTACCGGGGTTGCCTGGTGATCCGGGTGTCGCAGTCCGCCGAGCTGTACCGCAGGATCGAGGGCTGGTGGAAGGGAATGGTGGCCCAGGCGTCCGAACGTCTCAGGTAAGGTCTGACGCAGCGATCCGCCATGGGGTAACTGGTAGCCCGCGGGCCTTTGAAGCCCTGTAGTGCTGGTTCGAATCCAGCTGGCGGAGCTGCTTGGTGCGGGCCCTGACCGCCGGCGGTCAGGGCCCGTCAGGGCCCGCACCCATGTCCCTCACAAACCCCCCGGTATCCTGCGGATGTCCATCCCCTCCCCATGAAGCCGAAGGGCATCCCGTGAGTGCCAACCGCCCGGCAGCCGTCGTCGTCCTCGCAGCGGGTGAGGGCACCCGTATGAAGTCGGCCACCCCGAAGGTCCTGCACGACATCTGCGGCCGCTCCCTGGTGGGTCATGTGCTCGCCGCCGCCGGTGAGCTGGAGCCCGAGCACCTCGTCGTCGTCGTGGGTCACGCCCGCGAGCAGGTCACCGCCCATCTCGGCGAGGTCGCCCCGCGGGTGCGTACCGCCGTGCAGGAGCGGCAGAACGGCACCGGGCACGCCGTCCGGATGGCGCTGGAGGAGCTGGGCGGGTCGGTCGACGGGACCGTGGTCGTGGTCTGCGGGGACACTCCGCTGCTGACCGGCGGGACGCTGACGGACCTGGCCGCCACCCACTCGGCCGACGGCAACGCGGTGACCGTGCTGAGCGCCGAGGTGCCGGACGCGACCGGTTACGGCCGGATCGTGCGGGACGCGGCGTCGGGCGCGGTGACGGCGATCGTGGAGCACAAGGACGCGACCGAGGACCAGCGGGCGATCCGGGAGATCAACTCGGGGGTGTTCGCCTTCGACGGCCGGTTGCTCGCGGACGCGCTGGGCAAGGTGCGGACGGACAACAGCCAGGGCGAGGAGTACCTGACCGACGTGCTCGGCATCCTGCGGGAGGCGGGGCACCGGGTGGGGGCCTGTGTGGCCGCCGATCACCGGGAGATCGCGGGGATCAACAACCGGGTGCAGCTCGCCGAGGCGCGCCGGACGCTGAACGAGCGGCTGCTGACGCGGGCGATGCTGGCCGGGGTGACGGTGATCGATCCGGCGTCGACCTGGGTGGACGTCACGGTGACGTTCGAGCAGGACGTGATCGTGCATCCGGGGACGCAGTTGCACGGGGCGACGCATCTGGCCGAGGGCGCGGAGGTCGGGCCGAACTCGCGGCTGACGGACACCCGGGTGGGGGCCGGCGCGCGGGTGGACAACACCGTGGCGCTGGGTGCGGAGGTCGGTGCCGAGGCGTCGGTGGGTCCGTACGCGTATCTGCGGCCGGGGACGAGGCTGGGCGTCAAGGGCAAGATCGGTACGTACGTGGAGACGAAGAACGCGTCGATCGGCGAGGGTACGAAGGTGCCGCACCTGTCGTACGTCGGGGACGCGACGATCGGCGATCACACGAACATCGGGGCCGCGAGCGTGTTCGTGAACTACGACGGGGAGCACAAGCATCACACGACCGTCGGCTCGCACTGCAAGACGGGTTCGGACAACATGTTTGTGGCGCCTGTCACGGTCGGGGACGGTGCGTACACCGCCGCCGGCTCGGTGATCACCAAGGATGTGCCGCCCGGTTCGCTGGCCGTGGCCCGTGGCCAGCAGCGGAATATCGAGGGTTGGGTGGCTCGTAAGCGTCCTGGGAGCGCGGCCGCGAAGGCGGCCGAGGAGGCGGCCAGGGAGCCGGGCGCCGAAGGGTGACCGGAAACCGGTGCGTCGAAGTCGTCGTACCGTGATAGTGCAGACCCGCACCCTTACCAGCCGGGACGTCCGCTCCGCACCGGCTGAAAAGACCTCTGAGGAGACAGTGCTGTGACCGGGATCAAGACGACCGGCGAGAAGAAGATGATGTTCTTCTCCGGCCGCGCCCACCCCGAGCTTGCCGAGGAGGTCGCCCACGAGCTGGGTGTCGGGGTCGTCCCGACGAAGGCCTTCGACTTCGCCAACGGTGAGATCTATGTGCGTTACCAGGAGTCCGCGCGGGGCGCGGACTGCTTCCTGATCCAGAGCCACACGGCTCCGATCAACAAGTGGATCATGGAGCAGTTGATCATGATCGACGCGCTGAAGCGCGCGTCGGCCCGCTCCATCACGGTCATCGTGCCGTTCTACGGTTACGCGCGGCAGGACAAGAAGCACCGTGGCCGTGAACCGATCTCGGCGCGTCTGGTGGCGGATCTGATGAAGACCGCGGGTGCGCACCGCATCCTGGCGGTGGATCTGCACACGGACCAGATCCAGGGCTTCTTCGACGGGCCGGTGGACCACCTGTTCGCGCTGCCGCTGCTGGCGGACTACGTGGGCGCGAAGGTGGACCGGGCCAAGCTGACGGTGGTGTCTCCGGACGCCGGCCGGGTGCGGGTCGCGGACCGGTGGTGCGACCGGCTGGGCGCGCCGCTGGCGATCGTGCACAAGCGGCGGGACAAGGACGTGGCGAACCAGGTCACCGTGCACGAGGTCGTGGGTGATGTGGAGGGCCGGATCTGTGTCCTGGTCGACGACATGATCGACACGGGTGGCACGATCTGTGCCGCGGCGGACGCGCTGTTCGCGCACGGTGCGGAGGACGTCATCGTGACGGCGACGCACGGTGTGCTGTCGGGTCCGGCGGCGGACCGGCTGAAGAACTCGAAGGTGAGCGAGTTCGTGTTCACGAACACGCTGCCGACGCCGAGCGAGCTGGAGCTGGACAAGATCACGGTGCTGTCGATCGCGCCGACGATCGCGCGTGCGGTGCGTGAGGTGTTCGAGGACGGTTCGGTGACGAGCCTGTTCGACGAGCAGTAGGTCTCGTAGATCGTTTTGGGTGCGGCCTTCCGTGCCGAGTAGACTGCTGGAGTTGCTCGGCGAGGGAGGCCGCACTCGTGTGTTCGCGAGTGGGCTGTCCGTTATCGACGCGCTCTTCGTAGCAGGCCGTTCGTGGCCGGGTGACCACGTCCGTTTCTGGTTCTCTACGAGGAGTGATCATGTCCGAGGTGAAGATTTCCGCCGAGACGCGCACGGAGTTCGGCAAGGGTGCCGCCCGTCGTATCCGTCGTGCCGACAAGGTTCCCGGTGTGCTCTACGGCCACGGTTCCGACCCGATCCACCTGACCCTGCCGGGTCACGAGCTGCTGCTGGCGCTGCGTACGCCGAACGTGCTGATCGCGCTGGACATCGACGGCAAGAGCACCGAGCTGGCGATTCCGAAGTCCGTGCAGCGCGACCCGCTGAAGGGCTTCCTGGAGCACGTCGACCTGCAGTTGGTGCAGCGTGGCGAGACGGTCAGCGTCGAGATCTTCGTGCAGACCGAGGGTGAGCTGGCGCCGGGCGGGAACCTGCTGGAGCACGTGCTGAACGCGCTGCCGGTCGAGGCCGAGGCGACGCACATCCCCGAGTCGGTCACGGTCTCCGTCGAGGGCCTGGAGGCCGGTGCCTCCATCCTGGCGAAGGACATCCCGCTGCCGTCCGGCACCAAGCTGGCCGTGGACGAGGACACCGTGGTGCTCCAGGTGCTGGCCGCGCAGGCCGAGGAGTCCGCGGGTGAGGGCGAGGCCGAGGGCGACGAGGCCGCGGAGGCCTGAGCCCCGTAGATCACGCTGTGGCCAGCCGCTGTTCCCTTCGGGGGGCAGCGGCTGGCGCGTATGTGAGGAGACATGGACGTGACGACCGATTCTGACGCCCCCTGGCTGATCGCGGGGCTGGGCAATCCGGGGCCGGAGTACGCCGGGAACCGGCACAACATCGGTTTCATGGTGGCGGACCTGCTGGCGGAGCGGCTCGGGGCGCGGTTCAAGCGGCACGGGAAGGCGCAGGCGCAGGTGGTGGAGGGCCGGATCGGTCCGCCGGGGCCGGGCAGCCGGCGGGTGGTGCTGGCGAAGCCGATGTCGTACATGAATCTCTCGGGTGGTCCGGTGACGGCGCTGCGGGACTTCTACAAGGTGCCGACGGACCGGGTGGTGGCGGTGCACGACGAGCTGGACATCGACTTCGGGGTGCTGCGGCTGAAGCTGGGCGGCGGGGACAACGGGCACAACGGGCTGAAGTCGATGACGAAGGCGATGGGTGCGCAGTACCACCGGGTGCGGTGCGGGATCGGCCGGCCGCCGGGGCGGATGCAGGTGGCGGACTTCGTGCTGAAGGACTTCTCGTCGGCGGAGCGCAAGGAGCTGGACTGGTTCGTGGACCGGGCGGCCGATGCGGTGGAGTGTCTGGTGGCGGAGGGGCTGGAGCGGGCGCAGGGGTCGTACAACTCCTGACGTTTCCGCCGTCTCTTCGCGGCGAAGTTGACCCGTGGTGGAGGCATGGCCAAGGATCGCGGCCATGCCTTCTGCGGTGGTGTCGTTCGGGCGGGTCGTGGTGATGGGGACGGTCGCCGTGCTGATCCTCGTCGCCGGGGTGTGGGCGTCGTGGGGGTCGGCGCAGCACGTGATGCTGACCAAGGGGCGGGAGCGGGGCACGGTCGAGGTGACGCGGTGCGGCGGGGGGACGTGCGGTGGTCCGTACACGCCGGTGTCGGTGGGGTCGCGGGCGCGGGCGCGGGTGGTCCTGGAGGACTCGGTGGCCGTGGCGGCGGGGCGGACGTATCCGGTGGTGGTGAAGCCGGGCAGTGACGAGGCGGTGCGGTCGGGTCCGGCGGGGGTGCTGTACGCGTGGGTGCCGCTGGGCGGTGCTCCCCCAGTGCCTTAAGGGCCTGGGAGGTACCCCCATCTGCTGGCGTCGGTGGTGGTGGCGGGCGGGCTGCGGCGGACGCGGGCGGCGTGGGTGCTGGCCGGGTCGGGGGCGGTGCTGGTGACGGCGGCTTTCGTGGCGGTGTGACGGGCGATGCCCCCGGGCCGCGGGTGCGGCGCGGGGGCATCGTGCGGGTCGTGGGTCGTCAGCCGGTGTTGCGCAGGCCGGCGGCGACGCCGTTGACGGTGAGCAGCAGGGCGCGGGCGAGCAGCGGGTCGGGGTCGGTGCCCGCGGCGGCGGTGTCGCGCTGGCGCTTGAGCAGGGCGACCTGGAGGTAGGAGATCGGGTCGAGGTAGGCGTCGCGGATGCTGAAGGTCTGCTTCAGTACCGGCTGGGCGTCGAGGAGTTCGCTCTCGCCGGTGACGCGGAGGACCTCGGCGACGGTCAGCTCGTGCTCGGCCTTGATGGCGTCGAAGACGTGCTTGAGTTCGTCGGGGACGAGGGTGTCGACGTAGTGCTGGGCGATCCTGAGGTCGGTCTTGGCGAGGGTCATCTCGACGTTGGAGATGAAGTTCCGGAAGAAGTGCCACTGCTGGTGCATCTCGTCCAGGACGGTGTCGAGGCCGGCCTCGCGCAGCGCCTTGAGGCCGGAGCCGACGCCGAACCAGCCGGGGACGATCTGCCGGGACTGGGTCCAGCCGAACACCCAGGGGATGGCGCGCAGTCCGTCGAGGGAGACGCCGGAGCCGGGGCGGCGGGAGGGCCGGGAGCCCAGGTGCAGGTCGGCGAGCTGGTCGACCGGGGTGGAGGCGAGGAAGTACGCCGGGAGGTCGGGGTCCTCGACGAGCTTGCGGTAGGCGGTGTGGGCGGCGTCGGAGGCGACGTCCATGGCGGCGTCCCAGCGGGCGAGGGCCTCGTCGGACTGGCGGGGGGCGGTGTGCAGGGCGGACGCCTGGAGGGTGGCGGCGACGGTGAGTTCGAGGTTCTCGCGGGCCAGTGACGGGATGAGGTACTTGTCGGAGATGACCTCGCCCTGCTCGGTGACCTTGATCTCGCCTTCCAGGGTGCCCCAGGGCTGGGCGAGGATGGCGTCGTGGGAGGGGCCGCCGCCGCGGCCGACGGTGCCGCCGCGGCCGTGGAAGAGGCGCAGGCGGACGCCGTAGCGGTGGGCGACGTCGCGCAGCCGGCGCTGGGCGCGGTGGATCTCCCACTGGCTGGTGGTGATGCCGCCGAACTTGGAGGAGTCGGAGTAGCCGAGCATGACCTCCTGGACGTCGCCGCGCAGGGCGACCAGGCGCCGGTAGGAGGGGTCGGCGAGCAGGTCCTCCAGGATGGTGTCGGCGGCCTTGAGTTCGTCGGTGGTCTCCAGCAGCGGCACGATGCCGATCCTGGCCCAGCCGGCGTGCAGGTCGATCAGGCCGGCCTCGCGGGCGAGGACGGCGGCGGCGAAGACGTCGTCGGCGCCCTGGCACATGGAGATGATGTACGACTCGATGACCTCGGGTCCGAACACCTCCAGGGCCCGCTTGACGGTCCGGAAGACGCCGAGGGTCTTGGTGCCGGCCGCGTCGACCGGCGCGGGGGTGGGGGCGAGGGGGCGGCGGGAGCGCAGTTCCTTGGCGAGCAGCTTGGCGCGGTACTCGCGGGGCATGTCGGCGTAGCGCCAGGATTCCTCGCCGAGCCGGTCGAACAACTGGCCGAGGGCGTGGTGGTGGGCGTCGGCGTGCTCGCGGACGTCCATGGTGGCCAACTGGAGGCCGAAGGCGGCCAGGGTGCGGATGGTGCGGGCCAGCCGGCCGTCCGCGAAGAGGCCGCCGCGGTGGGCGCGCAGCGAGGTCTGCAGCAGGCGCAGGTCGTCGAGGAGTTCGGCGGTGCCGAGGTAGTCGCGGCCGTCCTCGTGCGGGGTGTTCCTCGCCAGCCGGGTCTTGGTGTTCTCCAGCTTCTGGCGGATCGCGGTGGCCTTGAGCCGGTAGGGCTCCTCGGCGTTGAGCCGCTTGTAGCGGGGGCTGATCTCCGGCAGGCGGTCGAGGTCGGCGGTCAGGGAGTCCAGCAGTTCCTGGGTGGCGCCGGTGTAGCGGATGGAGTTGGAGAGGAAGCCGCGCAGTTCGTCGATCATCTCCAGGGCGTCGTTGATGCCGTGTTCGTGCTGGAGGATGAGGACGTCCCAGGTCACCTCGGGGGTGACGTTGGGGTTGCCGTCGCGGTCGCCGCCGATCCAGGTGCCGAAGGTGAGCGGCCGGGTGTCGTCGGGGAGCTTGACGCCGACGCGCTCCAGTTCGGCCGTGAGGTCCTCCAGGACGTCGCCGACGGCGCCGGCGTGCAGTTCGTCCAGGTAGTAGATGGCGTTGCGGGCCTCGTCGGCGGGCTCGGGGCGGACCACCCGGAGTTCGTCGGTCTGCCAGACCAGGTCGATGTTCTCGGCCAGCCGGGTGTCCAGGCGGCGCCGGTCGGTCTCGATCACGGGGGTGTCGAGGAGGGCGGCGATCCGGCGCAGCTTGTTCAGCACCGAGCGGCGGGCGGCCTCGGTGGGGTGCGCGGTGAAGACGGGCCGGACGTTGAGGTTGGCGACCGTCTGGCGCAGGTGCTCGGGGTCGGCGTCCTTGAGCCGGTCGGCCGTACGGGCGAGCAGACTGCCCTCGGCGGCGCGACGGGCGCGCAGTTCCCGGCCGCGGTGCACCTGCTCGGTGACGTTGGCGAGGTGGAAGTAGGTGGAGAAGGCGCGGACCAGCTTGGCCGCGGTCTGGAGTTCGGTGCCGCGCAGCAGCTCCGCGGCGGCCTCGCCGTCCTCGCGGGTGAGGCGGCGTACCTTTTCGACGAGTTCCAGCAGCTCCGGGCCTTCCTGCCGGACCAGGGTCTCTCCGAGGAGATCCCCCAGCCGGCGGATGTCGGCGCGCAGTTCGGTGCTGCTCGTCGTGGTCTGGTCGTCGGCACTGCTCACAGGTGCGGCTCCTTGCAGTGTTGAAGCTCGTCTGGGAGGGAACCCGGACGAACGTCTCGCGCGGCGGGTGCCGCTTACGGGGCCGGGCGTCCGGGAAAGAGTCAGAGCGGACCGCGCTGTCCGACCGACTCCCAGGATAGGTGTCCACCGGGACGCGCAGGCTCACGGGCTCTTGCCGCGGGGCTACGCACTGCCATACTTACGTCGCCGTAGGTTACGGAACCGTAGGAAACCGGTACGGCTCCGCCACCCGGTACCCCCGTCTCTGCCCCCGACCCCCCTGAGGACGCGCATGACCACGAGTTCCGATGTGATTCCGGATGCACCGAAGACACCGGACGGCTCCCCCGTCCCCTCCGCGACGCTCGGCGGTGAGCGGAAGCGGTCGATCGAGCAGATCACGCTGCTGCTGTTCATCACCGTGCCGTTCCTGGCCCTGGTGGCGGCGGTGCCGCTGGCCTGGGGCTGGGGCGTGAGCTGGCTGGACCTCGGCCTGCTGGTCTTCTTCTACTTCCTCGGCTGCCACGGCATCACCATCGGTTTCCACCGTCACTTCACCCACGGCTCGTTCAAGGCGAAGCGGCCGCTGAAGATCGCGCTGGCGATCGCGGGCTCGATGGCGGTCGAGGGGCCGCTGGTGCGCTGGGTCGCCGACCACCGCAAGCACCACAAGTTCTCCGACGCCGAGGGCGATCCGCATTCGCCGTGGCGGTACGGGGAGACGGTCCCGGCGCTGCTGAAGGGCCTGTGGTGGGCGCACCTCGGGTGGATGTTCGACGAGGAGCAGACGCCGCAGGAGAAGTACGCGCCGGATCTGATCAAGGACCCGGCGCTGCGGGCGGTCTCCCGGCAGTTCGTGCTGTGGACGGCGGTGTCGCTGGCGCTGCCGGCGGTGATCGGCGGTCTGGTGACGATGTCCTGGTGGGGCGCGTTCACCGCGTTCTTCTGGGGGTCACTCGTCCGGGTGGCGCTGCTGCACCACGTGACCTGGTCGATCAACTCGATCTGCCACGCGGTGGGCAAGCGGCCGTTCAGGTCGCGGGACCGGTCGGGCAACGTGTGGTGGCTGGCGGTGCTGTCCTGCGGGGAGTCCTGGCACAACCTGCACCACGCGGACCCGACCTCGGCGCGGCACGGGGTGGAGCGGGGGCAGCTCGACTCCTCGGCGCGGCTGATCCGCTGGTTCGAGCTGCTCGGCTGGGCGTACGACGTGCGCTGGCCGTCACGCTCGCGTATCGATTCCCGGCGTCACGAGGGTGAAGACAGCTCCCGCCGCCGGAGGGAGACGGCCGAGGCGGCATGATTGACGCCGTGGCGACCGACTCCAGCAGTACCCCGAGCAACGAGAAGCCGCGGCGTGCGCGTCGCACCCGGATGACCGGTGCCGAGCGCCGCCAGCAACTGCTGGAGATCGGTCGCACCCTCTTCGCCTCGAAGGGCTTCGAGGGCACGTCGGTGGAGGAGATCGCCGCGAAGGCGGGCGTCTCCAAACCGGTGGTGTACGAGCACTTCGGCGGCAAGGAGGGGCTGTACGCGGTGGTGGTCGACCGCGAGATGCGGCGGCTGCTGGACATGGTGACGTCGTCGCTGACCGCGGGGCATCCGCGGGAGCTGTGCGAGCAGGCCGCGTTCGCGCTGCTGGACTACATCGAGGAGTACACGGACGGTTTCCGCATCCTGGTCCGTGACTCCCCCATCCCGCAGTCCACGGGTTCCTTCGCCTCCCTGATCTCGGACATCGCCACGCAGGTGGAGGACATCCTGGGCCGGGAGTTCAAGAACCGCGGCTTCGACTCCAAGCTGGCCCCGCTGTACGCGCAGGCCCTGGTCGGCATGGTCGCGCTGACCGGCCAGTGGTGGCTGGACGTCCGCAAGCCGAAGAAGGCGGAGGTCGCGGCGCACCTGGTGAATCTGGCCTGGCACGGCCTGGACGGCCTCAATCAGAAGCCTCGGCTGATCGGGCATCGGAAGTACTGATCTTCGGGGCCGCCGCCGCGGGCGGCCCCGGCACGATGCAGATCCCCGTGGCCGACGGCCTGGATCACCGGCCGGCCTCCTTCCGGGCCACCGCGAAGACCCGGCGGAACGGGAACGGGGTGCCGTGGGGACCGGCCGGATAGGCGGCGCGCAGGGCGGTGCGGTAGGCGGTGAGGAAGGCGTCGCGTTCCTCCGGGGCGTCGGCGAGGGCGTCGAGGGCGGGGCGCAGTCCGGTGCCGCGCACCCAGTCCAGGACCGGGTCCTCGCCCGGCAGCAGGTGGACGTAGGTCGTCTCCCAGGCGTCGGTCGCGCAGCCGAGGCCGGTGAGGAGCGTGAGGTACTCCTCCGGTGTGCGGACGGCGTCCTCGTGGCGCAGGACGCCGCCGAGGCGGGGGTACGAGGACGCCAGCTCGCGCATCAGGCGGTGGCTGGGGGCGTCGAAGTTGCCGGGGACCTGGAAGGCGAGGGTGCCGCCGGGGGCGAGGGCGTCGATCCAGGCGGGGAAGAGGCCGGTGTGGCCGGGCACCCACTGGAGGGTGGCGTTGCTGACGATCAGGTCCAGGGGCGCGTCGGGCGTCCAGGTGCGGACGTCGGCGCGGGCGAAGCCGAGGCGGCCGCCGCCCGGGGTGGGCCCGGCGTGGGTCCGGGCGCGTTCCAGCATCTCGGGTGAGGTGTCGTAGCCGGTGACGCGGGCGGTGGGCCAGCGGTCGGCGAGCAGGGCGGTGGCGTTGCCGGGGCCGCAGCCGAGGTCGGCGATGCGGGGCGGGTCGCCGGGCAGGCCGGGGACGCGGGCGAGCAGGTCGGCGAAGGGGCGGGCGCGCGGGCCGGCGTGCCGCAGGTACTGGGCGGGGTCCCAGGTGGGGGCGGTGGCGGGCATGGAGACCTCCCGGGGGTGGCCGCGAGGGGCGGGTACCCAGCCTCACCGGGCAAGTATCTCGATGTCAAGAGACTTTACGTCGACAGAACAACTACACTGATCGTCATGGAGGACGAGGTCGATCGGCTGGTCGCAGCGTGGCGCCGGGAGCGCCCTGACCTCGACGTGGAACCGCTCGAGGTGCTCAGCCGGGTCAGCAGGCTGGCCCGGCACCTGGACCGTGCGCGCCGGCTGGCGTTCGCCGAGCACCACCTGGAGCCGTGGGAGTTCGACGTGCTCACCGCGCTGCGCCGCGCGGGCACGCCGTACCAGCTCTCGCCCGGCCAGTTGCTGACCCAGACCCTGGTCACCTCCGGCACGATGACCAACCGGATCGACCGCCTGGCGAAGAAGGGCCTGGTGGAGCGCCTCCCCGACCCCAGCGACCGGCGCGGGGTGCTGGTCCGGCTGACCGACGAGGGCCGGGACCGCGCCGACCAGGCGCTGGCCGGACTGCTGGAGCAGGAGCGGGCCATCCTCGGGGAGCTGTCCCGCACGCAGCGCGGGGACCTGGCGGGACTGCTGCGCCGGCTCACCGCGCCGTTCGACAACATCCCCGGCTAGGGCCTGTTCTCAAGCGCTGTTGCTCTCCTCGGAGCCGATCCGTCCGCCGGTCCGGAGGTCGACCGGGCCGACGCCGGCCCGCCGGGCGAGGGCGACGGCGGCGAGGGTGGAGTGCACGCCGAGCTTGCCCAGGACGTTCTGCATATGGGTGCGCACGGTGTGCGGGGAGAGGTACAGCCGCTCGGCGACGGCCTTGCGGCCGAGCCCGGCGACCATGCAGCGCAGGACCTCCCGCTCGCGCGGCGTCAGCGACTCCACCAGCCGCTCGCTCTCCGTGCGGTGCCTGCGGGCGGCGGTCAGCTCGCGCAGTACGCCGGTGAGCAGGGCGGGCGGCAGATGCGTCTCGTCGCGGAGCACGCCCCGGATGACGGTGAGCAGCCGGGAGAGCGAGCAGTCCTTGGCGACCCAGCCGGAGGCGCCCGCCTGCAGGGCGAGGGCCGCGCGCTGCGGGTCGTCCTTCTCGGCCAGGACGACGGTCCGTACGCCGGGGTGCGCGCCGCGCACGCCGGTGACCAGGGAGATGCCGTCGACCAGCCGTTCCTCGTTGCCGTCGCGGACCGGCACCGCGGGCCGGGCGGGCGGCACATCGCCGCCGAGGTCGGCGTCGACGAGCAGCACGTCGAACCGCCGGCTCTCGGCCGCGGCCCGCTCCAGGCAGCGCAGGGCGGCCGGGCCGCTGCCCGCCGCGGAGACGTCGACGTCGGGCTCCGCCGCCAGGGCCGCGGCGAGCGACTCGGCGAAGATGCGATGGTCGTCGACGACCAGGACTCGGATGCGAACCACGTAACCCCCTTCCCCGTGCTCCTGGGAGCCGGGGATTCCCGATACCGGAGGACGACGAGGACGACCACCGCGCGGGTACGGCGCCCGGACCCCGTGGAACCGTCCGTGCGTCCGACACCGGGGTCCGGGACGGGCCGCCACCACCGCACGGCCGCCGCCGTGCTGGACCGCTGCCCCCACCCGAGGCGTCGTACCCGGCTGTCTCGCCCCCTGATCGGCACCGACCCCCACCGGTGCTGCTCATCAGGGTACGGACGAGGGGCGGCAGCGGAAGGTTATTTGCAGAACTGGCACCCCGGCCCGTTTATGGTGAGCCGCATGTTTCGCCTTGAGACGGAAGTCGACCCGGTACGACGCGACATCCTGCACAGTCGTCTGCGCGAGACGAACACGGCGGCCTCGGCCGTGCTGCGCGCACTGCGCGGGACCCCTCACGAACGCGAAGTCCCGCTGCACGTCTGGCTCATGGACGGACGCGACCAGGTGGCCGGCGGCCTGGTCGGCCACACCTGGGCGTCCTGGCTGCACGTCACCTACCTCTGGGTCGACGCCCGCCACCGGGGCGCGGGCCTCGGCTCCCGGCTCCTGGCGGAGGCGGAGCGGCTCGCCGCCCGCCACCGGGGCTGCCGCTCCGTCCGCCTGGAGACCTGGGACTTCCAGGCCCCCGACTTCTACCGCCGGCACGGTTACGAGGTGGTCTGCGTGATCGAGGACTATCCGCCGGGGATCACGGAGTACACGCTGGTCAAGCGCCTGCGCTAACCGAGCCGCCGCGCCCCCGCCTCCGGTACCGCCGCGAAGACCCGGGGGGCCTCGAAGCCGGCGGCGGCGAAGGCGTCTTCGACGGCCCCGGTGACGCGGGGCACGTCGGCCGCCTCGGTCAGGACGATGGCCGAGCCGCCGAACCCGCCGCCGGTCATCCGGGCGCCGAGCGCGCCGGCGCCGACGGCGGTGTCCACGACCAGGTCGAGTTCCGGGCAGGAGATCCGGAAGTCGTCGCGCAGCGAGGCGTGGCCCTCGGTGAGGACCGGACCGATGGCGCGGGGGTCGCCCGACTCCAGCAGGGCGACGACCCGTTCGACCCGCTCGTCCTCGGTCACCACGTGCCGGACCAGCCGGAGGATCTCCTCGTCGTCGGCCAGGCGTTCCAGGGCCGCGTCCAGTTCGGCGTACGGGACGTCCCGCAGGGCGTCGACACCGAGCAGGGCGGCACCTTTCTCGCAGCCGGCGCGGCGCTTGCCGTACTCGCCCTCGCTGTGGGAGTGCTTGACGCGGGTGTCGACGACCAGCAGGCGCAGGCCCTCGGCGGCCAGGTCGAAGGGGATCTGCCGCTGGGAGAGGTCGCGGGTGTCGAGGAAGAGGGCGTGCCCGGCCTCGCAGCAGGCGGCGGCGGTCTGGTCCATGATGCCGACGGGGGCGCCGACGTAGACGTTCTCCGCGCGCTGGCAGAGCCGGGCCAGTTGCCGGCGGCGCAGGCCCAGTCCGTACAGGTCGTTCAGGGCGAGGGCGATGACGACCTCCAGGGCCGCCGACGAGGACAGGCCCGCGCCCGCGGGGACCGTGGAGGCCAGGTGGACATCGGCACCGGTGATCTCGTGCCCGGCCTCGCGCAGCGCCCAGACCACCCCGGACGGGTACGCCGTCCAGTCCTTGTCGGTCCCCGGCTCCAGGCCGGCCACCCGCAGCTCGGTGACGCCGCCCTCGACGTCGGCCGAGTGCAGGCGCAGCACGCCGTCGTCCCGCCGGGAGACGGCGGCCACCGCGGTGTGCGGCAGGGCGAACGGCATGACGAAGCCGTCGTTGTAGTCGGTGTGCTCGCCGATGAGGTTGACGCGGCCGGGTGCCGCCCACACTCCTTCCGGCGCCGACCCGTACAGCTCGCCGAACCGCTTCGCGACGGCCTCGCTCATGTGCTGCTCCCTCACCCTTCCGATGTGTTGCGCCGCGCGAACTCCCAGGCGTCCGCGACGATTCCCGCGAGGTCCGCGCGGGTCGGGTTCCAGCCCAGCTTCTCGCGGGCGGTGGCGGCGGAGGCCACCAGGGCCGCCGGGTCGCCGGCCCGGCGGGGGGCGGTGACCTCGGGGACCGGGTGGCCGGTGACCCGGCGGACGGTGTCGATGACCTCGCGGACCGAGAACCCGTTGCCGTTGCCGAGGTTGCAGATCAGGTGCTCGCCGGGCGCGGCGGCGGCCAGGGCCAGCAGATGGGCCTCGGCCAGGTCGGCGACGTGGATGTAGTCGCGGACGCAGGTGCCGTCGGGGGTCGGGTAGTCGTCGCCGTAGACGGAGATCGCCTCGCGCCGGCCCGCGGCGACCTGGAGGACCAGCGGGATGAGGTGCGACTCGGGGTCGTGGCGCTCGCCGTACTGCCCGTAGGCGCCCGCCACGTTGAAGTAGCGCAGCGAGACCGCGCCCAGGCCGTGGGCCTTCGCCTCGCCGGTGATCATGTGGTCGACGGCGAGCTTGGAGGCGCCGTAGGGGTTGGTCGGCCGGGTCGGCGCGGTCTCGACGATGGGGACCTGCTCGGGCTCGCCGTAGGTGGCGGCGGTGGAGGAGAAGACCAGCCTGCCGACGCCCGCCGCGCGCATCGCGTCGAGCAGCGCCATGGTGCCGCCGACGTTGTTGTCCCAGTACTTCTCGGGCTTCGCGACGGACTCGCCGACCTGGGAGAACGCGGCGAAGTGCAGGACGCCGTCGTAGGAGGCGTCCAGCCACTTGGCGGCGTCGCGGATGTCGCCCTCGATGAAGGCGGCTCCGGCGGGGACGCCCTCGCGGAAGCCGGTGGAGAGGTTGTCAAGGACGGTCACCTCGTGGCCGGCCTCCAGGAGGTGCTGGGCCACCACGCTGCCGACATAGCCCGCGCCGCCCGTCACCAGGTACTTCCCGCTCATGAACTCGCTACCTCTCGCAGTCGCTCGGCCGCGCGCTCCGGCGGCACGTCGTTGATGAAGACGTTCATGCCGGACTCGGAGCCCGCGAGGAACTTCAGCTTGCCGGACGTGCGGCGGATGGTGAAAAGCTCCAGGTGCAGCGCGAAGTCGTCGCGCGTGACGCCGTCGAACCGCTCCAACTGCCCGAACGGGGCCTGGTGCCAGGCCGCGATGTACGGGGTCGGAGGCTCACCCTCGCCGAAGATCCGGTCGAAGCGCTGCAAGAGTTCCAGGTAGACCTGTGGGAACTCGGTGCGCGCCGCCTCGTCCAGGCCGAGCAGGTCGGGCACCCGGCGCTTGGGGTAGAGGTGCACCTCGTAGGGCCAGTGCGCGGCGTACGGCACGAAGGCCGCCCAGTGTTCACCCTCCAGGACGACCCGCTCGCCCGCCAGTTCCCGCTCCAGGACGGCGTCGAAGAGGTTCTCCCCGCCGGTCGCCTCCTTGTGGGCGGCCACCTGGCGGAGCATCAGGGCGGTGCGGGGGGTGGTGAAGGGGTAGGCGTAGATCTGCCCGTGCGGGTGACCGAGGGTCACACCGATCTCGGCGCCCCGGTTCTCGAAACAGAAGACCTGCTCGACGGAGGGCAGATGCGACAGCTCCGAGGTGCGGTCCGTCCACGCGTCCAGGACGAGCCGGGCCTGCTCCTCGCCCAGCGAGGCGAAGGAGGCGTGGTGGTCGGAGGTGAAGCAGACGACCTCGCAGCGGCCGGAGTCGCCGGCCAGCGAGGGGAAGCGGTTCTCGAAGACCACCACGTCGTACGAGGAGTCCGGGATCTCGCTCAGCCGCTCGCCCCGGGAGGGGCACAGGGGGCACTCGTCGGCGGGCGGGTGGTAGGTGCGGCCCTGGCGGTGCGAGGCGATGGCGACCGCGTCGCCCAGCAGCACGTCCTCCCGGATCTCGGAGGAGGTGACCGTCGGCTCCAGCGGGCGGCGGTCGGGCGCGTCGCGCACGGTGTCGTCGCGCAGGTCGTAGTAGATCAGCTCACGACCGTCGGCCAGCCGGGTCGAGGTCTTCTTCACTGCCGGACTCCTCTGCGCCTCTACAACAGCCCGCATCCAACACAATCAAACATAACACATCACAACTCACCAGCCTCGGCTTTCATCACAATCAAACAAAGAACACCTCGTGAAGTGTTCAATTACTGAACACGGAGGCGTAGGTTCCGCTCCGGATCAGTTCGCGCAACGAAGCGAGTGCTTATGCATACCCCCACATACCTGGCGGCGGAGCTACGGCTCCCCACCAACTGGCTCGACTACTCGATCCTCGCGATCTACTTCGTCGTCGTCCTGGGCATCGGCTTCGCCGCCCGCCGCTCGGTCAAGACCAGCCTGGACTTCTTCCTGTCCGGCCGGTCGCTGCCCGCCTGGGTCACCGGCCTCGCCTTCGTCGCGGCCAACCTCGGCGCCACCGAGATCCTCGGCATGGCCGCCAACAGCGCCCAGTACGGCGTCTACACCACGCACTGGTACTGGATCGGCGCCATCCCGGCCATGGTCTTCCTGGGCCTGGTGATGATGCCGTTCTACTACGGCAGCAAGGTGCGGTCGGTCCCGGAGTTCCTGCTGCTCCGGTTCGACAAGGCCGCGCACATGCTGAGTTCGATCCTGTTCGCCTTCGCGGCGATCCTGATCGCCGGGGTCAACCTGTACGCCCTCGCGATCGTCGTGGAGGCGCTGCTCGGCTGGCCGGAGTGGGTGGCCATCGTGGTCGCGGGCTTCTTCGTGCTCGCCTACATCACCCTCGGCGGCCTCTCCTCGGCGATCTACAACGAGGTCCTCCAGTTCTTCGTGATCCTGGCGGCCCTCATCCCGATCACCATCCTCGGCCTGCGCAAGGTCGGCGGCTGGGACGGCCTGTCCGACACCCTCTCCGGCCGGCACGGCGGCGACTTCATGACCTCGTGGGGCGGCACCGGCATCGGCAGCGCCAACCCGCTGGGCGCCAACTGGCTGACCATCGTCCTCGGCCTCGGCTTCGTCCTCTCCTTCGGCTACTGGACCACCAACTTCGCCGAGGTGCAGCGCGCGCTGTCCGCGAAGAACCTCTCGGCGGCCCAGCGCACCCCGCTGATCGCCGCGTTCCCGAAGATCTTCATCGTCTTCCTGGTGATGATCCCGGGACTGGTCGCGGCGGCGCTGGTGCCGAAGATCGGCACCCCCGGGTCCGACCTGCAGTACAACGACGCGATCCCGTACCTGATGGAGCAGTTGCTGCCCAACGGTGTGCTCGGTATCGCGGTGACGGGTCTGCTGGCCGCGTTCATGGCGGGCATGGCGGCGAACGTGTCCTCGTTCAACACCGTGTTCACCACCGACATCTGGCAGAAGTACGTGGTCAAGGACCGCGAGGACGCGTACTACGTGCGGTTCGGGCGGCTGATCACCGCGATCGGTGTGCTCGCCTCGATCGGCACCGCGTTCCTGGCGTCGTCGTTCTCGAACATCATGAGCTACCTCCAGACGCTGTTCTCCTTCTTCAACGTGCCGATGTTCGTGGTCTTCATCATCGGCATGTTCTGGAAGCGGGCGTCCATGAAGTCCGGGTTCTGGGGGCTGGTCGCGGGCACCGGCGCGGCGATGGTCAACTACTTCTGGATCTACAAGCAGGGGATCATCGACATCCCCTCCGACCAGGGGGCCAACTTCGTCTCCGCGATCGCGGGCTTCGTCGCGGGCGCGGTGGTCATGGTCGCGGTGTCGCTGTTCACCCGGCCCAAGCCGGCCGAGGAACTGCGCGGGCTGGTCTACGGCACGCGGTCGCCCGGCATGGCGGAGGCGCCGGCCGTGGGCGACGACGCGTGGTACCGCAAGCCCGCGCTGCTGGGCTGGGGTGCGGTCGTGCTGGCCGCCGTCTGCTACATCCCGTTCTCGTTCTGATCGCGGGAGGATTGAGGAAGCATGTCCGAGAGCTACTCCGAGAAGGACGTCCACCGGCAGGTCTCCGAGCTGGAGACCGAGTCGGCGACGGCCGCGCGGCTGTTCGACATCCGGCGGATCATCGGCGGGTTGTTCGTGGTGTACGGGGTGATCGTGACCATCGCGGGGATCGTGGCGTCCGACGCGGACATCGACAAGGCGGAGGGAGTGAACATCAACCTCTGGACCGGGCTGGGGATGCTGGTCCTCGGGGTGTTCTTCCTGGCGTGGCTGAAGATCCGGCCCACGGTCCCGCCGGCGGTCGAGCCGGAGGGCGCGGGGGACTGACCTCGCGGCGCCGGGGCGGGTGCGGCGGACCACCGCCCGCGCCCGCCCGTGCCGCCCGTGGCCGGGAGATCAGCTCGGCGGCGGGGCCGCCCGGTCCAGTAACCCGGTCCTGGCCGCCAGGGCCGCCGCCTCCAGGCGGGAGCCCACTCCCAGTTTCATCAGGACGCGCTGGACGTGGGTGCGGGCCGTGGACGGGGCGATGCCCATCCCCGCGGCGATGAGGCGGGTGTCCTCCCCGTCGGCCACCCGGACCAGGACCTCGACCTCGCGGGGGGTCAGCATCCGGAGCAGGCGCTGGCCCTCGTCGTCGGGCTGGGCCGCGGGGTTGAGGAGTTCGGCGAACGCCCCCTGGAGCAGGGCCGGCGCCACCGCCGCCTCGCCCGCCCGCGCCTTCATGATCGCCCGCTCGACGCCCTCTATGCGCTCGTCGTGCCGGACGTACCCCGACGCCCCGGAGGCGAAGGCCGCCGCGATCCCGCGCGGATTGGGCACCGGCCCGAGCACCAGCACCGCGACCTGCGGACGCTCCCGCTTGATGCGCGCCACCGGGTCGAAGATGCCCGGCTCGGCCGGTGTCGCCGTGCCCATCAGGCACACCTCGGGCGCCCGGCTGATCACCAGCTCCGCCGCCCCCGCGGCGGGTGCCGCCGCGGCCAGCACCCGGTGCCCCCGCAGCTTCAGCGCCGAGGCCAACGCCTCGGCGAGCAGTCGGTGGTCGTCGACCACCATCAGCCGCACTCCCACAGCGCAACCCCCCAGTCCCCCTCGACCTGACCCCGGAAGCTACACGCTTGTTCGACATCGCGCTGCCCCTACCGGTGAGAACTGCCCCGGATCGCCGAATTTCCATGCAATACGGCCCCGCCCCTGACCAGGGACGGGGCCGTACGCCCGGAGGGCCCGGCGGCGGCCGGTCAGCCGCCCGTGCCGAACGCCACCGCGAGGTACTCCTTGTCGTCCGTGCCGGACGGCTCGCTGGCGTACACCTGCGACATGTACAGGCGGCCCTTGCGGTAGAGGATCTCGGCGTACTCCGGGAGCATGCTGGTCTCCACGTCCCGCACCGCCTCCGTGGCCGGGTTCTCCAGCAGCTTGCTCTCCTTGAACGAGCCGCTGTCGATGCTGACGATCTGCCCGCCCTTGTCGTACGGCGGCCGCTTGTACGCCAGGATGCTGTCGCCGTCCATGCGCAGCGGCGTGATGGTGTAGCCGTCGCCGGCGTCGGCGCGCTGGCCGGTCTGCTTGCCGGTGGACAGGTCGAAGGCGACGACCTCGTTGGTGCGGCTGTAGGACTCGCCGCCGCCCTCGTGCTCCTCGGTGGGCAGATAGAGCCGGTCGTTGCCGACGACGAGGCCGGTGCACTGCTCGATCCGGGAGATGGTGTCGCAGCGGGCGGCGAACTTCTCGCCCGGCGCGGAGATCCGGGTGCGCAGTTCGCCGGTCTTGTTGTCCACGGAGAAGAAGTCGGAGATGCCGCTGCCGTCCCCGGCGGAGTCGCCGACGTCGGCGGCGACCACCAGCGGGTCGGTGGAGACGATCCCGGCGTACTCGATGCCCTTGGCCATCTTGTACTCCGAGAGCACCTTGCCGGTGCCCGGGTCGATGGTCTGGATGCCGAGCTGCCGGGCCTCGTACGTGCCGCACTTGCGGACCGCGACCAGCTTCGGGCCGCCGCCGTAGCCCGCGTCGTAGCAGGAGTCGGTGCCCTTGGGCGCCCAGAGCTGCTTGCCGGAGGCGATGTCCCAGGCGACGCCGCCGCTGGTGCTGCCGGCGGCGACCGTGCCGCCGCTGAGGGTGACGTTGTCGAAGGAGATGAGCTGGTCGCCGGTCTTGGCGGTCTTCGTCCAGACCTTCTTGCCGGTGCCGAGGTCGATCACGGCGACCTGGCTGCAGCCGTGCGAGGGGTCGGCCTTGGTCGGCATGTCGGGCTGGTAGACGACGGCCGTCAGGTTGTCGGCGGTGACGTGCCGGGTGGCGGTGCAGACCGGGCCGTCCAGCGGGACGGTCCACAGCTCGGTGCCCTTGCCGGGGTCGTAGCCGGTGATCTCGGCGATGCCGCTCTTGGCGTACACCGTGTCGGTGGCCCAGGAGCCGGAGACGACGACGCTGTTGTCGTCCTTGCTCACCTCGGGCGCCGGGACCTGGAACAGCACCTTGGACGCGGGGTCGGCGGGCACCTTCTCCTCGCCCCCGGCGGACGTGCCGCCCTTGGCGTCGCCGCCGGTGCTGCCGGTGGTGCCGGTGGTGCCGCCGGTCGAACCGGCGGTGTCGTCCTTGCCGCCGGGCTCGTCGGAGGAGCGGGCGTACCAGACCCCGCCGCCGATGATCAGGGCGATGGCGACGACGGCGGAGACGATGATCGCGACCTGGGCGTTGATCTTCCGCCCGCCGCCACCGCCGCCGGGCGGCGGGCCCGACGGGGCGTGCATGGGCACGGTCGGCTGCTGGTAGCCGTAGCCGGGGGTCTGGCCGGGGTAGCCGTAGCCGGGCTGGGCGGGCTGCGGGGGGCCGTAGCCCGGCACCGGGGGCGGCGGGGTGGGGGGAGCCCCCGGGGGCGGCGGGGTCTGCGGGGTCTGCGGGGTCTGCGGGTAGCCGTAGCCGGGCTGCGGGGCGGGCGGGGTCGGCGGGCCGAAGCCGCCTTGCTGCGAAGGCTCGTGGGGCGGCGGGGGCGGCGGCTGGGTCATGGCGGGGTCACCTCGGGGGACGGGCGGAACGGGCGGCGGGGGACGCTCACTTGCCGTAGGCGAGCATCAGCTTCTCCTTCGAGTCGTCGTTGCCGGTCAGCCGGGTGGTGGAGAGGTAGAAGCGGCCGTCGACCCAGTCGATGTCCTTGGAGAAGAAGCCGTTCTCGACGTCGGCCGCGCCCTGCGGGTGCTGGAGCAGCTTGGCCGGCTTGTGGCCGCCGCCGCCCGTGGGAATGGACAGCACCTGGCCGCCGGCGTCGTAGGACGGCTCGACGTACGCGATCAGGTTCGCCCCGTCCGCGCGGACCGGGATCATCGACTCCTCGGCGGGGGACTTCACCCGCCACTTCTCCTTGCCGCTGGAGAGGCTGATCGCGACGATCTCGTTGGCGCCGGTGGCGGCCTCGGTCGGCAGGTAGAGGGTGTCACCGGCGACGACGACGCCCTGGCAGCCCTGGAGGTCGCGTTCGAGGATGGCCCAGCCGCACTCGGGGGCGAAGTCCTCCTGGACGTCGACCTGGGAGGTGATCCGGCCGCCGGAGAAGGTGGAGATGTTCCAGGTCTTCTCGTCCTCGTTGGTGGCGTAGAAGACGACGGGGTCGACGGAGTACGCGCGGGCCACCCGCCAGCCCTTCTCGTACTTGTACGTCCACTTGACCTTGCCGGTCCTCGGGTCCAGCTCCTGCAGCTCGTCGTGCTCCTTGGCACCGCCGGCGCCGCAGGAGGCGACCTGGACCAGCCGCTCGCCGCCCGCGTACCCGGCGGGGAAGCAGGTCTCGCCGTACCGCTTCTTGTCGTAGAGCTTGGTGCCGCTCCTGACGTCGTAGGCGGTGCCGGACTGGGAGCGGCCGACCATCAGGGTGTCACCGGTGACGGAGAGTTCGACGGAGAGGGTGGAGTCGAACAGCTCGCCGTCGGCGACCTCCTCGCTCCAGCCCTTCTCGCCGGTGGCGAGGTCGATCTCCTGGAGCTGGTTGCACTTGGCGCGGTCGCTGGAGCCGCTCATGTAGGCGACGACGATGCGGTCGTCGGCGGTCTTCTCGGGGGTGACCGCGCAGATCTTCTGCGGGAAGGCGACCGGGTCCCAGGCGGGCCGCCCGTCGGCGGTGCCGTACGCGAAGAGCTGCTTGTACGCGGCCTTCACCGCGGTCTTGCCGGTGATCCACATGCCGGGGGCGTCGGCGCCGGAACCGGGGGCGTCGGGGGCCTCCTTGTACCAGAGCACCCGGGCCTCGCCGGCCTGGCGGCCCTCGTTGAGGTCGTCCGGGTCCTCGCCGCCGGCGCCCTTGCCGTCACCCGGGTCGAGCGGGCCGCCGGAGGCGGACGGCTTCGGGCTCCCGCTGGGGCCGGCCACCGGCTTGTCGTCCTTGCCGTCGTCGCCGCCGGTGCCGGTGACCGCCCAGACCGTGCCGCCGATGACCAGCAGCGCGGCGACGGCGGCGACGATCGCGAGGGCGGGCTTGCGCTTGAAGACGTTCCCGGAGCCGGGCGGCGGGGTGCCGGGGGCCCCGGGAGCGCCGGGGTACGGCTGGGCCGGGTGGCCGTAGCCGGGCCCCGGTCCGTAGGGGCCGGGCTGCGGCGGTCCGTACGGGCCCGGCTGCTGGGGCTGGGAGTAGGGGCCGGAGGCGTACGGGCCGGAAGCGTAGGGGCCGGGGGCCTGGCCGGGCTGCTGGCCGGGCTGCTGGGGCTGCGGGGCGTACGGTCCCGGGGTCCGGCCCGGCTGCTGCGGGTGGCCGTAACCCGGCTGCGGGGGCTGCTGGGCGGGGCCGAAGCCGCCGCCCTGCGGTGGCGGGTCCTGCGGTGCGCCGAAGCCGCCCCGCGGCGGCGGGTCGGACGGCGGACCGGACGGCGGACCGGGCGGCTGGGTCATCGGTGGTTCCCCCTTGTGACGGATGTGGCGCCGCGCCGGACAGCGCCGCGTTTCCGCCACACCCCTGTTCTCAGACGGTTCTCAGACAGGCTCGTGCGGCCCTTTTTATCACCCGGCCCGGACAGCACACCGGGCCGATCCCGCCCCTGTTCCCAAGGTCGGACCGGCCCGTGATACCGCTGTTACGGTCCTGCACGCCCCCTTCACGCCGGGGCGCGCGGACTACGCGTCCTCGGCGAGTTCCAGCCAGCGCAGCTCCAGTTCATCGCGCTGGCCCGCCAACTCGCGCAGCTCCGCGTCGAGTTCGGCGACCTTCGCGAAGTCGGTGGCGTTCTCGGCGATCCGCGCGTGCAGCTTGGCCTCCTTCTCGGAGATCTTGTCCAACTGCCGCTCGATCTTCTGGAGTTCCTTCTTGGCGGCCCGCTGGTCGGCGGCGCTGCGCTCGGGGGCCTCCGCCGCGGTCTTCGCGGGGGCGGGGGTGGCCGCGGCGGCCGCCTCCTCCATCCGCTGCCGCCGCTCCAGGTACTCGTCGATGCCGCGCGGCAGCATCCGCAGGGTGCCGTCGCCGAGCAGGGCGAAGACCCGGTCGGTGGTGCGCTCGATGAAGAACCGGTCGTGGGAGATGACGATCATCGAGCCGGGCCAGCCGTCGAGGAGGTCCTCCAACTGGGTCAGGGTCTCGATGTCGAGGTCGTTGGTGGGCTCGTCGAGGAAGAGGACGTTGGGCTCGTCCATCAGCAGCCGCAGGATCTGCAGGCGGCGGCGCTCACCGCCGGAGAGGTCGCCGACCGGCGTCCACTGCTTCTCCTTGCCGAAGCCGAAGGTCTCGCAGAGCTGTCCGGCGGTCATCTCCCGGCCCTTGCCGAGGTCGACGCGCTCACGGACGCTCTGCACGGCCTCCAGGACGCGCCAGGCGGGGTCGAGTTCGCCGACCTCCTGGGAGAGGTAGGCCAGCTTCACGGTCCGGCCGACGTTGACCCGGCCGCCCGCGGGCTGGTGCTCGCCCTCGCTGCGGGCGGCGTCGGCGAGCGCGCGCAGCAGGGAGGTCTTGCCGGCGCCGTTGACCCCGACCAGGCCGATGCGGTCGCCGGGGCCGAGCTGCCAGGTCAGGTGCTTGAGCAGCACCTTGGGGCCGGCCTGGACGGTGACGTCCTCCAGGTCGAACACGGTCCGGCCCAGCCGGGAGGAGGCGAACTTCATCAGCTCGCTGCTGTCCCGGGGCGGGGGTACGTCGGCGATCAGCTCGTTGGCGGCCTCGACGCGGAAACGGGGCTTGGAGGTGCGGGCCGGGGCGCCGCGGCGCAGCCACGCCAGCTCCTTGCGGACCAGGTTCTGCCGCTTGGCCTCCTCGGTGGCGGCGATGCGCTCGCGCTCGGCGCGGGCGAAGACGTAGTCGGAGTAGCCGCCCTCGTACTCGAAGACGTCGCCCTTCTGCACGTCCCACATGCGGGTGCAGACCTGGTCGAGGAACCAGCGGTCGTGGGTGACGCAGACCAGGGCCGAGCGGCGCTCGCGCAGGTGGCGGGCGAGCCAGGCGATGCCCTCGACGTCCAGGTGGTTCGTGGGCTCGTCCAGGACGATCAGGTCCTGTTCGTCGATGAGCAGCTTGGCCAGCGCGATCCGGCGCCGCTCGCCGCCGGACAGCGGTCCGATGACGGTGTCCAGGCCCTGCGGGAAGCCGGGCAGGTCCAGGCCGCCGAAGAGGCCCGTGAGCACGTCGCGGATCTTGGCGTTGCCCGCCCACTCGTGGTCGGCGAGGTCGCCGATGACCTCGTGCCGGACGGTGGCGGCGGGGTCGAGGGAGTCGTGCTGGGTGAGCACGCCCAGGCGCAGCCCGCCGGAGTGGGTGACGCGGCCGGTGTCGGCCTCCTCCAGCTTGGCGAGCATCCGGATCAGCGTGGTCTTGCCGTCGCCGTTGCGGCCGACGACGCCGATGCGGTCGCCTTCGGAGACGCCGAGGGAGACCCCGTCGAGCAGGGCACGGGTGCCGTACACCTTGCTGACGTTCTCGACATTGACCAGGTTGACGGCCATTTCTCTCCTGCCTGGGGGAACGATCAGCTATCCAGCGTAGGCCCTGCGGGGGGCGGGGCGACGCGGACGGGTGCGGTCACTCTTCGGAGTGACGCCCGTCGGAACGCCCGGCTACCGTGGAGGGCGGACAGCAGGGTCCCGTCCGGCTCCGAGCCTCACACCAGCGTCGCCCCCGGCGCCGGGCCCTCCGCCACGCGGGCCGAGGCGCAGGTGCCGGAGGCGCGCAGGACCGAGGCGATGACGGCGGCGGAGTCGGCGTCGCCGGCGAGGAACGCCGTGGTGGGGCCCGAGCCGGAGACCAGGGCGGTCAGGGCGCCGGCCGCGCGTCCGGCCGCGAGGGTGTCGGCGAGTTCCGGGAAGAGGGAGAGCGCGGCGGGCTGGAGGTCGTTGGAGGCGGCCACCGCGAGGGCGCCGGGGTCGCCCGAGGCGAGGGCGTCGAGGACGGCCTGGGAGGCGACCGGGCCGGGGATGTCGGCGTCGGCGCCGAGCCGGTCGAACTCGCGGAAGACGGCCGGCGTGGACAGGCCCCGCGCGGCCATCGCGAACACCCAGTGGAAGGTGCCCGCCACCTCCAGCCCGGTCAGCTTCTCGCCCCGCCCGGTGCCCAGCGCCGCCCCGCCGAGCAGGCTGAACGGCACGTCGCTGCCCAGCTCGGCGCAGAGGGCGAGGAGTTCGTCGCGGGAGGCGCCGGTGCCCCACAGGGCGTCGCAGGCCAGCAGCGCGCCCGCGCCGTCCGCGCTGCCGCCCGCCATGCCGCCGGCGACGGGGATGTCCTTGTCGATGTGGATGTGGACGGCGGGCTCGCGGCCGTGGCGCTCGGCGAGGGCGATCGCCGCGCGGGCGGCGAGGTTGGTGCGGTCCAGGGGGACCTGGGCGGCGTCCGGGCCCGCGCAGGTGACGCGGAGGGTGTCGGCCGGGGTCACGGTGATCTCGTCGTACAGGCCGACGGCGAGGAAGACGTTGGCCAGGTCGTGGTAGCCGTCGGGGCGGGCGGGGCCCACCGACAACTGGACGTTGACCTTGGCGGGGACGCGGACCGTCACACTCACGTGCTCGTCACTCTCCGTCACTGCTTGTGCTCGGCGATACGGGAGAACTCTTCCACGGTCAGGGACTCGCCCCGGGCCTGCGGGGAGACCCCGGCGGCGACCAGGGCGGCCTCGGCGGCGGCGGCCGAACCGGCCCAGCCCGCCAGCGCCGCCCGCAGCGTCTTGCGGCGCTGCGCGAAGGCGGCGTCGACCACGGCGAAGACCTCCTCCTTGGCGGCGGAGGTCTTCGGCGGCTCGGCTCGGCGGACCAGGGAGACCAGTCCGCTGTCGACGTTCGGCGCGGGCCAGAAGACGTTGCGGCCGATGGAACCGGCCCGCTTGACCTCGGCGTACCAGTTGGCCTTCACCGACGGCACGCCGTACACCTTGGAGCCGGGGCCGGCGGCGAGCCGGTCGGCGACCTCGGCCTGGACCATGACCAGGGTGCGCTCGATGCTCGGGAAGGTGTCGAGCATGTGCAGCAGGACGGGCACGGCCACGTTGTACGGCAGGTTGGCGACCAGGGCGGTCGGGGCGGGGCCCGGCAGTGCGGTGACCCGCATCGCGTCGGAGTGGACCAGCGCGAACCGGTCGGCGCGGCCGGGCAGCCGGGCGGCGACGGTGGCGGGGAGCGCGGCGGCCAGGACGTCGTCGATCTCGACGGCGGTGACCCGGTCGGCGGTCTCCAGCAGGGCCAGGGTGAGCGAGCCGAGGCCCGGTCCCACCTCGACCACCACGTCGTCGGGGCGGACCTCGGCGGTGCGGACGATACGGCGGACCGTGTTCGCGTCGATCACGAAGTTCTGGCCGCGCTGCTTGGTGGGGCGGACGCCGAGGGCCGCCGCCAGCTCACGGACGTCGGCGGGGCCCAGCAGGGCGTCGTGCGGGGTGGGGCTGCTCACCCGGTAAGGGTAGCCGGGGGCGTGCGGGACCCGGGCCGCGCGGGCGCGCACGGGGCCACCGCGTCCGGTGGGCGGGCTCGCGGGGGTCATCCGCGCAGCCGGGCGCCGCAGTGCGGCCAGGCGGCGGCGCCGCTGCGGGCGTACAGCTTCTGGGCCCGGTAGGTCTGTTCGGCGGCCGGGGCGTCCTGCGGGCGGCCCCGGCCGCCGAGCCGCTGCCAGGTGCGGGTGTCGAACTGGTAGAGGCCGCCGTACGTCCCCGAGGGGTCGACCGCGTCCGCGCGTCCGCCGGACTCGCAGGCGGCCAGGCCCTGCCAGTCGAGGTGGCCGGTGCCCCGCACGGAGGCCGGCCGGGGCCGGGTGCCGACCCGCACCACCTGGTCGCGGGGCTCGCGCACGAGCACGCTGCCGGTGCGCACCGGCCTCCCGGCGACGCCGTTGACGGTGCGCAGCCGGTACGTGGTGCGGCGCAGGCCCGGCCGGCCGGGGCGGTCGACGATCTCGGTGCCCCGGTAGAGCGCCGGGTCCTCGGTGCGCCGCACCTGGAAGGGGACCCGCTCCTCGTGGACCTGCTCGGCGTTCCTGATCCGCAGCACGGTGACGGTCTGCCCGTCGCGCGGGAAGCTGCCCGGCGGGACGGAGGTGGTGTCCTCTCCGCGCAGGACGACCCCCGCCTGCGCGACGGCCTCCCGGACGGTGGCCGCGTTGGTGCGGACGGCGCGGGCCCGGCCGTCGGCCATGACGGTGACGATCCGCTCGGTGCGCACGTCGAGGGCGAGGCCCTCGCGTCCGATGCGCCGGGAGGGCGGTGCGGACAGGTGGGCGCCCTCGGCGCGGACCCCGAGGCGGCGCAGCGCGTCCGCGACGGTGCGCGCGGTCGTCCAGACCTGGTGGCGGTGGCCGTCGAGGGTGAGCAGCAGG
Organism: Streptomyces sp. NPDC000134; assembly: GCF_042899225.1. Classification (NCBI taxonomy): domain Bacteria; kingdom Bacillati; phylum Actinomycetota; class Actinomycetes; order Kitasatosporales; family Streptomycetaceae; genus Streptomyces; species Streptomyces sp. NPDC000134. The sequence goes on from NZ_JBIAZN010000002.1 coordinate 152,607, forward strand.
GGGCGGCCGTAGCGGACGGCGATCTCGTCGCCGCTGGTCAGCGGGGTGCCGGGGGCGGGGGCCACGACGTCGTGGGCGCCGACCTCCACGCCCTGGTCGGCGAGGAGTCCGGTGACGTCGTCGGCGAAGGTGTGCAGGGTGCGCGGGCTGCCGTCGACGGTCAGCTCGACGGCCTTGTCCTCGGCGACGAAGGCGGTGGTGCCGCCGGCGAGGAACGCCACGACCAGGGCGCGTGGCAGCAGGCGGCGCATCGGGCCGTCCGCGCGCTGGACGCGCCGGGCCCGGCGGCGACGGGCGGCGCGTCCGCCGTGGGCGGGGCCGAGGGCGGAGGGGGGCTCGGGGGCGGGCGCGGAGGCGGGCGCGGGGCGCGGGGCGGTCCGCCGGGGCGGCGTCGGCACACCGGGCTCACCTTGCACACCACGGGCATCACGGGCATCACGCGCACCATGCGCACCGTCGTACATCAGGCCGTACGGATGGCCGTACGGATGGCCGTACGGCTGGTGGTACGTCTCGAACTGCGACTTGCTCACGCCGACACGCTCCAGCGGTGCGGATGGGTCCCGGATCGGGCTCCCAGAACCTAGCCGAGCGGCCGTCACTCTCCAAAGCGACGCGGCTACTGAGCGTGTGTTCGGTAGTCGAAGGCCCGTGCGGTGTTGGCGGCGAGGGCGGCGGCGAGGGCGTCCTCGCCGATGCCCCGGACGGCGGCCATCGCGCGCACGGTGACCGGCACCAGGTAGGGCGCGTTGGGCCGCCCCCGGTAGGGCGCCGGCGTCAGGAACGGCGCGTCGGTCTCCACCAGGACCAGCTCCAGCGGGGCCACGGCGAGCGCGTCGCGCAGGTTCTGGGCGTTCTTGAAGGTGACGTTGCCGGCGAAGGACATGAAGTACCCGGCGCGGGCGCACACGGCGGCCATCCCGGCGTCGCCGGAGTAGCAGTGGAAGACGGTGCGCTCGGGGGCGCCCTCCTCCTTCAGCACGCGCAGCACGTCGTCGTGGGCCTCGCGGTCGTGGATGACGAGGGTCTTGCCGTGCCGCTTGGCGATCTCGATGTGGGCGCGGAAGGACCGCTCCTGCGCCTCCTTGCCCTCGGGTCCGGTGCGGAAGTAGTCCAGTCCCGTCTCGCCGACGCCTTTGACCTGGGGCAGGGCGGCGAGCCGGTCGATCTCGGCGAGGGCGTCGTCGAGAGCGGCGTCCCCGCCGGGCTGCCGGGCACCTCGCGGGGACCGGCCTCCCCCCGGGTCGCCGTGCACGATGCGGGGAGCCTCGTTGGGGTGCAGGGCGACGGTGGCGTGCACGCTGTCGTACGCCGCCGCCGTCTCGGCCGCCCACCGTGATCCGGCGAGGTCGCAGCCGACCTGGACGACGGTGGTCACGCCCACCGACGCGGCCTTCGCGAGGCCCTCCTCGACCGTGCCGGACTGCATGTCGAGGTGGGTGTGCGAGTCGGCGACGGGGACGCGCAGGGGCTCGGGGAGCGGCGGCGCCGCGTGCTGGTCGGCCGGGGCGTTCGAAGGCATGCCCCGATCCTACGGAAGGCTCCGGTCAGGTGGCCCTGCGGTGCAGGTGGAGGGCGTGCAGCAGGTCGCCGAGGTGCCAGTGGTGCCGTCCGGCGGCCGGCGCCGGGACCCGGGCCGGGCGGGCCGGGGCGGGCACCTGGGGGCGGGCGGCGTCGCGGGCGGAGGCGACCCGGCCCGGCCCCATGATCCGTACGACGTGGGCGTCGCAGTTCTGGCAGGTGGGGCGGCTGAGCGGGGAGGGCACGACCAGCCCGTCCGCCATGTACACCACGAACCGCCGGCCCTGGGCGTCGGTGTGGTGCTCTATCTCGTACGACTGCTCCCAGCCGTTGCCGCAGCGCATGCAGGCGAAGGAATACGACTCATGGACGGCAGCGGTGGCTCCCGCTCGCGGTCCGGGCTGTCCTGGGTGCTCGCTCATCTCGCTCATGCCGACTCCCGTGATCCTCTGGAGATGGGGGGTGGACGTCCCGTTCCTCCAGTGGATGCCCGTATCGGCATGAAAGCAGCAGAACTGTCAAGTGTTGGCCCTGATTTGGGGCTTCCTTGCCGAAGCCGCCGCACGGGGTGCCGGGGCCTTTGCCTGGCCGACCGGGCGTTTGCCGGCCCATGGGGCGCAGGCGCGCGCCCGGGGCCGGTTCACGCGCCGGCGTTCTTCGCCGCCACCACCGCGTCGAACACCTGCCGCTTGGGCAGCCCCGCCTCGGCGGCCACCGCGGCGATCGCCTCCTTGCGGCGCTCCCCCGCCTCCTCGCGGACCCGGACCCGGCGGACCAGTTCCTCCGCGCCGATCTCCTCGGGGCCCGGTTCGGGGGCGCCCTCGACCACGACGGTGATCTCGCCGCGCACCCCCTCGGCGGCCCACGCGGCGAGGTCGCCCAGCGGGCCCCGCTTGACCTCTTCGTACGTCTTGGTCAGCTCGCGGCAGACGGCGGCCCGGCGGCCGGCGCCGAAGACCTCGGCCATCGCGGCGAGGGTGTCGTCCAGGCGGTGCGGGGCCTCGAAGTAGACGAGGGTGCGGCGCTCGGCGGCGGTCTCGCGGAGCCGGGAGAGGCGTTCGCCGGCCTTGCGGGGCAGGAAGCCCTCGAAGCAGAAGCGGTCCACCGGCAGCCCGGACAGGGCGAGCGCGGTGAGCACGGCGGACGGGCCGGGCACGGCGGTGACCTTCACGTCCCGCTCGACGGCCGCGGCGACCAGCCGGTAGCCGGGGTCGGACACCGAGGGCATCCCGGCGTCGGTGACCAGCAGCACCCGGGCGCCGGCGAGAAGTTCTCCGACCAGTTCGGGGGTGCGGGCGGACTCGTTGCCCTCGAAGTACGACACCACCCGGCCTTTGGGGGTGACGCCGAGCGCCTGGGTGAGCCGGCGCAGCCGCCGGGTGTCCTCCGCGGCGACGACGTCTGCGGCGGCCAGCTCCGCGGCGAGCCGGGGCGGGGCGTCCGCGATGTCCCCGATGGGGGTGCCCGCGAGGACCAGGGTTCCGGTTGCGACTGTCACGTTTCCATCCTCGCAGGGGCAAGGACGGGACTCGCACAGACCGGTTCCCTACGATGGCGCGGTGACCAGTACAGCGTCGTCCACGGACTCCGCGGACACCCGGCAGGACCAGGCGCCGCACGACGGGCGGAACGCCTGGCGGCAGAGGCTGCGCCGCTTCGGCTACGCGGCGGGCCCGACAGGCGATGTCCGGGACCGCCTGGTGCCGCCGTACACGCGGCCCAGCTCCCGGCTGTGGGCCTCCCTCGGGCTGCGCGGGCCGGTGGTCGACCGGATCACGCGCTGGTCGGGCTGGGGCGGGCCGCTGCTGGTCACGCTGCTGGCGGGGGTGCTGCGGTTCTGGAACCTGGGCAGTCCGAAGGCGGTCATATTCGACGAGACGTACTACGCCAAGGACGCGTGGGCGCTGATCAACCGCGGGTTCGAGGTCAACTGGGACAAGAACGCCAACGACCTGATCCTGAACTCCGGCGGTGACGTCCCGGTCCCCACCGACCCGTCGTACGTCGTGCACCCGCCGGTCGGGAAGTTCGTGATCGGCGCCGGGGAGTGGCTGTTCGGGTTCACGCCGTTCGGCTGGCGGTTCATGACGGCGCTGCTCGGCACCCTGTCGGTGCTGCTGCTGTGCCGGATCGGGCGGCGGCTGTTCCGCTCGACGTTCCTGGGCTGTCTGGCGGGCGGGCTGATGGCGGTGGACGGCCTGGCCTTCGTGATGAGCCGGACCGCGCTGCTGGACAGCGTGCTGGTGTTCTTCGTGCTGGCCGCGTTCGGCTGCCTGCTGGCCGACCGGGACCGGGCGCGGGCCCGGCTCGCCGCCGCGCTGCCGGTGGACGCCGACGGCCGGGCCCGCCCGGACGCGCACATCGCCGAGACCACCCGGCTCGGCCGGCGGCCGTGGCGCTGGGCGGCGGGGCTGATGCTGGGCCTGGCCATCGCCACCAAGTGGAACGGCCTCTACATCCTGGTCGCGTTCTGCGTGCTGACGGTCCTGTGGGACGTGGCCGCCCGCCGGGTGGCCGGCGCGGTGCGGCCCCGGACGGCGGTGCTCCGGCACGACCTGGGCTGGGCGTTCCTGTCCACCGTCCCGGTCGCGGTCGGCACGTACCTGCTGTCCTGGCTGAGCTGGATTCTGTCCCCCAGCGACGGCACGGGCGGCTACTACCGCGACTGGGCGGCGACCGACGGCCGGCACAGCGGCTGGTCCTGGCTGTTCCCGGACTGGTGGCGCAGCCTGTGGCACTACGAGTCGCAGGTGTACGAGTTCCACACCCACCTGACCTCGCCGCACACGTACCAGTCCAACCCGTGGAGCTGGCTGGTCCTGGGCCGCCCGGTCTCCTACTTCTACGAGTCCCCGGCGCCCGGCACCGACGGCTGCCCGGCGGACGCGGGCGGGAAGTGCGCCCGCGAGGTACTGGCGCTGGGCACGCCGCTGCTGTGGTGGGCGGGCTGCCTCGCGCTGGCGTACGTGCTGTGGCGGTGGGCGCTGCGCCGGGACTGGCGGGCGGGCGCCATCGCCTGCGGCGTCGCGGCGGGCTACCTCCCCTGGTTCGTCTACCAGGAACGCACGATCTTCCTCTTCTACGCCGTGGTCTTCCTGCCGTTCCTGTGCCTGGCGGTGGCGATGCTGCTGGGTGCGGTGATCGGCCGGGCCGGCTCCAGCGACACCCGCCGGGTGGCGGGCGCGACGGCCGCGGGCCTCCTGGTCCTGCTGATCGTCTGGAACTTCATCTACTTCTGGCCCCTCTACACCGGCACGGCGATCCCCATGGACGACTGGCGGGCGAGGATGTGGCTGGACACCTGGGTCTGAGCCCGGGGGGGATCTCCGTCAGGTCGGCCGGGAAACGCCGGTTTTTCGTACCGCTGGTCACCCCTGGCGCATAGAGTGCCGGGGGTGACCGTTTTCTGAACGCGTTCAATCGAGGGGACTGCCGGATGGGCAAGGGGGTGAAGGCCGCCGTCATCGGCGGTGTGTTCGCCGTACTGGTGGGCGGGGCCGGGTACGGCGCGTACCACTTCGTGTCGGGGGTGAACGGCGACGCCGGGGACGAGGTGCGGACCGGGCCGCCGAGCGCCGAGGAGGTCGAGGAGGCGTCGGCCGGGTTCTTCGCCGCCTGGGAGAAGGGGGACCCCCGCCGGGCGGCCGCGTTCACCAACGCCGCCGCGGCGGCGACCCGGCTGCTGACCGACTACGCCGAGGAGGCGCGCATCGGCGACGTCGCCGTCACGCCCGGCACGCGGACCGGCCGGACGGTGCCGTACACCGTGCGGGCGAAGGTGACCTTCGAGGGCGTCACCAAGCCGCTCACCTACAAGAGCGAGCTGACCGTGGTGCGCGGGGAGACCACCGGGCGGGCCCTGGTCGACTGGCAGCCGTCCGTGGTCCACCCCGAGCTGGAGAAGGGCGACACCCTGGTCACCGAGGAGTCGGTGAACCCGCCGATCGAGGCCGTCGACCGCGACGGCAAGGTGCTGACCAAGGAGAAGTACCCCTCCCTCGGCCCGGTCCTGGACACCCTGCGCGAGAAGTACGGCGAGCAGGCGGGCGGCGAACCCGGTGTCGAACTGGTCGTCCGGCACGCCTCCGCCGAGGTCGCCGACACCCCGCTGCTGACGCTCGCCGAGGGCGAGCCCGGCAAGCTGCGCACCACGCTGAGCGCCGGTGTGCAGAGGGCGGCGGAGCGGGCGGTGAAGGAGTTCGACGAGTCCTCGGTGGTCGCGGTCAAGCCGAGCACCGGCGAGGTGCTGGCCGTGGCCAACCACCGCGCCGACGGCTTCAACGCGGCGTTCCAGGGCCGGGTGGCGCCCGGCTCCACCATGAAGATCATCACCGCGGCGATGCTCATAGACAACGGCGTGACCTCGATGAACGAACCGGCGCCCTGTCCGGACACGGCGGTCTGGCAGGGCCAGTCCTTCAAGAACCTCACCGGCATGGAGCCCGACGAGTCCGCCACCCTCGCCAACAGCTTCCTGCGCTCCTGCAACACCGCCTTCATCAAGCTCGTCGACGAGAAGCCGCTGACCGACGCCTCGCTGACCGCGGAGGCCGAGGAGCGGTTCGGGCTGGGCCGGGACGACTGGAAGACCGGCATCGTCTCCTTCGACGGCAGCGTGCCCGCCTCCGGGGGCCCGGACCGGGCGGCCAACGCCATCGGCCAGGGCCAGGTGCAGATGAACCCGCTCAACATGGCCTCGGTGACCGCCACCGCCGTCACCGGCACCTTCCGCCAGCCCTACCTGGTCTCCCCCGACCTGGACGACCGGGAACTGGCCACCGCCAAGGGCCTGCCGCAGAGCACCTCCGCCCAGCTCAAGCAGATGATGCGGCTCACCGCCACGCAGGGCACCGCGGCCGACGCGATGGCCGGGCTCGGCGGGGACATCGGCGCCAAGACCGGCTCCGCGGAGGTCGACGGGCAGCAGACGTCCAACAGTTGGTTCACCGGCTTCCGCGACGACCTCGCGGCGGCGGCGATGACCGAGGAGGGCGGCCACGGCGGCGACGCGGCCGGCCCGATCGTCGCGGACGTGCTGCGCGCGGGAGGCTGAACTCGTCGCCCCGGGGCGGGACTTCAGGCTGGGTGCCGTCGTTGGACATCCCTGACGGCACCGAGGGAACGGGAAGCAGTGGGCAACAGAAGGCACGTGGCCGAGCGCCGGAGGACCGGACCCGCCGTGATCGGCGCGGCGTTCGCCGCGGTCGTCGCCACGGCGGCCGGGGTCGGCGCCTACGCGCCGGCCGGCGGCGAGGAGGACGGCGCCGGGGCGCGGACCGCCGCCGCCGAGCGGGTGCGGACGGGCCCCCTCACCCCGGCCGAGGTCACCTCCGCCGCCCGGCGGTTCCTCACCGCCTGGCAGTCCGGCCGCGTCGCCGCGGCGGCCGGCGCCACCGACGCCCCCGGCGCCGCGAAGGCCCTGCTCACCGCCTACGGCAAGGACGCCCGGATCGAGGACGTCACCCTCACCCCGGGCACCCCCGCCGGCGCCGAGGTCCCCTTCTCCGTCAAGGGCACGGTCGTCTGGCAGGACACCCGGGAGCCACTGGCGTACGACAGCGAACTGACCGTCGTGCGCCGGGACGGCGACGGCGAACCCCGGGTCGGCTGGCGGCCCTCCGTCGTCCACCCCGACCTCCGCGCCGGCGACCGGCTGGTCACCGGCGAGTCCGGCACCCCGCCGGTCACGGCCCTGGACCGGGCGGGCGGGAAGATCACCACCGCGGAGTACCCGTCGCTGGGCACCGTCCTGGACGGACTGCGCGACAAGTACGGCGCTGAGGCCGGCGGCACCGCCGGGGCCGAGCTGCGGGTGGTGCGCGGCGAGCGGTCCACGGCGCGCAAGCTGTCCGGCAAGACCCTGCTGGAGCTGAGCGAGGGCACCCCGGGCACGGTCCGGACCACCCTCGACCCCCGGCTCCAGGCCGCCGCCGAGCGGCAGGTCGCCGAGAGGGCCGGGGCGTCCGTGGTGCTGACCCGCGCCTCGACCGGTGAGATCCTCGCGGTGGCCAACAGCGGCCACGGATTCAACACCGCCTTCCAGGGCTCCCTGGCGCCCGGCTCCACCATGAAGGTCATCACCGCCTCGCTGCTCATCGACAAGGGCCTGGCCTCCGCCGACGAGCCGCACCCCTGCCCGAAGTACGCCGGCTACGGCGGCTGGAAGTTCCAGAACGACGACAAGTTCTCCATCAAGGGCGGCACCTTCAAGGCGAGCTTCGCCCGGTCCTGCAACACCGCCTTCATCAGCCAGGCCCCGAAGCTGGCCGACGACGACCTCACCCGTCAGGCCAGGGAGGTCTTCGGCCTGTCGAGGAACGACTGGGCGATCGGCGTGCCCTCCTTCGACGGCGCGGTCCCGGTGCAGCGCGACGCCCCCAAGGCCGCGTCCCTCATCGGCCAGGGCGGGGTGCGGATGAACCCGCTGAACATGGCCTCGGTCGCGGCGACCGTGCGGTCCGGCGCCTTCCACCAGCCCTACCTGGTCGCCCCGTCCGTCGACGGGCGCAGGCTCGCCACGGCCCCGCGCACCCTGCCGGCCGGCACGCTGGCGCAGTTGCGGGAGCTGATGGGATACACCGCCCGGTACGGCACGGCGGCGGAGGCGATGGCCTCGGTCCCCGGAGACGTCGGCGCCAAGACCGGCTCGGCGGAGGTCGACGGCCAGCAGAAGCCGAACGGCTGGTTCACGGCGTACCGCGGGGACCTGGCCGCGGCGGGCGTGGTGCGGTCCGGCGGGCACGGCGGCGACACGGCGGGCCCGATCGTGGCGGCCCTGCTGAAGGCGGGCGGCTAGGGCCTGCCGTCCGGATCAGGTCGCAGGCACTCGGCCGCGCCCCGTCATGCCCCGCGTCTGCGGGCTGATCCACCCGACAGGCCCTGGCGGCGGGCCCGGACGCGCCTCACCGCGCGACGGGCTCCGCCGCCACCGCGTACGTCTTCCGCACGAAGCGCATCAGGACCTGCGCGTCGAACTGCACCACCGAGCAGCCCTGCGCCGAGTGGAACTCCACCACCGTCCGCACCCGCCCGCACGGCCAGACGCGCACCTCGCCGGTGCCGGCCGGCCCGCGCAGCCCGCGCTCCAGCAGCTCACGCGCGAAGACGAACTCCCGGACCCGCGCGCCGGGGCCGCGGCCGGGCAGGCCGACCAGCACCGAGCGGGGATCGCCGCCGGGGTCGTAGCGCAGCACCACCGGTACGGTCGAGCCGTCCTCGTCGCCCGGGGCGTCCGCGTCGGTCAGGACATGGACCCGGGCGTACTCCTCCACCACCGGCATCGATCGGCCCTTCACGCTGCGTCACCTCACGGAACCTCTGCGTCCACCCCCTCCAATGTCGCACATTCCCCGGAACGCGCGCTTCGGGCGGGACACCGCATGTGAGATGGGCCTCGGCCTCGCTCTTGCACATGGGTCGCAACTACTCTCTATCATCGGTACGTGCATGTACCTGACGGATTCATCAACGCCCCGACCTCCGCAGTCACCGGCGTCGTCGCCGCGGGCGCCATCGCGGTCAGCCTGCGCGGCGCGCGCCGCGAACTGGACGAGCGGACCGCCCCGCTGGCCGGTCTGGTCGCGGCGTTCATCTTCGCGGTGCAGATGCTGAACTTCCCCGTCGCCGCGGGGACCAGCGGACATCTGCTCGGCGGGGCGCTGGCGGCGATACTCGTCGGCCCCTACACCGGCATCCTCTGCGTCTCCGTCGTCCTGCTGATGCAGGGCATCCTCTTCGCGGACGGCGGCCTGACCGCGCTCGGCGTCAACATCACCGACATGGCGATCGTCACCACGGTCGTCGCCTACGCCCTCTTCCGCGGCCTGGTGAAGGTCCTGCCGCGCGGCCGCCGGTCGGTCACCGCCGCCTCCTTCGTCGCCGCGCTGGTCTCCGTCCCCGCCGCCGCCCTCGCCTTCACCCTCCTGTACTGGATCGGCGGCACCACCGACGTCGCCATCGGCAAGGTCGCCACCGCCATGATCGGCGTACACGTGCTGATCGGCGTCGGCGAGGCCGCGATCACCGCGCTGACCGTCGGCGCCGTCGTCGCCGTCCGGCCCGACCTGGTGTACGGGGCCCGCGGCCTCCAGCAGCGGCTCCGGCTCCGGGTGGGCGGCGAACTCGTCGACGCCCCCGCCGCCGAACCCGCCCCGGCCCCCGCCGCCGCCCGCTCCCACCGCAAGCTGTGGATCACCGGCCTGGTCACCTCCCTGGTCCTGGCCGGGTTCGTCAGCTTCTACGCCTCCGCCAACCCCGACGGGCTGGAGAAGGTCGCCGCCGACAAGGGCATCGACAAGACCGCCGAGGAGCACGCCGCCGCCGACTCCCCGCTCGCCGACTACGGCGTCAAGGACGTCTCCGACGCCCGGCTGTCCGGCGGTCTGGCGGGCGTGATCGGCGTCGGCGTCACGGTCGTCGCGGGCAGCGCCGTCTTCTGGGCGGTCCGCCGGCGCCGCGGCCAGGACGTCTCCCCCAGCAGCACGGGCGTGTGATGGGTTCCGGGCACGCGCACCGGCTCTACCGGCACGGGCACTCCCCCGTGCACTCCCTGCCGCCGCACACCAAGCTCGCCGCCGCGTTCGCCTTCGTGGTCGTCGTGGTCTCCACCCCCCGCGAGGCGATGTGGGCGTTCGGCCTGTACGCCGTCCTCCTCGCGGCGGTGGCGTACGCCGCCCGGGTCCCCGCCGGGTTCCTGCTCAAGCGGCTGCTCATCGAGGTCCCGTTCGTCGCCTTCGCGGTGCTCATGCCGTTCGTCGCCGAGGGCGAACGGGTCAGCGTGCTCGGGCTGTCCCTGAGCGTGAACGGCCTGTGGGGCGCCTGGAACGTGCTGGCCAAGGGCACCCTGGGGGTCGCCGCCTCCGTCCTGCTGGCCTCCACCACCGAACTGCGCGAACTCCTGCTCGGCCTGCAGCGCCTGAAGCTCCCCCCGCTGCTCGTGCAGATCGCCTCCTTCATGATCCGCTACGGCGATGTCATCACCGACGAGATGCGCCGGATGCGGATCGCCCGCGAGTCGCGCGGCTTCGAGGCCCGCGGCGTACGGCACTGGGGGGTGCTCGCCAAGTCCGCGGGCGCCCTGTTCATCCGCTCCTACGAACGCGGCGAACGCGTCCACCTGGCCATGGTCAGCCGCGGCTACGCCGGGTCGATGCCGGTCATCGACGAGGTGACCGCCTCCCGGGCCCAGTGGTCGTACGCGCTGGCCCTCCCCTGTGCCGCGCTCGCGGTCTGTCTGCTGGGATGGACGCTGTGACTGCTTCCCTGGAGGTCTCCGGCCTCGCCTTCGCCTACCCCGACGGCCACCAGGCCCTGTTCGGCGTCGACTTCCGCGTCGCCCGCGGCGAGCGGGTCGCCCTGCTCGGCCCGAACGGCGCCGGCAAGACGACCCTCGTGCTGCACCTCAACGGCATCCTCACCGGCGGCGCGGGCACCGTGCGGGTGGCCGGGCTGCCGGTGGACAAGAAGAACATGGCCGAGATCCGGCGCCGGGTCGGCATCGTCTTCCAGGACCCCGACGACCAGCTCTTCATGCCGACCGTCCGCGAGGACGTGGCGTTCGGCCCGGCGGCGGCCGGTCTGCGCGGCGCCGAGCTGGAGGCCCGGGTGGACCGGGCGCTCGCCCTGGTCGGCATGGGCGACTTCAAGGACCGCCCCCCGCACCACCTCTCCTTCGGCCAGCGCCGCCGGGTGGCCGTCGCGACCGTGCTGGCGATGGAACCGGAGATCCTCGTCCTGGACGAGCCCTCCTCCAACCTCGACCCCGCCTCCCGCCGCGAACTCGCCGACATCCTGCGCTCCCTGGACGTCACCGTCCTGATGGTCACCCACGACCTGCCCTACGCCCTGGAGCTGTGCCCCCGCGCCCTGGTCCTCAGCGACGGCGTGATCGCCGCCGACGGCCCGACCGGCGAACTGCTCGCCGACGACGCGCTGATGCGGGCGCACCGCCTGGAGCTGCCGTTCGGCTTCGACCCCCGCTCGGTGGCGACGGGCGCCTGACCGAGGAATCGCCGGGGGTCGATGGTGGTTGCACCCACTGTCACCGGCGAGCGTGGGAAGGGACTGACGGGCGTGGACGTGCACGGCACAGTGGCCGAGGGATTCGAACCGGTCAGGGACGCGTTCGCGGCCAACTTCACCGGCCTCGGCGACCGGGGCGCCGCCGTCGCCGTCTACCGCCACGGACGCCGGGTCGTCGAGCTGTGGGCCGGCACCCGGGACATCGACGGCACCGGACCCTGGCGGCGGGGCACCGCCCAGGTCGTGCGCTCCGCCACCAAGGGCGTCGCCGCCGCCGTACCCCTGCTGCTGCACCAGCGCGGGCGACTGGACCTGGACGCGCCGGTCGGCACGTACTGGCCGGAGTTCAAGGCGCACGGCAAGGAGCGGGTCCTGGTCCGGCACGTGCTCGGCCACCGGGCCGGGCTGCCCGTCCTGGACCGGCCGCTGACCCCCGGGGAGGCCCTCGACCCGGCGCGCGGGCCCGAGGCCGTCGCCGCCCAGGCCCCCGCCTGGGAGCCCGGCACCGACCACGGCTACCACGCGCTGACCTACGGCTGGCTGGTCGACGAACTCGTGCGCCGGGTGACCGGCCGGAGCACCGGCGCGTGGCTCGCCGACGAGGTCGCCCGGCCCCTCGGCCTCGATCTGTGGCTGGGCCTGCCGCCCGCCGAGGAGGCGGCCGGGCGGGCGGGCCGCGTCGGGGCCGCCCCGGAGACCGAGCCGGCCCGCGGGCTGCGGATGCGGCCCAAGCGGGCGGTCACCGCCGCCTACGAGGACCCCGGCTCCCTCACCCGGCGCGCCTTCGCCGCGATCACGCCCTTCCCCGACCAGAACGACGCCGCCTACCGCGCGGCGGCGCTGCCCGCGACCAACGCCGTCGCCACCGCCGAGGCGCTGGCCCGCTTCTACGCCGCGCTGATCGGCGAGGTCGACGGCGTGCGCCTGTTCGCGCCGGGGACGCTCGCGCTGGCCCGCGCCGAGGAGTCGGCGGGCCCCGACCGCGTCCTGGTCGTGAACACCCGCTTCGGCCTCGGCTACATGCTGCACGGCAGCGCCTCCCCGATGCTCGGCCCCGGCTCCTTCGGGCACCCCGGCCGCGGCGGCTCGCTCGGCTTCGCCGACCCGGAGACGGGCATCGCCTTCGGTTACGTCACCAACGGCTTCCGCAAGACGGTGACGGCGGACCCGCGGGCCCAGGCGCTGGTCCGGGCGGTGCGCACGGCCCTCGACGCGGGCTGAGCGGGCGTCACCCGGCGGGGGCCTCGCGGACGTCCGCGAGGGTGGCGCCGGCGTGCGCGACCAGGTCCCGGGGGGCCATCGGGAAGACCGAGTCGGGGGTGCCGGCGGCGGCCCAGACGATGTCGTGGGCGAGCAGCGAGCGGTCGGCGAGGACCCGGGTGCGGGTGCGGTGCCCGAAGGGCGGGACGCCGCCGATGGCGTACCCGGTGGTCTCCCGTACGACGTCGGCCTCGGCGCGGGTGACCCGCTGGGCGCCGAGTTCCTTGCGGACCAGCTCCACGTCGACGCGGGAGGCGCCGTCCATGAGGACCAGCACCGGCACGCCGTCCGCCGCGAAGATCAGCGACTTGCAGATCTGGCTCAGCTCGCAGCCGATCGCGGCGGCGGCCTCGGCGGCGGTGCGGGTGGCCTCCGGGAAGGCGCGTACCTCCTCGGTGAGGGCGGCCAGGCCGAGGGCGGTGAGGGCGTCGGCGAAACGGGGGTGGACTGCGGTCGTCATGGGGGCACGCCAGCGGCGCGGGCGCGCGGCGGGCGAGCCGGTTTCCCACGGCCCGCCGGGGTCCCGGGGCCGGGTGCGCGGAAGGCCGGTGAGGGCCGCCCCGTCCCCACGGGAGCCCTCACCGGCCGGTCGTTCCCGGGTGCGCCCGGGTCAGACGCGGACCACGTCGCGGTCCTCGTCCCTGGTGTCGAGGGCCTTGAGTCCCTCGCCCTCGACGTCCACGTTGGGCAGCGCGCGGTCCAGCCACTTCGGCAGCCACCAGGCCCGCTTGCCGAGCAGGGCGAGGACGGCCGGGACCAGCGCCATGCGGACCACGAACGCGTCGAAGAGGACCGCGATCGCCAGGCCGAAGCCGATCATCTTGACCATGGACTCGCTGGAGCCGATGAAGCCCGCGAAGACCGCCATCATGATGACCGCGGCGGCGGTGACGACCCGGGCGCCGTGCTTGAAGCCGGTGACGATCGCCTGGCTGGGCGACTCGCCGTGGACGTACGCCTCGCGCATCCGGGTCACCAGGAAGACCTCGTAGTCCATCGCGAGGCCGAAGACCACGCCGACCATGAAGATCGGCATCATCGACATGACCGGGCCGGTCTCCTCCACGCCCATCAGGCCGGACAGCCAGCCCCACTGGAAGACGGCGACGACGGCGCCGAGCGCGGCCAGCACGCTGAGCAGGAAGCCGAGGGCGGCCTTCAGCGGGACCAGGATCGAGCGGAAGACGACGATCAGCAGCAGGAAGGCCAGTCCGACGACGAGCACCAGGTACGGGATCAGCGCGTCGTTGAGCTTCTGGCTGACGTCGATGTTCATCGCGGTGGAGCCGGTGACCAGCGTCTCGGCGCCGGTGTCGGCGCGGACGTCGGCGCCCGCGTCGCGGATGGCGTGCACCAGGTCCTCGGTGGCGACGGAGGACGGCTTGGAGTCGGGGACGACGGTGATGGTGGCGGTGTCGCCGGCCTTGTTGGGCGCCGGCGGGGTCACCGTGACGACGTCCTTCAGGTCCTTGATCCCGTCGGAGACGGCGGTGAACGCGGCCTGCGGGTCGGCGCTGCCCTTGGCGTCGACGACGACCATCAGGGGGCCGTTGAAGCCGGGGCCGAAGCCCTCGGAGAGCAGGTCGTAGGCGCGGCGCTGGGTGGTGTCGGTGGGCTGGGAGCCGTCGTCGGGCAGGCCCAGTTCCAGGGAGGTCGCGGGGATCGCGGCGGCGCCCAGGCCGATCACGCCCAGCAGCAGGACGGCCAGCGGGCGGCGGACGACGAAGCTCGCCCAGCGGGTGCCCATGTTGGCCTTGGCGGGCTTCGGCGCGGTGTCCGCGGTGCCGCGCCGCCCGCGCCTGGCGCCGGCCGGCTTGACCCGGCGGCCGGCGTAGCCGAGCAGGGCCGGGACCATGGTGAGGGCGATCAGGACGGCGATGGCGACGGTGCCGGCGGCGGCGACGCCCATCTTGGTCAGCATCGGGATGTTGACGACGGCGAGGCCGACCAGGGCGATGACCACGGTGAGCCCGGCGAAGACCACCGCCGAACCGGCGGTGCCGACGGCCCGGCCCGCGGCCTCCTCCCGCTCGCGGCCCTCGGCGAGTTCCGCGCGGTAGCGGGAGACGATGAACAGGGCGTAGTCGATGCCGACCGCGAGGCCGATCATCATCGCCAGGATGGAGGTGGTGGAGCCCAGGTCCAGGACGCCGGCCAGCGCGGTGATGGAGGACACGCCGATGCCGACGCCGATCAGGGCGGTGAGCAGCGGCAGTCCGGCGGCGACCAGCGAGCCGAAGGTGATCACCAGGACGACGGCGGCGACCGCGATGCCGATGACCTCGGTGGCGCCGGTGTGCGGGGCCGCGGAGAGCGCGTCGCCGCCGATCTCGACGGTCAGTCCGGCGTCCCGGGCCTGCTGGGCGGCGGCCTCCAGGGCGTCCTTGGTGGACTCCTCCAGCTCCATGCCGGAGACGTCGTACTTGACGGAGGCGTAGGCGATGGTGCCGTCCTTGCTGACGGCCTTGCCCTGGTAGGGGTCGGCGACCGAGGCGACCTCGGAGCCGTCGGAGAGGTCGGCGACGGTCTTCTCGACGGTCGCCTTGTTCTCGGCGTCCGTCATCTTCTCGCCGCCGGGCGCCTTGAAGACGACGCGGGCGGTGGCGCCGTCGGCGCTCTGGCCGGGGAAGCGCTGTTCCAGCAGGTCGAAGGCTTTCTGGGCCTCGGTGCCGGGGATGGAGAACGAGGTGTTGCCGGCGGGCGGCGCGCTGGCCGCGCCGACTCCGGCGAGGGTCAGCAGCGCCACCCATATCAGGGCGACGAAGTGCCGTCGCCGAAAGGCGAGCCGGCCGAGTTTGTAGAGCAACGTGGCCACGAGGGCGTACTCCCGGTCAGGTCGTGGGGTCTTCAGGGCAGGGGTGACCAGCCCGACGACGTGAGCGGTGACGTCAGGTAGGGGCTAGCTGGGGGGGGCGTGTCAGGAAGGGGTGACGCCGAGAGCGGGGAGGATCACGGCGTCGATGTAGGAGATGAGGAAGTCCCGCGTCGGCGGCTGGTCCTCCAGCAGCGTGCGGGTGGCGAAACCGCCGACCATCATGTGCACCAGGAAGTCCAGCGCCGGGCAGTCCGGTCTGGTCTCCCCCCGGTCGACGGCGCGCTGGAGCACGCGCCGGAACTCCGCCGTCTCCGGTTCGATGAGCTGTTCCCGGAACGCCTGGCGCAGGTCCGGGTTCTGGTGCAGCGCCATGGCCAGGCCCCGCATCAGCGCGGAGTTCTGCTCCATGGTGCAGTCGTCCTCGCGGGCCAGCAGGGCGTGCAGGTCGCCGCGGAGCGAGCCGGTGTCGATGTCGCCGGTGCGGCCGGGCTTGCCGTGCCGGACCGCCTTGACGACCAGCTCGGCCTTGCCGCCCCACTGGCGGTAGAGGGTGGCCTTGCTGGACCGGGTGCGGGCGGCGACGGCGTCCATGGTGAGGGCGTCGTAGCCGACCTCCCGGAGCAGGTCGAGCACGGCACCGTACAGCTCGGCCTCGCGCTCGGGAGTGATCCGGCTGCGGCGGACCGTCGCGACCTGAGTCATCTCCCCGTCACCTCTCGCTCCGAACGGCACGGTGTGCGTACGTGACGAATGTATCCCACCCGGCAAGCGAAACGAAACGGTTTCGTACGTGGCTTGGGTCACGGTTGTCGGCGCGGCGTAAACACCGTCACGAGTTGCTGGGGTCCGGGGCCCGGAAAAGCATGGGGAGGGTGAGCTACCCGCGCTTCCCGCACCTCCACTCGGACCTGCTCTGCTTCGTCGCCGAGGACGACCTCTGGCTGGCCCGGCTCGACGATCCCGGCCGCGCCCGGCGGCTCACCGTCGACCGCACCAAGGCCGGGCAGCCGCGCTTCTCGCCCGACGGCCGCCACCTCGCGTACACGAGCTGGCGCACCCTGGTGCCCGAGGTCCACCTGGTGCCGGTGGACGGCGGCCCGGCCCGGCAGCTCACCCACTGGGGCAGCCTCGACACCCGGGTCTGCGGATGGACGCCGCCGGAACCGGACGGCACGGCGGCGGTCCTCGCCGTCACCTCCCAGGGCGAGCCGTTCTCCCACCTGACCTGGGCCTACAAGATCGATCCCGACGGCGGCCCCGGCCGCAAGCTGCCCTGGGGACCGGTCGCCGACCTCCAGGCCGCCGACCTCGACGGCGAGCGCCGCACCCTGCTGCTCACCGGCACCCCGCCGCACGAACCCGCCGCCTGGAAGCGGTACCGGGGCGGCGCCACCGGCCGCCTCTGGCTGCACGGCGAACGGCTGCTGCCCGGCCTCGGCGGACACCTGCACTCCCCCATGTTCGTCGGCGGCCGGATCGCCTTCCTCTCCGACCACGAGGGCGTCGGCAACCTCTACTCCTGCGCCTACGACGGCTCCGACCTGCGCCGGCACACCGACCACGACGCCTTCTACGCCCGGCACGCCGCCGGCGACGGCACCCGGGTGGTCTACCAGTGCGCCGGCGACCTCTGGCTGGTCGAGGACCTGTCCGCCGGTTCCGTACCCCGGCGCCTGGACGTGCGGCTGAACGGGCCGCGCGCCGGACGGCGGCCCTACCAGGTGCCCGCCGCGCAGCACCTGGACGGCCTCGCCGTGGACGAGACCGGCCGGGCCAGCGCCGTGGTCGTCCGGGGCGGCCTGTACTGGCTCACCCACCGGGACGGGCCGGCCCGCACCCTCGCCGACACCCCCGGGGTACGGGTGCGGCTGCCGGAGATGCTCGGCGGCAGCGGCCGGATCGCCTACGTCACGGACGCCGAGGGCGAGGACGCGGTGGAGATCGTCCACCTTCCCCGGGCCACCGGCGGCCGGGCGCCCCGCAGGCTGGCCGCGGGACGCCTCGGCAGGGTGCTGGAGACGGTCTCCGACCCGCTGGGCGAACGGCTGGCCGTCGCCTCCCACGACGGCAGGCTGCTGCTGCTCGACGTGACCGAGCAGGAGACGGACCCCGCGGCGGACGCCGGCGACCGCGTCACCGAGCTGATCAGGTCCGCCAACGGGCCCGTCCGCGACCTCGCGTTCTCCCCGGACGGGGCCTGGCTGACCTGGTCCCACCCCGGCATCGGGCGCACCCTGCGGCAGATCAGGCTGGCCCGGATCGGCGACCGGTTCGTCATCGACGTCACCGACGGCCGGTTCGAGGACGAGAACCCGGTCTTCACCCGCGACGGCCGCTATCTGGCCTTCCTGTCCTGGCGCGGCTTCGACCCCGTGTACGACGTGCACACCGGCGACCTGTCCTTCCCCCTCGGCTGCCGCCCCTACCTGGTCCCGCTCTCCTCGGCCACCCCCTCCCCGTTCGCGCTGAACCCGGAGGGCCGCCCGGCCGCCGGCGGCCTGGACCCGGACGAGGACGGGCCCGGCGAGGGCGGCCCGGTCACCGTCGAGGTGGAGGGCCTGGCCAGCCGGGTGACACCGTTCCCGGTGACCGCCTCCAAGTACTCGGCGCTGTACCCGGTCGCCGGCGGCGGACTGGTCTGGCTGCGCTGGCCGATCTCCGGCGCGCTGGGCGAGACCTTCGCCAACCCGGACGACCCGAGCGAGCGGCCCACCCTGGAGCACTTCGGCCTCGCCCGCGCCAAGAAGTCCGAACTCGTCGGCCACCTCGACGCGTTCGGGGTCAGCGGCGACGGCACCCGCCTGGTCGTCGTCGACGAGGGCGAGCTGCGCGCGGTACCCGCCACGGAGGCCGGCGACGGGGACACCACCACCTGGATCGACCTGCGCCGCGTCCTGCACCGGGTGGACCCGGGCGCCGAGTGGCGGCAGGCGTACGAGGAGGCGGGGCGGCTGACCCGGGCCTACTTCTGGGAGCCGGGCATGTGCGGCATCGACTGGGACGCGGTGCTGGCGCAGTACCGGCCGCTGGTGGACCGGGTGGCCACGCCGGACGAGTTCGCCGACCTGCTGCGCGAGGTCCTCGGCGAGCTGGGCACCTCGCACGCCTACGTAGCCGCCGCCCGCCGCAACGAGGGCCCGCCGCACTACCAGCGCCTCCAGGGCCTGCTCGGCGCCGGCCTCACCTGCCGGGACGGCCGCTGGCTGGTCCGGCGGGTCCTGCCCGGCGACGCCTCCGACTCCCGGGCCCGCTCCCCGCTGGCCGGCACCGGCATCCGCGAGGGCGCGGCCCTCACCCACGTCGACGGCCGCCCGGTCGACCCGGTGGCGGGACCGTACCCGCTGCTGGCGGGGGCCGCCGCGACGACGGTGGAGCTGACCTTCGCGCCGCCCGGGGGCACCGGTCCCGCCCGGCGGGTCGCCGTCGTCCCGCTGGTCGACGAACGCCCGCTGCGCTACCAGGACTGGGTGGTCCGGCGCCGGGAGGTGGTGCGGGAGCTGAGCGGCGGGCGGTGCGGCTATCTGCACATCCCGGACATGGGCGGCTCGGGCTGGGCGCAGTTCAACCGCGATCTGCGCAGGGAGGTGTCCCGGCCGGCGCTGATCGTGGACGTGCGCGGCAACGCGGGCGGCCACATCAGCGAACTCGTCATCGAGAAGCTGACCCGCACCATCCTCGGCTGGGACCTGACGCGGAACGCCCAGCCGGTGTCGTACACCTCGAACGCGCCGCGCGGGCCGGTGGTGGCGGTCGCGGACGAGGCGACCTCCTCCGACGGCGACATGATCACGGCGGCGTTCAAGCTGCTGGGGCTGGGCCCGGTCGTCGGGCAGCGCACCTGGGGCGGGGTGGTAGGGATGACCGGCCGGCACCGCCTGGGCGACGGCACGGTGATCACGGTGCCGATGAACGCGGCCTGGTTCGACGCCTACGGCTGGTCGGTGGAGAACCGGGGCGTCGACCCCGACGTGCCGGTGCTGCGCACCCCGCTGGACTGGGCCGAGGGCCGCTATCCGGTGCTCGGCGAGGCGGTGCGGCTGGCTCTGGCGGCGCTGGAGAGCGCCCCGCCGGCCACCCCGCCGGACCTGCGCGACGTACCCGACCGCTCCCGCCCGCCGCTGCCGCCCCGGGGGTGAGCGGGAGCGGCGGGGGGCCACTGCCGCCCGGGGCCGGGCAGCGCGGGAGGGGGCCGCTGCCGCCCTGGGGCCGGGCCTCGCGGAAGAGGGCCGCTGCCGCCCTGGGGCCGGGCAGCGCGGAAGAGGGCCGCCGCCGCCCTGGGGCCGAGCAGCGCGGAAGGGGCGCCCCCCGGTCAGGGAGGGCGCCCCTCGTACCGCGTCGGCGGAACGGCGCGTCAGGCGTCGAAGTCGCGGTCGAAGCGGTCCTCCGCCTCGCGGCGCGCCGGCTGGTCCAGGTCGTCGTCGTCACGCCGGCGACGCTCCTGGACCTGCTCCCTGGCCTGGTCGGCCTTCTGCCGGCCCTGCTCCTGCAACCGCTCGGACTTCTCCTGGAACTGGTCCTTGATCCCCATGTGGGTTCACTCCTGGGTGAGTCGGGTCCGGCCGTTCGGATGGCCGGGCCCGATCAGATTCACATGGTCCGTGACCGTCCGCATGTCGATCAGTCACGCACCGTAGTGCGGTGCTGTTCGTCGGCCGAGCCGCCCGCCCCGACCAGCCCGCCGCGCATCCCGTCCAGCCGGTCCGCGAACCGCCGCATCTCCCGCTGCCCCACGGTGCCTATCAGGGCCGGCAGATAGCCGCGCACGCCCTGCATCCCGCGCAGCCACCACTGCCCGTACACATGCGCCGACCGCCGCTCGATGCCCTCCACCAGCCGGTCCACCGCCGGGCCCAGCGGATACGTCTTGTTCGTCGGCCAGGGCAGCCGCTGCCGCAGCTCCCGCATCACCTCGTCCTGGTCGGCGCCGCGCACCATGTCGGTGTCGGTCCAGGACAGGTAGCCGACGCCGACCCGCACGCCCCGGTGCCCGACCTCGGCGCGCAGGCTGTGCGCGTACGCCTCCACGCCCGACTTGGAGGCGCAGTACGCGCTCATCATCGGCGCGGGCGTGAGCGCCGCGAGGGAGGCGACCTGGAGCAGGTAGCCGCGGGTCTCCAGGAGGGCCGGGAGGAAGGCGCGGGCGGTGACCGCGGAGCCGATCAGATTGACCTCTATCACCCGCCGCCACGCCTCGGGGTCGGAGTCGGCGAAGGGCCCGCCGGTGGCGACCCCCGCGTTGGCGACGACGATGTCGACGCGGCCGAACCGTTCCTTCACCTCGGCGGCGACCCTGGTCATCGCGTCCTGGTCGGTGACGTCGGCGTACCAGTGGTCGCTGTCGCTGTGCAGCCTGGCCGCGACCTGCTTCAGCGCGTCCGGCTCCAGCCCGACCAGCGCCAGCTTCACGCCGCGGGCGGACAGCTTGCGGGCCAGCAGCTCCCCGACGCCGCGCGCCGCCCCGGTGACGACGGCGACCCGGCCCTCCAGGCTCACCCTGCTCATGCGCTCTCCTCGGCTCGTACGGCGGTGGACGTGGGTATGTGGGCGGCGGCGAGCGCCCGTATTCGGCCGGTGACCAGCTCCGGCGCCTCCATCGGCGTCATGTGGCCGATGCCGGGCAGTTCGGTCAGGCCCGCGCAGTGCGGCAGCGCGGCGGCCAGGGAGCGGGCGTGCACCGGCGGGGTCAGCCGGTCGGCGGTGCCCACGACGATCTCGACCGGCATCGTCAGCCGCCGTATGCCGTGGTCGAGGTCGAGCAGGTCGAGCACCCGCGACCAGGCGTGCCGGACGGCGCGCGGGCAGGCGTGCACGATCCGGGCGCACGCCTCGACGGTGCCCGGGGCCGAACCGGGGCCCAGCGTCCCGTACTTGAGGACGCGCAGGGTGACGGGCGTGACCGGTCCGAGGGGCGCGCGGGAGCCGAGGACGCGGCGGGTCAGCCAGGTGCGCACCCGGCCCGGCGGCAGCGGTATCACGGTGGACGAGGCGACCAGGCGGGAGGCTCCGGTGCTGCACAGCAGGACGGCGGCCACGTGCTCGCGCACGGCGGGCCGGCCGGCCGCGGCCAGCACGGTCATGCCGCCCATGGAGTGCCCGGCGACCACCGCCCGCTCCCCGGGGGCGAGGGTGGCCTCCAGCACGGCCTCCAGGTCGTCGGCGAGGGCGTCGGTGCCGCAGGCGGGGCTCGCCGGGCTGCGGCCGTGCCCGCGCTGGTCGTAGGCGATGACCCGGTGGCCGTCGGCCAGGGCGCGGATCTGCGCCGCCCAGAAGGCGGTCGAGCAGGTCCAGCCGTGGGCGAGGACGACCGCGGGCGCCCCCTCGGGGCCGTGCACCTCGACGTGCAGCCGGGCGCCGTCGGCGGAGACGGCGGTCAGCTCCCGGTCGGGGACGGGCGGGGCGTACGGGCTCGCGGCGAAAGCGGCCGGCCGGGTCACGCGCCCACCTCCGCGGGCGCCGTGGGCGCGGTCCGCCGGGTGGAGGGGCGCAGGACCGCGTACTCGGCGAGGTCCACGCGCCGGGTCGCGCGCCGGAACTCGGCGGTGGTGCCGGGCCAGACGGTGGTGTTGCGGCCGCTGGCGTCCAGGTACCAGCTCGTGCAGCCGCCGGTGTTCCACACCGTGCGCTCCATCCGCCGCTGCACCCGCTCGTTCCAGGCGGCGACGGCGGCGGGGCGGGCGTCCAGGGCGACCTTGCCGCCCAGCACGCGGAGCTGGCGCAGGTAGTCGGCCAGGTAGTTCAGTTGGGACTCGATCATGAGGATCATGGAGGAGTTCCCCAGGCCGGTGTTGGGCCCGATGATCGACAGCCAGTTGGGGAAGCCGGCCGCCGAGGCGCCGCGCAGCGCCTCCATGCCGCCCTTCCAGGTCTCGGCGAGGGTGCGGCCGTCCGCGCCGACGACCCGCTCGGCGATGGGCATGTCGGTGACGTGGAAGCCGGTGCCGAAGACGATCACGTCGGCCTCGGCCTCGCTGCCGTCGGCGGCGACCAGGGTGGAGCCGCGCACCTCGCTGAGGCCGGAGGCGACGACGTCCACGTTGGGCTGCGCGAGCGCGGGATAGTAGGAGTTGGACAGCAGGATGCGCTTGCAGCCGATGCGGTAGTCGGGGGTGAGCTTGGCGCGCAGCGCCGGGTCCTTGATCGCGCGGGCCATGTTCCGCTTGGCCAACTGCTCGACGAAGCCCAGCTCGCCGGGGTGCTTGGTGAACGCCTGCACCTGCAGTTCCCGGATTCCCCACAGCATGCCCCGGCGGAGCTTGGAGGTGACCGGCAGCGCCCGGTGCAGCGCCCGCTCGGCGCCGCTGATCTCCCGGTCCACCCGGGGCATCACCCAGGCGGGGGTCCGCTGGAACAGGGTCAGCCGGCCGACCTCCGGCTGGATCGACGGCACGATCTGGATCGCGGAGGCGCCGGTGCCGATCATGGCGACGCGTCGGCCCGCGAGGTCGTGGCCGTGGTCCCAGCGGGCCGAGTGGAAGACCTTCCCGGGGAAGGTGTCCAGGCCGGGTATGTCCGGGATCTTGGGGTCGGAGAGCGGGCCGGTGGCGGAGACGACGACGACGGCGGTGAGGGTGCCCCGGGCGGTCTCGATCTCCCACCGGAACTCCTCGGCGTCCCACACCATCCGCTTCACCTCCGAGTCGAAGCGCAGGTGCGGGCGGAGCCCGAAGGTGTCGGCGACCCGCTCCAGGTAGGCGCGGATGTGGGGCTGCCCGGAGAAGGTGCGCGGCCAGTCCGGGTACGGCGCGAAGGAGAAGGAGTACAGGTGCGAGGGCACGTCGCAGGCGCACCCGGGGTAACTGTTGTCCCGCCACGTGCCGCCCACGCTGCCGGCCCGCTCCAGGACGACGAAGTCGGTGATCCCCTCGCGGCGCAGGCGCACCGCGGCACCCAGCCCGCCGAAGCCGGACCCGACCACCGCCACTTTCACATGCTCGTGCTCGGCCATCCCGACGCCTCCACACATCGCCATCGACTCTGCCAGTGAACACTGGCGCAATGGGGAGAGTAAGCGAGTCGGCTACCGATGGGTAGGGGTCGGGCCAAAGAAAGTTACCGGCGGTACGCCGTAGGGTCGGGGCGTGAGCGACAAGCGTGAGTACCGCATGGAGGAACTGGCCCGGCTGGCCGGCATCACGGTGCGCACCCTGCGCTTCTACCGCGAGCGCAAACTGATCCCGCCGCCCCGCCGCGAGGGCCGCATCGCCTGGTACGACGACCACCACCTGGCCCGGCTGCGCACCATCTCGGCGCTGCTGGAACGCGGCCACACCCTCAACGGCATCGCGGAACTCGCCGACGCCTTCGACCACGGCCGGGACGTCGGCGACCTCCTCGGCCTGGGCGTGCCCACCGAGGAGACCCCGGTCCGGCTCACCCCCGAGGAACTCGCCGACCGCTTCCAGGGCCAGGACACCCCCGAGAACCTGGCCGCCGCCCTGGAACTCGGCTACCTGGGCACCGACGGCGAGAACATCGTCCACATAAGCCGCCGCCTGCTGGACGTCTCCACCGCCCTGGTCCGCGAGGGCATCCCGCTGGCCGGCGTCCTGGACGCCGGGCGCCGCGTGCGCGAACACGCCGAGGCCCTCGCCGAGATCTTCGCCGACCTGGTCCTCGCCCACGCCCGCGAGGAGGACCTCCCCCGCCTGCGCCCCCTGGCCCGCGCGGTCGTCGAGGCGGAACTCTCCCTCGCCCTGGACCGCCGCCTGCGCATGCCCTCCGAGCGGGACTGACTAACGGTCGTAGACCACCGTCACCGGCGCGTGGTCCGACCAGCGCTCGTCATGGGTGGCGGCGCGCTCGACGTACCCCTTGACGGCCCTCGCCGCCAGCCCCGGGGTCGCCACCTGGAGGTCGATCCGCCATCCCGCGTCGTTGTCGAAGGCCCGCCCCCGGTACGACCACCACGAGTACGGGCCCTCGGTGTCCGGGTGCAGGGACCGGATCACGTCCACGTAACCGCCCTCCGCGGGGTCGAGGACCCGGCTCAGCCACTGCCGTTCCTCGGGGAGGAAGCCGGAGCTCTTGCGGTTGGCGCGCCAGTTCTTCAGGTCGGCCTCGCGGTGGGCGATGTTCCAGTCGCCGCAGACGAGGACCTCGCGGCCGTCGGCGGCGGCGCGCTCGCGCAGGTCCTTGAGGTGGGCGAGGAACTCGTCCATGAAGCGGACCTTCTCGTCCTGCCGCTCGGTGCCGACCTCGCCGGACGGCAGGTAGAGGGAGGCGATCGTCACACCGGGCAGGTCGGCCTCGACGTACCGCCCGCTGCCGTCGAACTCCGACGAGCCGAAGCCGATCCGTACCCGGTCGGGCTCCCGGCGGGTGTAGAGCGAGACCCCGGCGCGGCCCTTGGCGGCGGCGGGGGCGTGCGTGACGTGCCAGCCCTCGGGCTCGCGGACCTCCCCGGGAAGCTGCCCCGGCTCGGCGCGCACCTCCTGGAGGCAGAGCACATCGGCGCCGGTGGCGGCGAGCCACGGGACGAAACCCTTTTTCGCGGCGGCCCGCAGTCCGTTTACGTTTGCGGTGGTCACGGTGAGCACCAGGGCACCCTACCGGCACACTGGACCATGTCCCGTTCTGGATGGATTCGACGCACGGAAGGCAGCATGGACATACGCCCGGTCCCCTTCGACCACCCCGACGCCGTGAAGCTGAACGACGAGGTGCAGGCCGAGTACGCCCTGCGCTACGGCGACGGCGGCGACGAGACGTACCTGGAGCCCTCCCACTTCGCACCGCCGAACGGCCTGTACCTGATCGCGTACGACGGGGCCGGCGTCCCGGTCGCCACGGGCGGCTGGCGGGCCCAGGAGGCCAACGAGGAGAACTACCGGGACGGCGACGCCGAGCTGAAGCGGATGTTCGTGATCGAGCAGATGCGGGGCCGGGGGCTGGCCCGCCGCATCCTGGCCGCGCTGGAGGAGGACGCCCGCGCGGCGGGCCGGACCCGGATGGTGCTGGAGACCGGCACCAAGCAGCCGGAGGCCGTGGCGCTGTACGTGTCCAGCGGCTACGAGCCGTGCGACAAGTTCGGCTACTACCGCTTCCACGAGAGCAGCCTCTGCTACGCGAAGAGGCTTTAGGCCCTGAGGAAGGCGAGCACCGCCAGGACGCGGCGGTGGGTGTCGTCGGCCGGTGGCAGGTCCAGCTTGGTGAGGATGGACCCGATGTGCTTGCCGACGGCCGCCTCGGACACCACCAGCGCCCGCGCGATCGCGCCGTTGGACTTGCCCTCGGCGACCAGCGCCAGCACCTCCCGCTCGCGCGGGGTCAGCCGGGCCAGCGGGTCGCGGCGCCGGCGCAGCAGTTGCCGTACCACCTCGGGGTCGACGACCGTGCCGCCGGCGGCGACCTCGGCGAGGGCGGTCACGAACTCCTCGACCTGGCCGATCCGGTCCTTGAGCAGATAGCCGACGCCGGTGCCGTCGCCGGAGTCGAGCAGTTCGGCGGCGTAGGCCCGCTGCACGTACTGGCTGAGCACCAGCACCGGCAGCGCGGGCCGCTCCGCCCGCAGTTCCACGGCGGCCCGCAGCCCCTCGTCGTGCAGCCCCGGCGGCATCCGTACGTCCGTCACCACCACGTCGGGATCGTGCCCGGCGACCGCCTTGACCAGGGCGTCCGCGTCGCCGACCGCGGCCACCACCTGGTGGCCGAAGCGGGTGAGCAGACCGATGAGCCCGTCGCGCAGCAGCACGCTGTCCTCGGCGAGGACTATCCGCAGGGGTCGGTCGGCCGGCAAGGGATCTCCACACGCAGCAGGGTCGGTCCGCCCGGCGGGCTGGACAGGGAGAGTCTGCCATCGAGCACCGACACCCGGTCGGCGAGCCCGGTCAGCCCGCTGCCCCCGGCGGGGTCGGCGCCGCCGTGCCCGTCGTCGCCGATCTCCAGCACCAGCCGTCCGTCCGTGTGGCCGCCGCGCACCTGGGCGCGGCGGGCCCCGCTGTGCTTGGCGACGTTGGCGAGGGCCTCGCAGACCACGAAGTACGCGGCGGTCTCGACGGGCCGCGGCAGCCGCCCGGGGACGTCCAGGGCGAGGTCGACGGGGACCGGGCTGCGGTCGGCGGCGTCGGCGACGGCGTCCTGGAGGCCGTAGTCGGCGAGGACCTTGGGGTGGATGCCGTGCAGGAGTTCGCGGAGTTCGGCCAGGGCCCGGTCGGCCTCGCCGTGCGCCTTGGCCAACTGGTCGGCGAGCGGTCCGGGCGGGACGTCGAGCCGGGCCAGGCCGAGGGTCATGCCGAGCGCGACGAGCCGCTGCTGGGCCCCGTCGTGCAGGTCGCGTTCGATGCGCCGCCGCTCGGCCTCGAAGGCGTCGACCAGGCGGACGCGGGAGCGGACGAGTTCGGTGACCCGGTCTCCGTCGTCCTTGGCACCGAGGAGCGCCCGCGCGAGTTCGGCCCGCGCGCCGGCGTACCCGCCCAGGGCGTACGCCCCGGCGGCGAGCAGCAGCAGCCCGAGCGCGGCGACCGCGCAGGCGGCCGGCCAGGACTGGACGGTCCACAGCTTGACGGCCTTAGCCTCGCCGTCGGCGGCGACCAGCGCCGGCACCGCCAGCAGCGACAGCGGTACCCCGGCCGCGCAGGCCACCGCCAGCGCGTCCAGGGGCCACAGCAGCGTGCCGAGCAGCACGGCGTACGCCAGTTCCCGCCAGGTCGCCGCCTCCCGCAGCCGGGTCGCCAGCCATGCCGGGAGGCCGGGCGCGCCGGGCGTCCGGTGCCGCGCGGGGACGGGGCCGATCCCGGTCAGCCGCAGCCGGCGGCGCTCCACGGCGGCCACGGGTATCCCGGCCAGCGCGGTCAGTGCGAGCACCGGCAGCCCGATCACCAGGACGGCGAGCGCGCCCCCGACGACCAGCCCGCCGAGGACCGCCGCCAGGACGACCGCCCCGAACAGCGCCCCGCTCAGCAGGTAGGCGGCCGCCCGCCAGGGCCACGCCGACCTCAGATATCCGCGCCCGCCGAGCGCCCCCCACACCGTCATGCCGGTCACCGTACGGCCGGGCCGGCGGCCCCCACCACCGGCCTGGCCCCCGCTCGGGGGTATGCCTGGCCCTACCCCGGGTTCTCGCCCCTGCCGCAATGATCGGCGGGCCCCTCCCGGGGTTTCGTGGAGCCCTCGACAGCGAGCTGAGGGGCGGGACATGGGAACCGACGCGATCGAACTGCGGTCCGTGCGCAGACGGTACGGAGCGGGGGACGGCGGGGTGACGGCGCTGGACGGCGTCTCGCTCGCCTTCCCCGCCGGTACGTTCACCGCCGTGATGGGCCCGTCCGGGTCGGGCAAGTCGACGCTGCTGCAGTGCGCGGCGGGCCTGGACCGGCCGACCTCGGGGTCGGTGCGGCTCGGCGGGACGGAGCTGACGGGGCTGGGCGAGCGGCGGCTGACGCTGCTGCGCCGGGAGCGGATCGGGTTCGTGTTCCAGTCGTTCAACCTGCTGCCGTCGCTGACCGCCGAGCAGAACGTCGCCCTGCCGCTCCGCCTGGCCGGCCGCCGCCCCCGCCGGGCCGAGGTGCGCCAGGCGCTGCGCCGGGTCGGCCTCGGCGACCGGGCCCGGCACCGGCCCGCGGAGCTGTCCGGGGGGCAGCAGCAACGGGTGGCGCTGGCTCGGGCGCTGATCACCCGCCCGGAGGTCCTCTTCGCCGACGAGCCGACCGGCGCGCTGGACTCGGTGACCGGCCGCCAGGTGCTGGCGCTGCTGCGGGAGATGGTCGACACCGACGGCCGCACGCTGGTCATGGTCACCCACGACCCGGTGGCCGCCGCGTACGCCGACCGGGTCGTGTTCCTGGTCGACGGCCGGGTGCACGGCGAGGTGACGGGGGCGACGGCGGGCGGCATCGCCGCGCGGATGACGGCCCTGGAGACGTCACGGCCGACACCGGACGCGTGGGGGGCGCCGGGTGGGACGGGGGCACCGGGCATGTCCGAGGCGCCGGGCGCGACGGGCATGCCCGAGTGGCCGGGAACGCCGGGCACGTCCGACGGGCCGGGCACGACGAGAACGTCCGACGGGCCGGGCACGACCGAGGCACCGGACACGACCGGAACACCAGCCGCGACCGAAACACCGGGCGCGACGGGAACCCCGGCCGCGACCGAGGCACCGGACTCGCCGGCCGCACCCGCGGCGAAGGCGGCACCGGGCGCGACGGAGGCCCTGTCGTGCTGATCCTCGCCCTGCGCACCCTGCGTACCCGCTGGACCGCCTTCGTCGGCAGCTTCACCGCCCTGGCCCTGGGGGTCGGCCTGCTCACCGTGATGGGGCTCGCCCTGGCCTCCGTCGCCGACGCGCCCGACCGCGCCCCGGAGCGGTTCGCCGCCGCGCCGGTGGTGGTCCGCGGCGAGGACAGCCTGCGCGTGCCGACCCCCATCGGCGTCCGGACCGCGCCGCTGGCCGTGCCGCGCCCGGTGCCGCCGGACACGGTGGCCGCGCTGCGCGCGCTGGGCCGGGTGACCGAGGACCGCTCCTACCCGGTACGGGTCGAGGGCGGCCCGTCCGGCCTGGTGGGCCACCCCTGGTCGACCGCCGCCTTCGCCCCGTACCGCGTGACCGGGGGCCGGGCGCCGCGGGCGGACGGCGAGGTGGTGGTCGCCGGTGCCTGGGCGGCGGTGGGCGAGACGCTGCGCACCGACCGCGGCACGGTCCGGGTGGTGGGCACGGTGACCGGCCGCGCCGCCGAGCGGGCCGTCTTCCACACCGACGCGCGGGCCGCCGGTCTGGCGCCGGTGAGCACCCAGCTCGTCGTCGACGCCGACCCGGCGGCGGTACGCCGGGTGGTGGGCGGCCGGGCCCGGGTGCTGACCGGGGACGCGCGGCGGCTCGCGGACGCCGGCGCGGACCGGGACGGCGAGGCGGTGACCGCGCTGAACGCCCTGTTCGGGACGGCCGGCGGGGTGGCCGGGTTCGTGTCGGTGTTCGTGGTGGCGTCGACGTTCGCGTTCACGGTGGCCCAGCGGCGCCGGGAGTTCGGGCTGCTGCGGTCGGCGGGCGCGACGCCGGGCCAGGTCCGCCGGACGGTGGTCGCGGAGGCGCTGCTGGTCGGCGTGGCCGCGTCGGCGGCGGGCTGCGCGCTGGGCGGGTACGCCGCCCCGCTGCTCGCCGAGCGGGTGGTGGCGGAGGGCCTCGCGCCGGACTGGTTCGTGATCGGCGCGCACTCCTGGCCGTACCACGCGGCGTTCTGGACGGGCCTGATGGTGGCGCTGTGCGGGGTGGTGGCGGCGTCCTGGCGGGCGGGCCGGACCCGGCCGGCGCAGGCGCTGCGCGAGGCGTCGGTGGACACCGGCACCCTCACCCGGGGCCGTCTGCTGTGCGGGGCCGCGCTGCTGCTGACAGCGGCCGGAACGCTCGCCTGGGCACTGCTTTCCGACCCCTCCGACCTGCTGCACCGCAAGACCTACGTCAGCCGGCCCATGCTGCTGATCACGGCGGTGGCGGTGCTGGCCCCGCCGCTGGTGCGCCCGGCGGTCCGCCTGATCACCTGGCTGCCGTCCCGGTTGCCGGGCGCGGGCGGCACGCTGGTCCGGGAGAACGCCGCCGGGGGCGTCCGCCGGGGCGCGGCGGTGGCGGCGCCGGTGCTGGTGACGGTGGCGCTGGCGGGTTCGCTGCTCGGGGCGACGGCGACGCTGGGCGAGGCGGCGGCGGCCGAGGCGCGGGCCCGTACGGCGGCCGACTTCGTGGTCACGGCGGACGGCGGCCCGCTGGACGCGGCGACGGTACGCAGGCTGCGCGCGGTCCCCGGCACGGCGGCGGTGTCGGCGTCCGCGCCGAGCGCGGTGTTCGCGCTGGAGGAGGGCGTGGCCCTGATCCGCTCCGACGCCCGTGCCGTCGAGCCGCGGGCGCTGGCGGCGACGACCCGGCTGCCGGTGGCGGCCGGCCGGATCGGGGATCTGGACGACGGTTCGATCGTGGTGAACGAGGAGTGGGAGCGGCCCGCGGTCGGCCGGCGGGTCGCGGTCTGGCTGGCCGACGGCACCCGCCGTTCGCTGCGGATCGCGGCGGTCCTGCCGGTCGGCACGGGCGGCAACGGCGTGTACGTCACCCCGGCCAACGCGCCGGGTGCCCGGGTGGACCGGGTGGAGGTGACGGTGGCGCCGGGCGCGGACCGGGCCGCCGTCGCGGCGGGGCTGCGGGCGGCCGCGCGGTCCTCGGGCGGGCGGGTGCTGGCGGCCGGGGCGTGGCCGCGGGCGGACGCGCCGGGCGGCGCCGGCACGACCCGCGCGGGCCTGCTGCTGGTGCTGGGCATCGCCCTGGTCTACGCGGGCATCTCCCTGGCCGGTACGCAGGTGATGGCGACGGCCGGGCGGGCCCGGGAGCTGGCCGCGCTGCGGTTGGCCGGCGCGACCCGCGCCCAGGTGCTGCGCCTGGTCGGGTGCGAGGCGCTGGCGGTGGCGGGGGCGGGGGCGCTGCTGGGCCTGCTGGTGGCGGTGCTGAACCTGCTCGGGATGACCGGCGCCCTGGCCCTGCTGTCGGCGCCGGCCCGGCTCGCCCTGCCCTGGCCGGCCCTGGCGGCGACGGCCGGCGCCTGCGCCCTGGTCGCGGTGGCGGCGGCGGTCCTGGCGGCGGCACGGACCCTGCGCCGCACCTGACCTGACACACCGTCAAGTCGGGCCACGAAAAAAATCCCGCCCGATCGAATCCGATCGGGCGGGATTTCCTCAACTGCTTCGCGAGCAGTTGTTGCGGTGGACCTGAGGGGATTTGAACCCCTGGCCCCCTCGATGCGAACGAGGTGCGCTACCGGACTGCGCCACAGGCCCTTGCAACGAGTGAAACTTTAGCACCCCGATCGGCCTGCTCAAAAATCCGTTCCCGGGGGCGGGCGGCGGGCTACTCGTTGGCGGCCCGCGGCCGGTCGCCGTCCTCGTACTGGTCGAACAGCGGGGTGCGGCCGCGCTCCCGGGCCCGGCGCGCGGACGCGGCCCGGCGGGCGCCGCTGCGGACGGGCTCCTCCGGGCGGTCCTCTGCGCCGGCCGGGCCGGCCGCGGGGCCGGGGCCGGCGGGCGCGTCGCCGGCCGGGGTGTCCTCCTGGCCGGGGGGGACGGTGCTGGAGCGGGCCGAGCTCCAGGCGTCGGGGGCGCCGAGGTCCACGCCGGAGGTGGCGCGGGGGGCGACCGGCGCGGTGACGTACGTCGGCAGGGGCACCGGGACCGGGTCCCAGCTCTCGCCCTGCCCGGGGCGCCGCTGCCGCTCGCGCTGCTGGTCGACCCACTCGGCGTGGTCGGTCTGCTCGACCAGGGCCCGCCGGTCGGCGGCGAGCGCGGACAGGCCGGGGTCGGCCGCCGCCTCGGGGGCCTCGTCGGGCTCCTCGGTGTCGGGCTCGCCGCCGGGTCCGCCGCCGGGGCCGGCCTCGGCGGCGCGGCGGCGGCGCTGGCGGTCGCGCAGTTGCCGGGCCGCGTCCTCGGCCCGGCGGCGGTCCATCTGGTAGGCGAAGCGGTGCCGCTCCTGGGACCGCAGATGGGCGATGTACGCGCTGAGCAGCACGGCGGGCACGCCGGGCGCCCACAGGAACGCCAGTCCGCCGACGGCGGCGACGACCGCGCCGAGCGTGAAGGCGAGGAAGAGCACCACCGTGGTACGGCGCCGGCGGGCGAGCACCTTGGAGCGGCGGGCGCGGGCGGCGGCGGCCTCGGCGGCGGCGTCGCGCCGGGCGGCGGGGACCCGCGTGCGGCCGGATTCGGACCGCTGGGCGGCGGGGCGCTGCTCGGCGGGCCGTTCGGCGGCGGGCGGGGCGGCCTGGGGGCGGAGTTCGCGGCGGGTCTTGGACACGGCGAAGGCCCGGACGTCCACCGAGTCGGTGACGGCGTCCGGGTCGGCGTCGAACTCCGCCTCGTCGGCGGAGCGCGCCCGCAGGTCCTTGGCGTACCGGCGCTCCATGCCCGCTCGTCCGGACAGGAGCCGGATGGCGGTGCTGAAGCGTTCCGTCGGACGGGCCTCGTTCAGCTCGTCCTGCCTACGGAGCCACATCGGCACCAAGTAGGCGGCCCAGGCCCCGACGATGACTGCGTAGATGAGGCCGCTGCTGCTCACGCCTCACACGGTAGAGGGATGTGCCCGAGGCGATCCGCCAATTGGGCCGGTGTGTCGCACGATCCGGCTGATAATTCCAGATTTTTTTGCGATGGATGACAATAGCGAGAGTTCTTTCGAACGTTTATTCAATTCCGGAGGTGTCCTGGGCGCGGGTGCGGCGCCAGCGGCGCAGCAGTCCGTCGGGGACCTCCTCGGCGGTCAGGGCGAAGACCAGGTGATCGCGCCAGGCGCCGTCGATATGGAGATAGCGGGGCCTGAGCCCTTCCTCGCGGAATCCCAGTTTCTCCACCACCCGGCGGCTCGGCCCGTTCTCCGGGCGGATGCAGACCTCGACGCGGTGCAGCCCGACGGTGTGGAAACAGTGGTCGACGACGAGCGCCACGGCGGTCGGCATCACCCCGCGTCCGGCCACCGCCTCGTCCACCCAGTAGCCGATGTGCCCGGAGCACATCGAGCCCCAGGTGATCCCGGCGACCGTCAACTGGCCGACCAGTTGCCCCCGGTACTCGACGACGAAGGGCAGCATCCGGCCCGCGTTCGCCTCGGAGCGCAGGTGGCGGACCATCTGGCGGTAGGTCGGACGGTGCGTCGACGGGCCGCCGGGCGTGGGCGGCGGGATGGTGGCCTCCCAGGGCCGCAGCCAGTCGCGGTTGCGGCGGTTGACCTCGCGCCAGGCCCGCTGGTCGCGCAGCTTTATCGGCCTCAGGACGATGTCGCCGTCCGTCAGTTCGACGGGCCACGAGGGGCTGTTCAGCTCGCACCCCCACTGCCGGAGCCGGGATGGTCGCCGCCGCGGATCTGTTCGACCGCGTGCTGGAGCAGGGGTTCGAGGACCGCGAGCCCGTCCTTCACCCCTCCGGTGGAACCGGGCAGGTTGACGATCAGCGTGCCGCCGGCCACGCCCGCCAGTCCCCGGGAGAGCGCCGCGGTCGGCACCTTGTCCCGGCCGTACGCCCGGATGGCCTCGGCGATGCCCGGCACCTCGTAGGCGATCACCGCGCGGGTCGCCTCGGGGGTGCGGTCGGTCGGGGAGAGGCCGGTGCCGCCGGTGGTGACGATCGCGTCGTAGCCCGCCTCGACGCCGGCCCGCAGGGCGGCCTCGACGGGGTCGCCGTCGGGGACCACCCGGGGGCCGTCGACGCTGAAGCCGAGCCGTCCGAGGGCGTCGGCGATCAGGGGGCCGCCCCGGTCCGCGTAGACCCCGGCGGCGGCCCGGTTGGAGGCGGTGACGACCAGCGCGCGGTACGTCATGACCGGCTCCAGTCGCCCGACTTGCCGCCCGTCTTCTCCTCCACCCGCACGTCCGTGATGACCGCTCCCTTGTCGACCGCCTTCACCATGTCGACCACGGTGAGCGCGGCGACGGTGACCGCGGTGAGGGCCTCCATCTCGACGCCCGTGCGGTCCGTCGTCCGCACGGTCGCCGTGATCTCCACGGCGTCGTCCGCGACCGACAGGTCCAGTGTCACACCGGACACCGACAACGGGTGGCAGAGCGGGATCAGGTCGGGGGTGCGCTTGGCGCCCATGATGCCCGCGATCCGCGCGGTGGCCAGCGCGTCGCCCTTGGGCACCCCGGCGCCGCGCAGCAGCTCGACCACGCGGGGCGCGACGAGGACGCGGCCACTGGCGCGGGCGGTGCGCGCGGTCACGTCCTTCTCCGATACGTCGACCATGCGGGCGGCGCCCGACGCGTCGATGTGGGTCAGTCGATCCTGCGTGCTCATGCTGTGCGGCGCTCCCGGTCCGGCCTGTCGTGCGCGACACGGTACCCCCAACCCGGCGGGGCGGTGGGGCCGGGCGGGCCGCTCAGCCGAGCCGGACCACCTCGACCTCGGTGCCGGGCTCGACGGTCTCGGTGTCCTCGGGGACGACGATCAGCGCGTCCGCGCGGGCGAGGGCGGCCACCAGGTGCGAGGAGGCGCCGCCGACCGGGGTGACCGACCCGTCGGCGTACCGGGCGCGCAGGAACTGCCGGCGGCCCTTGGGGGAGGTCAGCGCCTGTTCGGCGGCCAGGCGGGCGGTGGCGCGGGGGCGGTGGACGTCGGGCAGCCCCATGAGGGTGCGGATCGCGGGCCGCACGAACAGTTCGAAGGAGACGTACGAGGAGACCGGGTTGCCCGGCAGGGCCAGCAGCGGGGTGTGGTCGGGGCCGATGGAGCCGAAGCCCTGCGGCTTGCCGGGCTGCATGGCGAGCTTGCGGAACTCCACGCCGCTGCCCGGCTCGTCGGCGTCGGCGACGTGCGCGAGGGCCTCCTTGACCACGTCGTAGGCGCCGACGCTCACCCCGCCGGTGGTGACCATCAGGTCGGCGCGGACGAGCTGGTCCTCGATGGTGGACCGCAGGGTCTCGGGGTCGTCGGCGACGGCGCCCACGCGGTAGGCGATCGCGCCGGCGTCGCGGGCGGCGGCGGTCAGGGCGAAGCTGTTGGAGTCGTAGATCTGACCGTGCGCCAGTCGCTCGTCGGGCTGGACGAGTTCGCTGCCGGTGGAGAGCACCACCACGCGGGGGCGGGGGCGGACCGTGACCCGGCCGCGGCCGATCGCGGCGAGCAGGCCGATCTGGGGCGGACCGAGGAGGGTGCCCGCGGCCAGGGCGCGGTCGCCGGCCCGTACGTCGCTGCCCGCGGCGCGCACATGGGCGCGCGGGCCGGCCGGCCGGTACACCTGGACCTGGCCCCGGGCGCCCTCGGGGGCCTGGCTGCTCGCGCGCATCCGGTCGACCGGGCCGTGGCCGAGGCCGCCGTCGGTCCACTCGACGGGCACGACCGTCTCGGCGCCGGGCGGCAGCGGGGCGCCGGTCATGATGCGGGCGGCCTGGCCGGGGCCGACGTGCGGCGGCTCGGACGCGCCGGCGGCGACGTCCCCGACGACCTCCAGGGCGGCCGGGAACTCCTCGCCGGCGCCCGCGACGTCCGCGACGCGCACCGCGTACCCGTCCATCGAGCTGTTGTCGAACGGTGGCAGGGAGACCGGCACCGTGATGTCCTCGACCAGGACGCAGCCCTGGGCGTCGAGGAGGTTCAGCTCGATGGGCTCCAGGGGGCGGACGGTGGCGAGGATGTCCTCCAGGTGGTCCTCCACCGACCACAGGCGGTCCTCGCCCTGGTCGTGGCCGGTGGCGCGGGGCGCTGCGCTGCTCAACGTGGTTACATCTCCTCGGCTGTGTAACTGCGAAGCCAGGCCCGGAAGTCCGGGCCCAGGTCCTCACGTTCGCATGCGAGTCTGACAATGGCACGCAGATAGTCGCCGCGGTCGCCGGTGTCATAGCGGCGGCCCTTGAAGACGACGCCGTGCACGGGGCCGCCGACCTTCTCGTCGGAGGCCAACTGCTGGAGGGCGTCGGTGAGCTGGATCTCGCCCCCGCGGCCCGGCTCGGTCCGGCGCAGTATGCCGAAGACGTGCGGGTCCAGGACGTAGCGGCCGATGACGGCGTAGTTGGAGGGCGCGTCGGCCGGGTCGGGCTTCTCGACCAGTGCGCTGACCTTGACGACGTCGCCGTCCTCGGTGGTGTCGACGGCGGCGCAGCCGTAGAGGTGGATCTGCTCGGGGGCCACCTCCATGAGGGCGATGACGCTGCCGCCGTACTGCTCCTGGACCTCGATCATGCGCCGGAGCAGCGGGTCGCGGGGGTCGATCAGGTCGTCGCCGAGGAGGACGGCGAAGGGCTCGTCGCCGACGTGCGGGGCGGCGCACAGGACGGCGTGGCCCAGGCCCCTGGGGTCGCCCTGCCGCACGTAGTGGATCATCGCCAGGTCGCTCGACTCCTGGACCTTGGCCAGCCGCTCGGTGTCGCCCTTCTTCTCCAGGGCGGACTCCAGCTCGTAATTGCGGTCGAAGTGGTCCTCCAGGGGGCGCTTGTTGCGGCCCGTCACCATGAGGACGTCGTCGAGGCCCGCCGCGACGGCCTCCTCGACCACGTACTGGATCGCGGGCTTGTCGACCACCGGCAGCATCTCCTTGGGAGTGGCCTTGGTGGCCGGCAGGAACCGGGTACCGAGGCCCGCTGCGGGGATGACAGCCTTGCTGATCCTGGGGTGCGACTGAGTCATGCGGGCCACCATATCCGGTGCCATTGGGCGGAATCTGTGACTCCAGCCGCTTGACGCTCATATGAGCATATGGGAACCGTACGGGAGTGATCATGACGCACAGTGGGGCCGCGGACGAGTCTGGCAAGCGGACGTTGCGGCGGGAACTCCTCGCGGTGAGGAACAGGTTGACGGCAGATGACCTGCGGGAAACCGCCGACGCGCTGGCCGGGCGGGCGCTCGCGCTGCCGGAGCTGGCGCAGGCGCGCACGGTGGCGGCGTACGTCTCCGTGGGCGCCGAGCCGGGCACACGCGCGCTGCTCGACGCGCTGCGCGCACGGGGGACGCGGGTGCTGCTGCCGGTGCTGCTGCCCGACGACGACCTGGACTGGGGCGGCTACGCCGGGGAGGACTCCCTCACGCGCGTGCGGCACGGCGGGCGGATGGCGCTGTGGGAGCCGGCCGGCCGGCGGCTCGGCCCGGACGCGGTGACCGGCGCGGACGCGGTGCTGCTGCCGGGCCTCGCGGTCGACCCGCGCGGTGTGCGGCTGGGACGCGGCGGCGGCTCCTACGACCGGGTGCTGGCGCGCCTGG
The DNA here is from genome assembly GCF_042899225.1 of Streptomyces sp. NPDC000134. Lineage (NCBI taxonomy): Bacteria > Bacillati > Actinomycetota > Actinomycetes > Kitasatosporales > Streptomycetaceae > Streptomyces > Streptomyces sp. NPDC000134. Next base: position 189,871 of record NZ_JBIAZN010000002.1, read on the forward strand.
AGCGGGCGGGGGCACGCCCGGCGCTGCTGGTGCTGCTCTACGACGGCGAGGTGGTCGGCCACCTCCCGCGCGAGCCGCACGACCGGCCGGTGGACGCGGCGGTGACGCCCTCGGGGGTGCGGCGCTTCCGCCGGGGCTGAACACGACGGCGGCCCCCACGCACGCGTGGGGGCCGCCCTGCTGCCGCGTCGCTCAGGGCTTGAGCACGAGCGTGTCGGTGGTGCTGCCCTGGACCGCCTTGCCGGAGAACGACCAGGGCAGCAGCTCGCCCTTGGCCCATTTGCCGGTCTGGTCGGTGTAGTGGGCGCTGTAGGCGTGTCCCGAGGCGCCGCTGAGGTTGATCCAGCGGGACTTGTCGAGGTCGCCGAGGTTGACCACCATCCGCATCGACGGCACCCAGATGACGCCGTAGCCGCCGGCCGCGTTCCAGCCGGTGGCGTTGACCGCCGCCTCGCCGCCGCTGAGCTTCCACGGGCCGCGGTTGAGCGCGTACTTGAGGAAGCCGGGGCCGGAGGTGCCGAGGGTCTGGTTCTTCAGGAACAGGCGGTGCAGCCGGCCCCAGCTCCAGGTGTCGATGTCCTTGCCGAGCTTGGCGGTCAGTTCCCAGCGGGCGTCGACCATGGCGCGCTTGAACAGGTCGTCGCGGTTGTGGTCGGCGCCCTTGCGGGTGCCGCTCGCGGGTGTGGTCCACCAGTCGCTGTCCTGGTCGTCCACCAGGGTGCGGACCACCTCGAACCAGCGGTCGCCGCCGTCCGGCTGCGCCTCGTCGGCGTCGCGCCGGCCGCACTCGCGGACCTTGCGCTCCTCGTCGGCCGGGCCGGTGGTGTCGACCGGGTCGACCCACAGGCACTGGCCCTCGACGCGCAGTTCCTTGGGCAGCTTGTTGCCGAAGGCGAGCTTGAGCATGTTGCGCCAGACGGCGTTGAAGTACGCGGCGGCGGCCGAGTCGGCGTCCTGGGTGTAGTCCCAGCCCTCCAGGAGTTTCTGCGCCTGGCGGACGTCCTTGTCACCGACGTCGATCTTGAGCAGCGCGGGCACCAGCTTCCGGGCGATCTCGTTGCTGTTGTCGAGCTGCATCTGCCGCATGTCGTCGGTGGAGATCTTGCCGCCGTCCTCGATCTTCTGCTCGATCAGCTCGCCGATCCGCTGGCTGCGGGTGCCGTAGCCCCAGTCGGTGGTGAGCGTGTAGGGGTAGTCGTCCTGGTCGACGACGGCCTGGTTGGCGGTGACGATGTAGCCGCGCTCCGGGTCGTACTCGTAGGGCAGTTCGTCGTCCTCGATGTACTTGCCGGTCCAGCGGTAGTCGGGGTCCCAGCCCGGTGCCGGGAGGGAGCCGTCGTGGTTCTCGGCGCGGATCGGGATCTGCCCGGGGAGGGTGTAGCCGATGTGGTCGTCGGTGTCGGCGTAGACGAGGTTCTGCGAGGGCACGTCGAACAGGGCGGCGCCCTCACGGAACTCCTGCCAGTTCTCGGCGCGGTCGATCGCGAAGACGGCGTCCATGCTGGTGCCGGGCTCCAGGGCGGTCCAGCGCAGGACGACGCCGTAGCCGTCGCCGCGGTCGGGGGCGGCGGCGTCGACAGCGGCCTTCCTGCCGACCTTGACGAGTTCGTCGTCGCGGTCGGACAGCAACGGCCCGTTGTTGGTGGAGCGGACCACGATCTTCTTGGACTTGCCGCCGGCGACCTGGATGGTCTCCTCGCGGGTCTCGAAGGGGACCACCTTGCCGTCGTACTGGTAGCCGTCGGCGGTGAGCTTCTCCAGGTAGAGGTCGGTGACGTCGGCGCCGGAGTTGGTCAGGCCCCAGGCGATCTTCTGGTTGTGGCCGATGACGACGCCTGGCATGCCCGCGAAGGTGTAGCCGGTGACGTCGTACTGGCACTTCGCCGAGACGCTGCGGCAGTGCAGGCCCATCTGGTACCAGACGGAGGGCAGCGACGGGGACAGGTGCGGGTCGTTGGCGAGCAGCGGCTTGCCGGTGATGGTGTGCTTGCCGGACACCACCCAGGAGTTGGAGCCGATCCCGTTGCCGTTCACGCCGACGGCCGTGGGCAGGTCCTCCAGGACGCTCTGCAAGCCCGAGAGCTGGCTCTGGAGGGCGGAGGCGCCGGGCGTCGAGGTGCCGGTGCCGGTGGTGCCGGTGCCCGTGGTGCCGGTGCCCGTCGTGCCCGAGGTGCCCGTCGTGCCGGTGACGCCCGAGGCGCCCGCCGTGCCCGTGCCGGTCGTGCCGCCGTCGCCGCCCTCGAAGGTCCCCGTCAGCTCGTTGTACTGCCCCTCCTGGACGATCGCCTTGTTCCGGTCGTAGGGGTACTCCGGGTAGAGGTCGGCGATCTGCTTGGGGCCCAGGCGGCTGGTCATCAGGGCGCGGTCGATCTCGTCCTGCATGTTGCCGCGCAGGTCCCAGGCCATCGCCTTCAGCCAGGAGACCGAGTCGACCGGCGTCCACTTCCGCGGCGCGTAGTCGTTGGTGAAGCCCAGCGCGGCGTACTCCAGGGAGATGTCCGCGCCGTCCTTGCCCGCGAGGTAGGCGTTGACCCCCTTGGCGTACGCCTGGAGGTACTTCTTCGTGGAGTCGGAGAGCTTCTCGTCGTACTCCTGCTTCGCCACCCGGTCCCAGCCGAGGGTGCGCAGGAACTCGTCGTTCTTGACCTGGCTCTTGCCGAACATCTCCGACAGGCGCCCGGAGGTCATGTGCCGGCGCACGTCCATCTCGTAGAACCGGTCCTGCGCCTGGACGAAGCCCTGCGCCATGAAGAGGTCCTCGTCGGAGGAGGCGTAGATCTGCGGGATGCCGTAGCCGTCGCGCTTGACGTCGACCGGGCCCGACAGGCCGTCCAGGGTGAGGGAGCCCTTGGTCTGCGGGAAGGAGGCGCGGACGGTACTGATCGACCAGTACGCCCCGTAGGCCAGGCCGCCGATGATGGCCAGGACCAGCACGAGGACGATCAGTCGGGCTTTGCGCCCCTTTTTCCTGCGCGACTTGGCGGGCTGCTGACCCGAAGAGGCGGTGTTGGTGGGGGGCATCGCTGTCCTTGCTGTCCTAACACGAGCGGCAGGGGCGGGCTGTGCTTTCTGCTGAGCGTCTCTTGAGCGCTGGAGCAACCATAGGCGCAGGGCCCGGCGCGCCTTGACGCGGAGTCGGGAAGCAGCGGGCACGGGCGTTCGATCTTGCCAAGGGCCGCGTCAAGAAATCGTCAAGAGTTAGGTAAGGTAACGAACTAGTTGTGTCTTTTCCAGCCAACTAGTTGTGTCTCTTCTGTCGGGAAGGAACGGCCGCTGACTGTTCACCACCTCAACCAGCTCCTGCTCGTCTGCTCGCTCGTCCTGCTCGTCGCGGTGGCCGCGGTCCGGATCTCCTCGCGCAGCGGGCTCCCCAGCCTGCTCGTCTACCTCGCCATCGGCGTCGCCATGGGCCAGGACGGCATCGGCGACATCCACTTCGACAGCGCCGAACTCACCCAGGTCATCGGATACGCCGCCCTGGTCGTGATCCTCGCCGAGGGCGGCCTCGGCACGAAGTGGACGGAGATCAGGCCCGTCCTGCCCGCCGCCTCCGCCCTGGCCCTGGCCGGGGTCGCCGTCAGCGTCGGCGTCACCGCGGCAGGCGCCCACTACCTGACCGGACTGGAGTGGCGGCAGGCATTGATCATCGGGGCGGTGGTGTCCTCCACGGACGCGGCGGCCGTCTTCTCCGTGCTGCGCCGCATCCCGCTGCCCGCGCGGATAACGGGCACCCTGGAGGCCGAGTCCGGCTTCAACGACGCCCCCGTCGTCATCCTGGTGGTCGCCTTCTCCACGGCCGGCCCGATGGAGCACTGGTACGTACTGCTGGGCGAGATCCTGCTGGAGCTGGCCATCGGCGCGGCCATCGGCCTCGCGGTGGGCTGGCTGGGCTCCTGGGGCCTCAGGCACGTGGCGCTGCCCGCGTCCGGCCTCTACCCCATCGCCGTCATGGCGATCGCCGTCACGGCCTACGCCGCCGGTGCCATGGCCCACGGCAGCGGCTTCCTCGCCGTCTACCTGGCCGCCATGGTGATGGGCAACGCCCGGCTGCCGCACTGGCCGGCCACCCGCGGGTTCGCCGACGGGCTCGGCTGGATCGCCCAGATCGGCATGTTCGTCCTGCTCGGCCTGCTGGTCACCCCGCACGAACTGGGCGACGACATCCTGCCCGCCCTCCTCATCGGCCTGGTGCTGACCATGGTGGCCCGCCCGCTGAGCGTGGTGCTGTGCCTGCTGCCGTTCCGGGTGCCCTGGCAGGAGCAGGCCCTGATGTCCTGGGCGGGACTGCGCGGCGCGGTCCCCATCATCCTGGCGACCATCCCCATGGTCGAGGGTGTCCAGGGCAGCCAGCGCATCTTCAACATCGTCTTCGTCCTGGTCGTCGTCTACACCCTCGTCCAGGGCCCCACCCTGCCCTGGCTGGGCCGCAAGCTGCGCCTGGGCGACGACTCGGAGGCCGCCGACCTCGGCATCGAGTCCGCCCCCCTGGAACGGCTGCGCGGGCACCTGCTGTCGGTCGCCATCCCCGAGGGCTCCCGGATGCACGGCGTCGAGGTCGCCGAACTGCGGCTGCCCGCCGGGTCCGCCGTCACCCTCGTCGTCCGCGACGGCACCTCCTTCGTACCGGCGCCCACCACCGTGCTGCGGCGCGGCGACGAACTCCTGGTGGTCGCCACCGACCCGGTCCGCGACGCCGCCGAGGAACGGCTGCGCGCGGTCGGCCGCGGCGGCAAGCTCGCGAGCTGGCTGGGCACCGGAGGCACCCACGAACGGCACGGCTCCGCGTGAACGTCCCTGTACGATGAAGGGGTCACCTGATCGAACCAACTCTGCCTGACGCAGAGCTGGCGCGACCGTATGGCGGCCGGATCGCCCCGTGACGCGTCCTTCGTACGCGTCCCCCTTTCCGAGGGCGGGTCCCGGTATCTACCGCAGTCCGCGCAAGAGGACAGCTCTCGGCGCGCGCCCTGACCGGCGACCGCGCTACCAGGCGGCGGAAAGGCACGGACCGTGGCAGCCACGGTCACCCCGGCGAAGAGGACCCGCCCCGGATACGGACAGTTGCTGCGCACCCGCGGCGCCTGGACGTTCCTGCTCCCCGGCTTCGCGGCCCGCCAGCCGTTCGCGATGCTGACGATCTCCATCGTCCTCCTCGTCCAGCACACCACCGGCTCCTACGGCGCGGCCGGCGCCGCCGCCGCCGTCACCGGCGTCTCCATGGCAGTGTTCGCCCCCTACAGCGGACGGCTCGCCGACCGCTACGGGCAGCGCGCCGTCCTGGCCCCCGGCGTCCTGGCGCACGTCCTGTCCGGGCTGGCGCTGACCGGCCTGGCGCTCGCGGACGCGCCCCTGTGGGCGCTGTTCGCGGCGGCCGTACCCACCGGCGCCTCGGTGCCGCAGGTCGGGCCCATGGTGCGCGCCCGCTGGGGCGTGGCGCTCAAGGACTCGCCCCTGATGTCCACCGCGGCGGCCTTCGAGTCCGTCACCGACGAGCTGACCTTCGTCGTCGGCCCGCTGCTGGCCACCGCCCTGTGCACGGCCGTCGACCCCGCCGCCGGACTGGTCACCGAGGCCGCGCTCACCCTGCTGGGCGGCCTGCTGTTCGCCGCGCAGAAACGCACCCAGCCGTCCGTCGGCCGCACCGGCTCCGACGGCGGGCAGGCGCGCGTGCGGCCCGTCCCGGCGCTGCGCGTCCCCGGCGTCCGCGTACTGGTCGTGGCCTTCCTCGGCATCGGCTCGGTCTTCGGCGGCATGCAGGTGTCGCTGGCCGCGTTCACCGAGTCGATCGGCGAGCCCGGCCTGAACGGCGTCCTCTACGGCGTCTTCGCCGCGGGAAACATGCTCTCCGGCGTCGCCTGCGGCGCCATCGCCTGGAAGATCGCCCCGCACCGCCGCCTGCTGGCCGGCTACACCGCCCTGGCGGTCACCGCGTCCGGCCTGTGGGCCGCGCACTCGGTGCTGCTGCTGGCCGGCCTCGGCCTGCTCGTCGGCATGTGCATCGCGCCCGCCCTGGTCACCGGCTACACCCTGGTGGAGACCCTGGTCCCGGCCGGGGCCCGCACCGAGGCGTTCACCTGGCTGACCGGCGCGGTCGCCCTCGGCCAGGCGGTCGCCGTGACGGCCGCGGGCCAGGCGGAGGACCGCCTGTGGGACGGCGCCGGTTTCCTGGTGCCGATGGCGGGCACGGTGCTCGCCCTGGGCACGCTGCTCGCCCTGCGCTCCCACCTGACGGGACGGTCCGGCGGACGGACCGTGGCACGTGGCGTGGATCACCGCTCGCCCGTCGCAGTGGACTGACGCCGAGGAATACGTCACTATGGACCGTCGTTAGCACTCATTGAGTGAGAGTGCCAGGAGGAAGACAGTGCCGACCTACCAGTACCAGTGCACCGAGTGCGGCGAGGGCCTCGAGGCGGTGCAGAAGTTCACCGATGACGCCCTGACCGAGTGCCCCAACTGCGGGGGCCGCCTGAAGAAGGTCTTCTCGGCCGTCGGCATCGTCTTCAAGGGCTCCGGCTTCTACCGCAACGACAGCCGCGGCTCCTCGTCGAGCAGCTCGCCGGCGTCGTCCAAGCCGTCGTCGTCCTCGTCGACGTCCTCGACGTCCTCGTCGTCCTCCTCGGACTCCGGGTCGTCGTCGGGCTCGGCCAGCGCCGCCTGAGCCGACCGCGCGAGCATTCTCTTCCCCGGGACCCTGTCGTCGTCCGACGACGGGGTCTCGGGCGTTCTCCGGTCCGGAGCCGACGGCTAGGGTGCGGGCATGGCGAACAAGGCGAACGCCGAGATCGGCGTGATCGGCGGCTCCGGTTTCTACTCGTTCCTCGACGACGTGACCGAGGTCGCGGTGGACACCCCCTACGGGGCTCCCAGCGACTCCCTCTTCCTCGGCGAGGTCGCCGGCCGGCGGGTCGCCTTCCTGCCCCGGCACGGCCGCGGCCACCATCTGCCGCCGCACCGCATCAACTACCGGGCCAACCTCTGGGCACTCCGGTCGGCCGGCGTCCGCCAGGTCCTCGGCCCGTGCGCGGTCGGCGGGCTGCGCCCCGAGTACGGACCCGGCACGCTGCTGGTGCCCGACCAGTTCGTGGACCGCACCAAGTCCCGCGCCACGACGTACTTCGACGGACTGCCCCGGCCCGACGGCACGGTGCCGAACGTGGTGCACGTGTCGCTGGCCGACCCGTACTGCCCGGCCGGACGGGCCGCCGCGCTGAAGGCGGCGCGGGGCCGGGACTGGGAAGCGGTGGACGGCGGCACCCTGGTCGTGGTCGAGGGGCCGCGCTTCTCCACCCGTGCCGAATCGTTGTGGCACCAGGCGCAGGGCTGGTCCGTGGTGGGCATGACCGGCCACCCGGAAGCGGCCCTCGCCCGGGAACTGGAGCTGTGCTACACGTCACTGACCCTCGTCACCGACCTCGACGCGGGCGCCGAGAGCGGCGAGGGCGTCTCGCACGAGGAAGTGCTGCGGGTGTTCGCGGCGAACGTGGACCGGCTGCGCGGGGTGCTCTTCGACGCGGTGGCCGCACTGCCGGCCGCGACGGAACGCGACTGCGGATGCGCGGCGGCCCTGGGCGGAATGGACCCGGGCTTCCCGCTGCCGTGACGGTCGGTCGCGGGTTTCCGCTGCCGTGACGGTCGATCGCGGGTTTCCGCTGCCGTGACGGCTCCGGCTCCGGCTCCGGACGTGGTCACGAGGGTTCCCAGGTGGTGGACGAGGGCTTCCTGGGTGGGGGACGCAGACGTCCCGGGCGTGGAACGCCCCCTTCGGGTGAGCGGGTTGTCCACAACCGGCCGGTAGCCCACGGGCTCCGGCGGCCGGCGGCGCACGGCCTCATCGTGGTGAGCGCAAGCCGGTCCCTCGTCGCAGGTGGTGGTCACCATGTCCTACGCCCCGCTCCCCCCGCCGTCCCCGCACGCCGCCCTGCCCCGCCCGCTGGGCACCGACGCCCCGCCCACCCGCGAGGTGCCGCACTTCGGGCCGGTACGGGTGCGCGGCGGACGCGACCAGACGCACCGGCTGGCACGGCACCGGCGGCGCGCGGCGGCCGCCGGACTGGCGGTCACCGCGGCGGCACTGCTGGCGCTGGGCCCGCCGACAGGCGCCGACCAGCGGGACGAGCGGCGGGCCAGAGGGCATCCGGCGGCCGGCCGGGCCCCGCAGCGCCCTGCCGCGAAACCGGTGGCGGCACCGGTGCGGATCGCCGACGCGGAGACCGTACGACTGCTCCGGCCCGGGGACCGGGTCGACGTGGTGGCGGCCGAGGCGGGCGGCGGCACCTCCGTGCTGGCGCGAGGGGCGCGGGTCACCGAGGTCCCGGAGACCGCCGACCCGGGTGGGTCTGGCGGGCCTGGCGGGGCGCTGGTGGTGCTGTCGGTGCCGCGCGGCACGGCGGCGAAACTGGTCGGCGCGGGAGCCCTGGCACGGCTGGCGGTGACACTGTGCTGACCCAGGCCCCGGCGTCCGCCCCCTCGGTGCGGGGGCCGGACTGGACAGGGCGGCCCGACACTGACGTAGGTTGCGGAGCGTTTTGTTCCACAAGCTGTTCATGCGAGGAGATCCACCGAGGTGAGCGAGAAGAAGCCGAGCGTCCTGGAGGGCTTCAAGGCCTTCCTGATGCGCGGGAACGTCATCGACCTGGCCGTGGCGGTCGTCATCGGCGCCGCCTTCACCAACATCGTGAACTCGGTGGTGAAGGGGATCATCAACCCCCTGGTCGGAGCCTTCGGCACCAAGAGCCTGGACCACTACAGCTCCTGTCTGAAGGCACCCTGCGAGGTCGCGAAGGACGGCACGGTCACCAAGGGCATCCCCATCATGTGGGGTTCCGTCCTCGGCGCCACGCTCACCTTCCTGATCACGGCGGCCGTCGTCTACTTCCTGATGGTCCTGCCCATGTCGAAGTACCTGGCCCGGCAGGAGGCCCGCCGCAGGGCCAAGGAGGGCACGAAGGAGATCGTGGAGGTGAGCGAGCTGGAGGTGCTCAAGGAGATCCGGGACGCGCTCGTCGCCCAGCGCGGCTCGGGCCACGACCGCCCCTAGCTCAGGGAACCCGTCAGAGGTGGTGCGGCGGCTTCTCGTCGAGGAAGCGCTTGAGATCGGCCGCCGCGCCCCCGTCGCCGCCCGGCCGCTCGCCCCACCCGCGGTCCGTGTCGTCCGAGGACTGCTGGTCCAGCGGATCGTCGAAGATCAACGCGGGCTTGGGCGCACGCGGCTCGGGCTCGGGGACATCGCTCATGCCTCCAGGGTACGGCGGCCCGGACCCGCCGCGTCGGCCCCGGGGGCGCCGGCGCCTGGACGACACTGGCGGCATGACTGCTGACGCGTTGACGGACGTCACCGGGGTGCGGGTCGGCCACGCGACCCGCGCCGGCGGCGGATGGCTCACCGGCACGACGGTCGTGCTGGCCCCGGAAGGCGGTGCGGTCGCCGCGGTGGACGTGCGCGGCGGCGGACCCGGCACCAAGGAGACCGACGCCCTGGACCCGCGCAACGTCGTCCAGAAGGTCGAGGCGATCGTCCTGACCGGCGGCAGCGCCTACGGGCTGGACGCGGCGTCCGGGGTGATGGCCTGGCTGGAGGAACGGGGCCGCGGCGTGCGGGTCGGACCTGACCCGGCCCACGTCGTCCCGGTCGTGCCCGCCGCCTGCGTCTTCGACCTGGGCCGCGGCGGCGACTTCCGGGCCCGCCCGGACGCGGCCACCGGACGGGCCGCCGTCGAGGCCGCCGCCGCGAGCGCCCCGGGAGCCCCCGTGCCCGAGGGATGCGTGGGCGCCGGTACGGGGGCCGTGATCGGCCTGCTGAAAGGCGGCGTGGGCACCGCGAGCACCGTCCTGGACACGGGGGTGACGGTCGCCGCCCTGGTGGTGGCCAACGCGGCGGGATCGGCACTGGATACGGAAACGGGGGTGCTGTACGGGCAGTTGTGGGAGGGACGGCGCCCGGCCTGCCCCGAGGCGGACGTACGGGAGACCGCCCGGCGGCGCCTCGCCGAGGTCGCGGCCCGCAACGCCCCTCCCCCGCTCAACACCACGCTCGCCGTCGTCGCCACCGACGCCGGCCTGACCAGGGCCCAGGCCCAGAAGCTGGCCGGCACGTCCCACGACGGCATCGCCCGAGCCGTCCGCCCGGTCCACCTCCTGAGCGACGGCGACACGGTCTTCGCCCTGGCCACCGGCGCCCGCCCGCTCGACGCCGGCCGGCCGCTGGCCCTGAACGACATCCTGGCGGCCGGCGCCGACATGGTGACCCGCGCGATCACCCGGGCCGTGCTGGCGGCGGAGGGGACGGACGGGCCGGTGGGCGGGGCGGGCGGCGGCTGGCCTTCGTATCGGGAGCTGTACGGGGTGGGGTGAGGGTGAGGGTGAGGGGGAGGGGGAGGGGAGGGGGAGGGGAGGGGGAGGGGAGGGGGCAACGGGCGCGACGGCTGGAACCTGCCGTGGAGCGAGTGGATCGCCTCAAGTGCCGTCTGAGCAGCGGATTTTGAGGGACGGTCGGGCCGCGCGGGAATTCTTTCCGCGGCCCGCGCGTTTTTCCCCCAGACGTTTTCTCGGTTCCGGGGCACGATGTCCGACCGAGGGGCTACGGTATGCACCCACAAGGTGACATGCAGCAACGCCGGGAGAAACCTTGAGCGTTCCGTACGAGACCGCAGCGTACGAACCACCCGAGTCGCCCGAGTCTCCGGAGGAGCATCTCGCGCGGCTGCTCGGCCGCGCCATCAATTCGTTCGAGTTGCCCGACGAGACGCTCCGCCGACTGGACTGCGCGCTGGCGCACGACGGTTCGCTGCACTCCGCGCACCACAGCGCGGGGCTGCACCGGGAGACGTACCGGCACACCTGGCTGCTCGCCGACGGTTCGGCGCTCACGCTGTGGGAGCTGGTGCACAACACCTCGCCGGGCAGTGAGCCGCAGCACGAGGTGTACGTGGACGAGGAGGAGCTGCGGGCCGCCACCGGGAAGCTGCCGCTGCCCGCGGACACGCCGGACTTCGAGCTGCCGGTGCTGGTGCAGTTGTCGCCGATCCCGGCGCCGCGCCACACGTATGTGCCGGACGGTTCGGCGGACCACGCGCGCCGTCTGCTGCGCCGCGCGGAGAACGCGGACCGGCCCGGCGCGGAGACCGCCGCGCTGCTGGCCACGGCGTCCGCGCATCAGATCACGCAGGCGTTCGGCCGTCCGGCACGGGCCGGGCGCGCGGGGTTGTCGTTCTCGCTGTACGAGCACGCGTTCCTGCTGCGGGACGGCGAGGAGGTCTCCCTGTGGGAGGTCGAGCACACGGCGACGCCGGACGGCCGCCACATGTGCGAGGTGTACGTCAGTGAGGACGACGCCCGCCGGGCGATGGAGCGGCGGGCGGCCCAGGTCTCCTGACCCGGCCGTCCATCCGCCCCGCTCCCCTGCCCGACGGCGCCCGGACGGAAGCGCCGGGCCCCCTGCGGGACCCGGCGCGTTCGGCGGCGTCGCACGGCTTGTTGCGGCGCACGGTGGTGGCCAGGGCCGTGGCCACGGCCGGCGGCGGGACCCCGGGTCTTTACCGGCCGCCTCGGACCCGAGCCGCCTCAGGCCACCAGCTCCCGCTCCCGTGCCCCCTCCTCCTCCGGCTCCCCGGCCCCCTCCACATGCTGGGCCGGGCGCTTCGGCAGTGCGGTCATCAGCAGGAAGATGACCCCCATCACCGCGGCCACCCAGCCCATCGCGTACTGGAAGGCGTCGACGTACTCCGGGCCGATCCGGGCCGGGCCCACGTGGTCGTCGATCACACCGAAGAAGACGACGGAGACCAGGGCGAGGCCGAGCGCGTTGCCCATCTGCTGCACGGTGTTGATCAGCCCCGATGCCGCCCCGGCGTGTTCCCGCGGCACCCCGGAGAGCACCGCGTCGGTCAGCGGGGCGACGATCAGGCCCATGCCCGCGCCCATGACGACCAGGGGCGCGGCCATCTGCCAGGGGGTGATGGACAGGCCGTACCGGCCGGCCTCCCAGAGGTAGAGCAGTACGCCGGCCGCCATCACCAGCGCGCCCGCCCGGAGCACCTTGCGGCCGAAGCGCGGGACGAGTTTCTGCACGGACATCCCGGCCGCCGTCGACACCGCGAGCGAGAACGGCACGCCGGTCAGCCCCGCGCGCAGCGCGCTCCAGCCGAGGCCGATCTGCATGTAGAGCGTCCAGATCAGGAAGAACACGCCGAGGGCCACGCCGAAGACGGTCTGGACGGCGATGCCCGCCGCGAAGCTCTTGACCTTGAACAGGGACAGTTCGATCAGCGGTGAGCCGTCCCGGGCCGCCTTGCGCCGCTCGTACGCCACCAGCGCCGCGAAGACGACCAGCGCGCCGCCCATCGATCCGTATCCCCACAGCGGCCAGCCCAGCTCGCGGCCCCGGGTGAGCGGGTAGACCAGCATCAGCAGGCCGGCGGTGACCAGGGCGACGCCGACCAGGTCGAGCCGGAGCGCGCGGGGCGCCCTGGACTCGGTGATGAAGCGGCTGCCGAGGAGCAGGCCGGCGATGCCGACGGGCAGGTTGATGAGGAAGATCGGCCGCCATCCCAGGCCGAACAGGTCGCCCTCGGTGAGCAGCGCGCCCAGCAGGGGTCCGGAGACCGCGCCGAGGCCGACGATCGCGCCGAACAGGCCGAAGACCTTGCCGCGTTCGTGCGCGGGGAAGGTGGCGTGCACGATCGACAGGACCTGCGGGACCATCAGCGCGGCCATCGCGCCCTGGAGGACGCGGGAGGCGACCAGCATCTCCGGGTTCGCGGCGAGTCCGCAGAGCGCGGAGGCGAGGGTGAAGCCGCCGATGCCGATGAGGAAGACCCGTTTGCGGCCGTGGATGTCGCCGAGCCGGCCGCCGGTGATCAGTCCGGCGGCGAAGGCGAGGGCGTAGCCGGCGGTGATCCACTGGATCTGGCTGAAGGTGGCGCCCTCGTCCCGCTGGATCGACGGGATCGCGATGTTGACGATCGTGACGTCTACGAGGTCCATGAAGGCGGCGGTCATCACGATCGCGAGGGCGAACCAGCGGCGGCGGTCGGCCGCGCCGGGCGGTGCGGTGTCCGGGGTCTGCGTGAAGGTCATGTCCGAAAGCTAGATCGGCAGTAGGACGGATCGTGTCCTAGTGGTGAGGCATTCTCGGACGCATGACGACGGACACCCCGGCCCGGCTGCTGACGCTCCTCTCACTCCTCCAGACGCCCCGCGAATGGCCCGGCGGTGAGCTGGCCGAGCGGCTCGGGGTGTCCCGGCGCACGGTCCGGCGGGACATCGACCGGCTGCGCGAACTGGGCTATCCGGTGCGGGCGTCCATGGGTGCCGACGGCGGGTACCGGCTGGTCGCGGGCAAGGCGATGCCGCCGCTGGTGCTGGACGACGAGGAGGCGGTGGCGATCGCGGTGGGGCTGCGGGCCGGGGCCGGGCACGCGGTCGCGGGCGTGGACGAGGCGTCGGTGCGGGCGCTGGCCAAGCTGGAGCAGGTGCTGCCGTCCCGGCTGCGGCACCGCGTCGCCACCCTTCAGGCGGCGACCACCCCGCTGACCAGCGGGGACGGTCCGAGTATCGCCCCCGAGACGCTCACCGTGATGGCCTCGACGGTGGCCGGCCGCGAGCGGCTCCGATTCGCCTACCGGGCCGGCGACGGCACCGGGTCCCGGCGGGTGACCGAGCCGTACCGGCTGGTGTCGACCGGGCGGCGCTGGTACCTCGTCGCCTACGACCTCGGCCGGGACGACTGGCGGACCTTCCGCGTCGACCGGGTCAGCGACCCGTTCCCCACCGGCGCCCGGTTCACGCCCCGCGAGCTGCCCACCGGGAGCGCGGCGGAGTATCTGCGCCGGTCCATGCAGCGGCGCGGCGACTCCTACGAGGCGGTCGTCGTCTTCGCCGCGCCGGCCCCGGTCGTCGCGGCCCGGCTACCGGCCTGGCTCGGTTCCCCGGAGCCCACGGCCGACGGCACCTCGTGCGTGCTGCGGGCGACCGTCACCGACTCGCCGGAGTGGCTGGCGGTCCGCCTGGCGATGCTCGGATTCGACTTCCGCGTCCGGGAACCGGCGGCGCTGGTGGCGTGCGTACGGGAGCTGGGGGCCCGGCTGAGCCGGGCGGCCGGGGACGGACGGTGACCCTGTGACCAGGGCCCTTTCGGGCGGGCACCCGGGTGGGCGGGGGGCGGACAGCACCCCCCGACCAGGCCCCGGCCCCCCTCACCCAGGCACCCGCGTGATCGTCTCCCACGGCAGGGCGTGCAGCGTCGCCAGGTTGGCGAGGGCCACGTCGAGGGGGCCCTGGCCGGCGCGGGCCGGGCGGTCGTCGTCGGCCCAGTGTTCGACGGCGATGCGGACGGCGGCGCCCGCGGTGGCGGCGGCGAAGCGCAGGTACGGGGAGGCCGCGAGGCGCCCGGCAACGTTGTCGTCGCCGTCGGCCGCGCGGGCGGCGAGCACCTCGGTGAGCGTGCGTTCCGAGGCGTGGCACTCCTGCGCCCAGACCTTGCGCAGGGCCGGGCTGGTCCCGGAGAGCCGGACCAGGGTGCGCACCCACTCCCAGGAGGCCGCCGACACCCCGGCGCCGGGCGTCAGGGTGTGCCGTACCGCGTGGGCGAGGGCCTCGGGCGGGGAGAGGGCGGCGGGGGCGTCGCGGACGGCCTCGGCCCAGCGCTGGGCGCCGGCCGCGTAGAGGGGCGCGACGGCCTCCTCCTTGGCGGCGAAGTACCGGTAGAAGGTGCGGGGGGCGATCCCGGCGGCCTGGGCGATGTCCTCGGCGCGGGTGGCCCGCAGGCCCTGGTGGACGAAGAGGCGGGCGGCGGCGCGGGCGATCTCCATCCGCGTCTCGGCCTTGCGCCGCTCGGTCAGGGAGGGCCCGGGAGAGGGCGGGGCGGATCGCGTGGGCCGATCTGGCTGAGAGGTGGTGCTGCTCACCGTCGGCAATCTATGCCCCTGTGGCAGAATCTGCCATCTGGCGGGCCACCCCGGGGTTCAGGTTCGGGGTGCCCCGCCCCCCAAGCCTGGAGATGCCCCGGCGCGTGGAAGCGGGGGGGTGAGCCGGACCCGGCGTCCGGGGGGAGAACGCCGAGTCCGGCTCGGGGAAAGTCCCGGCACCGGGGGGAGTGCGACGGGACGTGGTCTTCGGGGGCCGGGGGTGACCCGAGGCCCGAACACGTGGGCCCTGAATGCTTGTTCCCTGGACCCCGTGGGTTGAAGCAGCGTTCCACGGCCATGTTCGCGCCGACCCGCGCCCGGCGCACGCCGGTTCCCACGGGGGACCGGGCGCCGGCCGCGCGCCGGAGTCCGCATGGACGTACGTTACGCCGCCGCTTCGAAGCCGGTGTCACGGGCCAGCTTCTTCAGCTCCAGCAGCGCGTGCTTCTCGATCTGGCGGATGCGCTCGCGGGTCAGGCCGTGCTCCTTGCCGACCTCGGTCAGCGTACGCTCCCGGCCGTCCTCGATGCCGTACCGCATCTTGATGATGGAGGCCGTGCGCGGGTCGAGGCGGCCGATCAGGTCGTCCAGCTCCTCGCTGCGCAGCAGCGTCATCACGGACTGCTCGGGCGAGACGGCGGAGGAGTCCTCCAGCAGGTCGCCGAACTGGGTCTCGCCCTCGTCGTCCACCGGCATGTTCAGCGAGACCGGGTCGCGGGCCCAGTCGAGCACGTCGGTGACGCGCTCGGGCGTGGAGCCCAGCTCGGCGGCGATCTCGGCGTGCTCCGGGTCGCGGCCGTGCTCGCGGTTGAACTCGCGCTGCACGCGGCGGATGCGGCCCAGTTCCTCCACCAGGTGGACGGGGAGCCGGATGGTGCGGGACTGGTCGGCGATCGACCGGGTGATGGCCTGCCTGATCCACCAGGTCGCGTACGTGGAGAACTTGAAGCCCTTGCGGTAGTCGAACTTCTCGACCGCGCGGACCAGGCCCGCGTTGCCCTCCTGGATCAGGTCCAGCAGGGGCAGGCCGCTGCGGGGGTAGCGGCGGGCGACGGCCACGACGAGGCGGAGGTTGGACCGGATGAAGACGTCCTTGGCGCGCTCGCCCTCGTCGACGAGGGCCTGCAGCTCCTCCCGGCTGGCGTCCGCCCCGGTGTCCTCGTACCCTTCAAGGACCTGCCGTGCGAACACACCCGCCTCGATGATCTGGGACAGCTCGACCTCCTTGGCGGCGTCGAGCAGCGGTGTACGCGCGATCTCGTCGAGGTACATGCCGACCAGATCGCGGTCGGCGAGCTCGCCGCCGTTGGCGCGGACGCTGGTTGCCGCGTCGGCCGTCTCGCCGGTGGCGGACTGACGACGGGCGACGGCACGGGTTGCCATGCGTGCTCCCTTGCGATGGTGGGGTCAGCGGGTGGTGCTGTGGAATCTGGGTGCCTCCCGAGTGCTCCGAACCGATCCGGACTCACCGGGTGCCCTGCATCCGATGGAAACAACGACTGGAATCCGGACAGAATTCCCAACCAGCCCCCCGGATTTTCTGATCATGCAGTACCCTGTGCCGCCACACGAGGAGGCGGGATGCGGTCGGAGCATGCGGAGGTCCAGGTCAGGCCCGGTACCGAGGGAGACCTCGAAGCCCTCACGGACCTCTACAACCACTATGTGAGTGAGACGCCCATCACGTTCGACACCCGTCCCTTCACCCCTCAGGAGCGCCGCCCGTGGCTGCTCTCCCACCCGGAAGACGGACCGCACCGGCTGATGGTTGCCGCGGACGCGGACTCACAGCGGATTCTGGGGTACGCCACCTCCAGCCCGTACCGCCCCAAGCCGGCGTACTCCACCTCCGTGGAGGCGACGGTGTACGTGGCCCCGGACGCGGGGCGCCGCGGGATCGGCACGCTGCTCTACAAGGCGCTCTTCGCGGCCCTGGCGGGCGAGGACGTGCACCGCGCCTACGCGGGGATCGCGCAGCCCAACGAGGCGTCCGTACGGCTGCACGAACGCTTCGGCTTCCGGCACGCCGGTACGTACACGGAGGTGGGCCGCAAGTTCGGCCGGTACTGGGACGTGGCCTGGTACGAGAAGGAGTTGTGACCGCCGCCGTCGCCGCGCCGCCCGGCGGCCTCCCGCCCCTCAGCCGAACTGCACCGAGCGCTTGGCCAGCCCCAGCCAGAACCCGTCGATCACCGACCGCTGGGTGCCCAGCTCACCGGCCGCGTCCGCCGCGCCCAGCGTGACGAAGAGCGGAGCGAAGTGCTCGGTGCGGGGGTGGGCGAGCCGCCCCGCCGGGGACTTGTGGCCGAAGTCGAGCAGGGCGTCCACGTCGCCGGCGGCCAGCGCGCGCCGGCCCCAGTCGTCGAACTCGGCGGACCAGGCGGGGGTGCCGTCCTGCCGCAGCGCGGCGAGGTTGTGGGTGAAGAAGCCGGAGCCGACGATCAGGACGCCCTCGTCGCGCAGGGGCGCCAGCTTCCGGCCGATCTCCATCAGCCGGACCGGGTCGAGGGTCGGCATGGAGACCTGGAGGACGGGGATGCGCGCGTCCGGGTACATCTCGACGAGCGGCACGTAGGCACCGTGGTCGAGGCCGCGGTCCGGGACGTCCTGCACGGGTGTGCCGGGGGCGCGCAGCAGCTTGCGGACGGACTCGGCGAGCGCGGGCGCGCCCGGGGCGTCGTAGCGCACGCGGTAGTAGTGCTCGGGGAAGCCCCAGAAGTCGTGAACGAGCGGGACGGTCCCGGTGGCGCCGAGCGCGAGCGGGGCCTCCTCCCAGTGGGCGGAGACGACGAGGATCGCGGTGGGGCGCGGGAGGGCGGCGGACCAGGCGGCGAGCTGGCCGGGCCAGACGGGGTCGTCGGCCAGCGGCGGGGCGCCGTGGCTGAGGTAGAGCGCGGGCATGCGTTCCTGGGTGGCGGCGGACATGGCGGCGCTCCCTCCTCGACAGGTACTTGAAACATCAAGCTCGTACCGGGAAGGCTACGCCGACTTTGTTTAACCTTCAAGAAGCCAGCTCGTACAGTGGTTACATGAACACGGCACCGACCCCCGCGTCCGGCGACGACGAGCCCCGCTGGCTCACCCCCGAGGAACAGCACGTCTGGCGCTCGTACATCGAGGCCGCCACCCTGCTGGAGGACCACCTCGACCGCCAGCTCCAGCGGGACGCGGGGATGCCGCACGTGTACTACGGCCTGCTGGTCAAGCTGAGCGAGGCGCCCCGGCGGCGGCTGCGGATGACCGAGCTGGCCCGCAGCGCGAAGATCACCCGGTCCCGGCTCTCGCACGCCGTCGCGCGGCTGGAGAAGAACGGCTGGGTGCGGCGCGAGGACTGCCCGTCCGACAAGCGCGGCCAGTTCGCGGTGCTGACCGACGAGGGCCGGGACGTCCTGCGGCGGACCGCGCCGGGCCATGTGGCGGCCGTCCGGCAGGCGGTCTTCGACCGGCTCTCCCCCGGACAGCAGGAGGCCCTCGGCGAGATCATGCGGATCGTCGCCGAGGGCCTCCAGCCCGGTGAAGCGGGCGCGGACCTGCCCTGGCTGCGCTGAGCGCGCGGCCGGAGCAGGTCCGCCGGGACCGTACGTGCGGGGCGTCCCCTCCCCGTACGTACGGGTGGAACAGGGTGGTGCCCGAAGGGGTACGGCGTCAGTGGGCGATGACCGGGATCGGCAGTTCGTCCTCGGCGCCCTCGCCTGCGGCGTCGGTGGCGGGACCGCCCGGACGGCCGACGTTGATCAGCGTCAGCGCGATCGCGGAGGCCGCGACCAGGATGCCGACCGCGAACCAGATGGCGCTGGTGTAGCCCTGCACCTGGCCCTGGATCTGGACCAACTGCTGCTGGGTGCGGCTGTTGGCGCCCCCGATGTGGTCGGTGATGTACGACGCGGTGGCCGAGGCGGCGATGGTGTTCAGCAGCGCCGTGCCGATCGCGCCGCCCACCTGCTGCGAGGTGTTGACCATCGCGGAGGCGACACCGGCGTCCTGCGGACGGACCCCCTGGGTGGCCATGGACATGGCCGGCATGAACGCCGTACCCATGCCGAGGCCGAGCAGCACCATGCCGGGCAGCAGCACGCCCGCGTAGGACGTGTCGATCTCCAACTGGGTCAGCAGCAGCATGCCGACGGCGGCGACCAGGAAGCCGGGGCCCATCAGCAGCCGCGGCGGGACGCGGGTCAGCAGGCGGGTGCCGATCTGGGTGGAGCCGGTGATCATGCCCGCGACCATCGGCAGGAAGGCGAAACCGGTCTTGACCGGCGAGTAGCCCTTCACGATCTGAAGGTAGTAGGTCAGGAAGAGGAACAGGCCGAACATCGCGATGATCGCCAGGCCGAGCGAGAGGTAGACACCGCCGCGGTTGCGGTCGGTGACCACGCGCAGCGGCAGCAGCGGGGCCTTGACCCGGGACTCGACCAGCACGAAGGCGATCAGCAGCACGGCGGAGGCGACGAACATGCCGACCGTCACGCTCTCGCCCCAGCCCTCGGACTCGGCGCGGGTGAAGCCGTAGACCAGCGCGACCAGGCCCAGGGTGGACAGGAAGACACCGGGGACGTCGAGCGCGGAGCGGTTGCGGCTGCCCTCGGGCTCACGGATGACGTACCAGGCACCGGCCGCCGCGATCACGGCGAACGGGATGTTGACGAAGAACGTCCAGCGCCAGTCCAGGTACTCGGTGAGGAAACCGCCGAGGATCAGGCCGACGGCGGCACCGCCACCGGCGATCGCGCCGTAGATGCCGAACGCCTTGGCGCGCTCCTTGGCGTCGGTGAACGTCACCGCCAGCAGCGACAGCGCGGCGGGCGCGAGCATGGCGCCGAACGCGCCCTGGAGGGCACGGGCGCCGAACATCATGGCCTCGTTGGTGGCCGCGCCGCCCAGCGCGGAGGCGAGCGCGAAGCCGGCCAGGCCGACGACGAAGGCGCGCTTGCGGCCCCACAGGTCGGCTATCCGGCCGCCGAACAGCAGCAGGCCGCCGAAGGCGAGGGCGTAGGCCGTGACGACCCACTGCCGGTTGCCGTCGGAGATGCCGAGGTCCTGCTGCGCGGAGGGGAGGGCGATGTTCACGATGGTCGAGTCGAGGACGACCATCAACTGGGCGAGCGCGATGAAGACGAGCGCTTTCCAGCGGCCGGCGTCGGG
The DNA here is from genome assembly GCF_042899225.1 of Streptomyces sp. NPDC000134. Lineage (NCBI taxonomy): Bacteria > Bacillati > Actinomycetota > Actinomycetes > Kitasatosporales > Streptomycetaceae > Streptomyces > Streptomyces sp. NPDC000134. Next base: position 209,919 of record NZ_JBIAZN010000002.1, read on the forward strand.
GACGCCGGGTGCCTTGACGGCGGTTTCGGACATGGGAGTACCCACTTCGGGACGTGACGGAAAAACGAATCGAACTTTTGAACGAATAACTGATCGGACCGCGACCCGGCTACGGCGCTGTAGCGACGAGACGATCCGCAGAAGTACGGAAGACGAAGGTGAGGGAGACGAGAGGGGGTCGGCAGGAAGGAGGTGCGGTGCGTGGAACGGGCGGGCGGTGCCGCTCGGTCGCGGAACAGGCGGGCGGTGCTGGTCAGTCGCAGGGCCGGCGCAAGTCCTCCATGGTCACGGCCGCTCCCGGCAGGACCGAGGGCGCCGGAGCCCGCAGCCCGTCCAGGAACAGTTGCAGATGACGGTGGACGAACCGGTCGCCGCGCAGGCACTCCGTACCGGCCGGGGGCCGGCTGAGCTGGGCGACGGCCACCATCAGGTCGCCGACACCCACGTCGGAACGGAGCTGTCCGGCGGCCCTGGCCCGGTCCATGACCTCGCCGACGAGCCGCTCGACCCGCTCGCGCGCCGCCACCAGGTCCGGGTGGTTCTGGTCGAACGTGACGGACACCATCGGGCACAGCGCGCTGACCCGCTCGTCGGCGGAGACGTGCACGAAGCGCTCCAGCGCCTCGAAGGCGTCCCCGTTCTCCGCGAGCGCGGTCTCGGCCGCCCGTGCCATCCGGTCCATCACCGAGCAGACGACCTCGCGGACGAGGGCGTCGCGGTCGGGGAAGTTGCGGTACACCGTGGCGTTGCCGACGCCGGCCCGGCGGGCGACCTCGTCGAGCGGCACCTCGGGGCCGTGCTCGACGAACATCTCCTGGGCGGCGGTGACGATCCGCTCCCGGTTGCGCAGGGCGTCGGCGCGCGGCCGGGTCACCTTGCGCTGCACGGGGGTCGCGGTCTTCACGGCGTACTCCTGAGGTGGACTGTGTGAACACGAAGCGGGGATCGACTCCCCGTTTCGCTCGGACACAGGTCTAAACGGGGAAACGATCCCCGGTTATTTCCCGCTCCCGGATTTCCTTCCTGTGACCTGGGACACACCACCCGTCCGGCCCCTACTCGCCGGAAACCCACGATCGGTCTTCTCCAGCGGGCGTCCGCGCCCCCCTCGGCACAGGGTGATCGGGAAGGGTGCAGCCGGAGACCGGTGGCTGCCGTGGCCCGGGAGGTCTGCATGCAGCCACAGCGCCGTCGGATACGTCCCCGCCGCGTGGCCGCACTCGGTTCCGTCACCGCGCTGACCCTCGCGGTGAGCACCTCCGCCACCGGCCACCTCACGCCGGGCGCCACCGCGGCCGGCCCCGGCCCCGCCGCCCTGTCCAGCTCCGCCGCGCACGGGCCCTGCATGATCAGCGGCGGCGCCGAGATCCAGATGTCCGAGGGCGTCCCCACCTCCGAGGGCTACGCCCGCTCCACCGGCACCGTCCGCGCCCTCACCCTGATGGTCGACTTCGCCGACGCCCCCGGCGAGGGCGAGGCCCTGGACCGCTACGCCGAGTTCTTCCCGCAGACCCAGCAGTGGTTCCGCACCGCCTCCTACGGCCGGCTCGACTACCGCCCCGAGGCCCCGGTCCGGGACTGGCTGCGGATGCCCAAGCCGTTCCAGGAGTACGGCATAGAACGCGGCGCCCCCTTCGACCCCGCCTACCGCGACCTGGTCGAGGACCTCGTGGCCACCGCCGACCCGAAGGTGGACTTCCGCTCCTACGACCTGCTCAACGTCCTGATCACCCCCAACGCCGGCCCCTCCGCCCTGGACACCGTCCTGTCCGTGACCTTCGCCGGCAACACCGAGGCCCCCGTCGCCGACGGCGTCCCCGTCGCCAACGCCTCCTTCGTCTACTCCCGCCAGGACGACGGCTCCGGCACCTACGACCGCACCGGCTACCGCGTCCTGCCGCACGAGAACGGCCACGTCTTCGGCCTGCCCGACCTCTACACCCAGGAGGGCGGGGGCGCGGCCGGGCACTGGGACATCATGAGCGAGGACTGGGGCGCCAACAACGACCTCCTCGGCTGGCACAAGTGGAAGCTCGGCTGGCTCGACGCCGACCAGGTGCACTGCGCCGCCGCGCCCGGCACCAGGGAGTACACGCTCACCCCGCTGGCCCGCGCGGGCGGCGACAAGGTGGTCGTCATACCCCTGGACGGCCGCTCCGGATACGCCGTCGAACTGCGCACCCGGGCCGGCAACGACGAGACGGTGTGCCGCCCCGGCATCCTCATATACAAGGTCGACGCCGAGGTCGACACCGGAATGGGCCCGGTCACCGTCTACGACTCCCACCGCGACAGCGGCGGCTGCACCCGCAGCCCCAACGTCCACGCCGAACTCTCCGACGCGACGTTCAGACGGGGCGAGGTGTTCAAGGACCCGGGGCGGAGGGTGACGGTGCGGGTGGTGGGGGCGGACGGGGAGGGGGGGTGGCGGGTGCGGGTCCATCGGGGGTAGTGGAGCGGGCGTCTCCGGGGGGAGCGGAACGGGCGCCTTTGGGGATTGCGGCAACCGTGCCCTTGGGGGCTTACGGTGACCGTGCCTTCCGGGGCTTACCGTGACCGCGCCTCCCAGGGCTTACGGCAACCGTGCCTTCCGGGCTTACGGTAACCATGCCGCCACCGCCGTACCGGAGAGCAGATGCCCGCGCCCGACCCCACGATGACCACCGCCGCTGGCGCCTCGGGCACTCCTGGTGCCGCCGATGCCGCCGGCGCCGCCAGTGCTCCCGGTGCACCTGGCGCCCTTGGTGCCCTTGGGGCGAGGGGCGCTGTTGTTGCCCCCGTTGCCGACATACCGGCCGAGGCGGTCGCCCCGCTGCTGCGCGGGATCACCGTGCTGCGGAAGCTGACGGAGGCGGACGGCACGCTCAGCCTCAGCGCCCTGGAGAAGTCGACGGGCCTGGCCCGCTCCACGGTCGACCGCATCACCGCCACCCTCGCCCGCATGGGATACGTCCGCCTGGACGGCCGCGACGTGACCTTGGCACCCCGCCTGATGGAACTGGGCAACGCCTACCTGGCCGCACTGCGCCTGCCGGCGCTGCTGTCCGCGCGGGCCGACGCCCTGGCCGACGAACTGGACGAGTCGGTGTCCCTGGCCGTCGCCGACCGCGACGGCATCCGCTTCATCCACCAGGCCACCCGGCGCCGCGCGATGTCCCTCAGCTTCCGCATCGGCGACCTGCTCCCGGCCGAACGCACCGCGCCGGGCCCGCTGTTCGCGACGGAGTGGACCGACACCGACTGGCACCGCTGGCGCACCCGCCGCGCGGCGGACCCGCGGGACGAGGGGTTCCCCGCCATCCCCCCGAACGACCGCCCCACCCCCGACGAGGACTTCGTCCACCGTACGACCCGGGCGGCGGCGGACGGCTGGTGTCTGGACGACCAGTTGATCGAACCGGGCCTGGTGGCGGTCTCGGCCCCGGTACGCGACCCCCGCACGGGCAGACCGGCCTGCGTGGCCAGCGTCGTCAGCCACACCAGCCGCCACACGGCAGCGCAACTGCGCGACACCCTCCTCCCGCCCCTGCTCAGGACGGTCGCCGCGATGGAGCACGACCTGCGCACCGCCCCGCCCCCCGCCCCCGGCCCGCCCCCCGCGGGCCTGGCCACCTGGACCGGCGCGTCGAAACAGGAACTGGGCCGGGAGTTCGTGGAATCCCTGGCCCGCGGCCTGACCGTACTGACCGCGTTCGGCGAGGGCCGCCCCGCCCTGACCCTGACGGAGGTGGCGAAGGCGACGGGCCTGTCGAGGGCAACGGCCCGCCGCGCCCTGATCACCCACGAGCACGCGGGCCTGCTGGTCCCGTCCCCCGACCGCACCTTCACCCTCATCCCCGAAGTCCTCTCCCTGGGCTTCCCCCCGCTCTCCCGCCTCTCCCTCCCCCAGATCGCCCAGCCCCACCTGGACGCGCTGGCGTCCCGCGTCCACGAGTCGACCTCGCTGGCCGTCCTCTCGGACTCGGGCACGGAGATCCAGTACACGGCCCGAGCGGCGGCCGGCCGCGTGATGAGCGCCGACATCACCGTCGGCACCCGGCACCCGGCCCGGTCGACCTCCCTCGGCCGCGTCCTGCTGGCCGACGCCCCCGAGGGCTACGCCCTGACCGACGAGGAACTCGAAGCGGGCCTGCGCACCCTCGCCGTCCCGGTACGCGACCGCACCGGCACGACGGTCGCCGCCGCCAACATCGCCCTCCACGCCGCCCGCCGCACCCCCGAGTCCTGCGTACGGGACCTCCTGCCACCCCTGCGCACCACCGCCGCCGCCATCGAGGCCGACCTCCGCACAGCGGGCCACTTCCGCAGAGTCCCCCTGACCTGACCCGCTACACTGACGGCGGCAACACGCCACGCCTTCGTAGCTCAGGGGATAGAGCACCGCTCTCCTAAAGCGGGTGTCGCAGGTTCGAATCCTGCCGGGGGCACAGAGAAAGACCAGTTCAGGAGCCTTTCCGTCCAGTGGACGGGGAGGCTCCGGCGCTTTCAGCACACCTATGGCCCCGGGCAGAGAGCGGGGAGCTGTGCGGCGCCCGCACGCTGTCCGCCCCCGCCAAATCCCCCGCCCGAACGTCGCCACTCGCCTTCCGCGTTTCCCGAGCGCCCGGTGAACCGTCCGCAATGGAGCCTCGGCGAGGCAGGGTAGGTGCCACCATGAGCGTAGGTATCAGGAGGTAGGTGGAGGCATGAGTGTCGCGTACGACCATGTGGGCCCGTGGACCCAGGACGATGTCCTCGCCCTCGGTGAAGACACGCATCAGCGGGTCGAACTCGTCGGAGGGGCGCTGCTGATGTCTCCCGCCCCGAGCGTGCCTCATCAGCGGGCCTCACGTCGGCTCGCCGCCCTCCTGGAGCGGGCCGCTGACGAGGCCGGTGCAGACGTCGAGGTACTGGAAGCCGTGAACATCAGCGTGCCCGACGGTCTGCTCATCCCCGACCTCGTCGTCGCGGACGCCGAAGCAGCCGCCGAGGCGGGCGTCGTTCTCGACAACGGGGCCGTACTCCTCGTCGTCGAGATCGCCTCTCCGGCCACACGGCTCACGGACCGTAAGCTCAAACCCGCCCTCTATGCGGCAGCCGGCATCGAGCACTACTGGCGCGTCGACCTGGAGCCTGCCCCCACTCTCCACACCTCCGTCCGCAGCGGCTCCGGCTACCAGGACGCCACAACCGTCCTGCCCGGCCAGACCGTCCAGCTCGACGAGCCGTTCCCCCTCACCATCGACCCCGCCACCCTGGCCCGGTAGCTGGACCGAAGCAGCCGGCCCCCTTATGACAGCTACACGGATTCCGTGGCCGGGCAAGCCGGAGCGTTGCGTGCGTGCCGTGCCTACCGCTAAGTCTTGTTCAACTGGTCGCCGTCACGCAGGTGATCGGGTTCGTTCGCCAGGCCCACCTATACGTCCGTCCATGGGGCAGCGCGGACACGCTCATACCTCGGGCTCCATGTTCAGGAAGTGCTGTGCAGCGGCGATCAACCGGGCGACCGTCAGCGGAGTACACAGCACCACGGCCGGGTCCATCGGCACCGACCAGTACGATGCGAGCGCGTGTTCTCGGCTCACAACATCCACCCGCGGCACTCCTAGGTAGCTGCCGCTGCCGAGGCAGTCCACCTCCAGCGCGCGCCACACTTCGGCCATCTGGTGCAGCGTCGCCGGCATGGTCGCGGGTACCAGCGCGTAGTACCGCGAGGTGCGCGGGTCACAGATGACCGGCCCGCCGTCAAGGGCCTCCGCCAGGAACCCGTCCAAGCAGCGCCCGTCCCCGGTAGTGGCACGCAAGGCGGTCAGCAGGCGCTCTGGAATCCGCACGGCGGAGAAGAGTTCACCGAGCGGCAGGATCGCCACCCGATGCTGCCGCCATTCCCACTGGGCCCGGTCCCGGAGCGCGTCCGGCAGGGTTTCCAGGAGCCAGTGCTCCGTCGCCAGCCGGCGGCCTGTGGTGGGGCGAACGAGCGCCCCTGGATCGTCGGGCTCTTTCTTCGTCGGAAGCAGAACGCTGAGTGCCGCTGAGGTCTCCCTCGGTCGGTTACCTGCTGGCATATCGGCGTCCACGGTTGCACCTTCCCTATACGCTCAGTTGTCGAGTCACTACTCAATGAACGGTAGAAAACGCCGATCACCGCCTGAAGTGACTGGCGGTACAGATACGGATGGGGTCCACACGGGGACAGGGGGTCGAGGTGCCGTCAAGCCCAGGACGAACCCTGACCGGGGGTCGGGGAAGGCACGCCCGACCCCGGATCGGAGTCATCTCCGGATACGTGTTCCGCGTCGTCCGGGAACAGCTCGGCCAGACGCAAGACGATGTGGCCGAACGATTGGAGGTCTCGCCGGACACGATCGCCGGCTGGGAGTCCGGGCGCCGTCCCCTGCCCTCGTTGCCCGTCGGGCAAATGCTCATACACCGGCGCCGGCTCATGCGGATGGGCACCTCTCCCGCCCTGCTACAGATTCTGGAGAGAGCGGTAGAGGCCGACATGCTTCTGGCCGGCGCCCTCGACGAGCAGACACCCGTCGACGAGAGTGCGCTCGGGACGTGGGTCATGCAACGCGACCTGGTCGAGGTCCTCGCCTGGCCGCTCACCCGAGTACCGCCACAGCCGGTTCGCGACCTGCCCGCACCCCGACGACCTCGCCGAGGACCCGTACCGTCAGCACCCGAGCTACCTGACACCGAACGGCGCCGGTTCTTCGCTCGGATGCGGGACACGGCAGAAAAGGCGCGGCGTGCGGATCAGTTCCTGCTGCGCCGTCAGGCGCTGTACCTGTCCGGGTACGACGGTCAGGCCGACACCTCGGAGTGGCTCGCCCATCAGCAGGCCACCGAGCGGCCCGGAGGTTGGCTCACCGACTGGCTGAACGCCCGCTCGGTGGCGGCCGTCGGCGCGCGGCAGGGCGACCGTGAACGAATGGCCCATTTCATCGACACCGTCCTGCTCGATGACGATCGCGGCGAGAACGCGAACCTGAACTACTGGGCGTACTGGGTGGGTGAGAGCCGCCACCTGGAACTGTCCGACGACTTCATCGCTTCCCAGCGGCCCGGACTCTGGCCCGGGGACAAACTGCTCGCCCACCTCGTGAACGGGCTGGTCCCTCACCACGGGTACGTCGAACTGAACGTCCACTCCCTGTGGTCCCTGCTCGCCATCCGGCCGACCTTCGTGACGTCCGGCGCAGCGGCCCGAGCCCTGCGCGACCGACTGCCGGTGATGTTGGATAGCCAGGGGTTGTCGGCTCGCGCTCGCCGAGAGCTGGACAGCATCAGGTATGCGATCCGCCTTGCCGAGGCGTGAGAGGAGACTCCACCGTGAGCGAAGATCTGACCCAAGTGGCGCGGTTCTTGTATGAAGCCGGGACGCTCAAGCAGTCGAAGCGCACCGGGTGGTGGATGGCCGGGGTGCGCGACCCGGAGAGCGTCGCCGAGCACGCCTGGCGTACCTCTTTGATCGCATCGATCATCGCCGAACTCGAAGGGGCCGACCCTGCCCGTGCCGCGTTCCTGGCTGTGTGGCACGACTCGCAGGAGACCAGGACCGGGGACGTCAATCACTTGGCCAAGAAATACGGCACCGGTGAAGTCGACCCGGAGGTGGTTACCGCTGACCAGATGGCAGGCATGCCCGTGGCACTCGCGTCGACTGTGCGCGAATTGATCGGCGAGTACGAGGCCAGGGAGTCCCCCGAGGCGATCTGCGCACGGGACGCGGACAAGCTGGAATGCATGCTGCAGGGCATCGAGTACAAGGCCCAGGGTTACCAGCACGCACAGCGGTGGATCGACAACAGCCGCGGCCGCCTCGTCACGAAGACAGCGAACGAACTGGCCGACCGACTCCTGGCCACCGACCCCCTGGACTGGCTGCGCAGCACACTGGGCGAACTGGGCTGACCCTTCCTGCGACTCGCTCACCGACGACCACTGACCTGCCGCCCGGGGCCTGCTCCAGCCTCCCAGCTATGTCGGCGGCAGGGGAAAGGGGGCAATAGGTACGGTCATGGTCCGGTGTCCGGCCGCTCCGCCGAACCGGTACCCGCACGTGGTGGAGCCCCCGCTACCTGGCGCTGTCGGCTCAGGCCCGCTTGCACCGCGCTCGCCAGCACCCGTGCGGCGACTCCGACGAGCAGCAGTCCTCCCGTCATCTGCGCCATCGTGAGGACCCGCCCGGTGCGGGAGCGTGCCGTGATGTCTCCGAAGCCGACGGTGGTGAACGTGGTCAGCGTGAAGTACAGCGCGTCCGTCCTGTCGAGCGGTTCGCTGAAGGAGCCGGGCGCGGAGCGGTCCAGTACGTAGTAGGAGCTGGCGAAGAGGACCAGGAACAGCACCACCGTGGCGGCCAGGCCCTCGATCGCTCTCAGGCGCGGGTGGGGGGAACGCGCGATGGCCCGCACCTCCCAGCAGAACACGAGGAGGACCGCGAGCAGGCCGCACACCAGCAGCAGCGACGTGCCGGCCGTGAGCCGCTCGTCCAGGGGGAGCAAGGAGTAGGCGGTGACGAGACCGACGGTGAGGAAGAGGGCACGCGCGACAGCGACGAGGGGGGCGCGCCGGCCGGTGGGGAACCGGCTGCGTGATGCCTGTCCGGCAGCGGCCCCGTCCCTGCCGCCTGAGGGCGTATCGCTCATCTCACGTCTCTTCGTCTCGTCCGGTCCCAGTGGGCCGATCGTTCCCGGAACCGGCCGCACCGCCCCGGCGGTAAGACGCGATCACTCCTGACGGGTGACCCCGTCCTCGGTGACGGCTCCGGCCCTGGAACGGATACGCGGGTGCGCTCCGGCGCTCATCGACCGGCCCGGGGCCCCGCCGGGCCCGTCTCGCCGGCCGGCCGGTTCCATCCGCGTCACGCCGGGACGGGCATGGCGCCTCCTCGTCGGGCGGCCCGTCGCGTACGCCGACCCCGTCGACCCCGGTTTGTGATGAAGCCGTCGTGCGGGAGCCGAGCGCGAGGGTGGGTCCTGGGCGCATACTGGGGGCAATGACTAAGCCTGCTGCACTGAAGCGTCATTTGCCCACCAGCCCCTTCAAAGCCCCGGTCGCGCCCGCTCCGAAGCATTTCGCGGTGGGTGACCAAGTGACGCACGACGTGTACGGCCTCGGCCGGGTGGTCGGCGTCGAAAGCGGGGTCGCGGTGCTCGTGGACTTCGGCTCGGCCCAAGAGCGGATCTTGAGCCCTTACTCCAAGATGACCAAGCTTTGAGGGGACCTCTCATCGAACTGACCTCGCTGTTCTCCGCCCCGGAAGGGGCGACCCACAGCACCGCCACCGCATCGCCGCCTCCCGCGACGGACCCCTTCCAGGCCCCGGACTTCGGGGAGGACGAGGCCGCCGGGTTCCACGAGGAGGACGGGACAGGGTTTTTCCCGGTCGGGTGATCGGCCCGGCCAGGGCAGCGGCGCCGGGCGCCGTCATGGCCCGCGTGGGCATCCGGCTCCCGCCCGTATCGTCTTCCCCATGGTGACTGCGGTCGTTCGTGAGTGGAGTGACGAGGAAGGGTGGGGGGTGCTCGACTCGGTGGAGACTCCGGGGGGTTGTTTCGGGCACTTCTCCGACATCCAGATGGCCGGCTTCCGCACGCTGTCGCCCGGCCAGGAGGTCGACCTCATCTGGGAAGCGCCCGGCTTCAAGCAGGACGGGTACGACTACCGCGCGGTGAGCATCGTGCCCCGGGCCGGCTGACGGCTCTCTCCATCAGGCTCCGAATCCGTTCAGGGTTCGGGGCCTTTTTGCTGCTCCGAAAGTTTCGTAAGCGTTCAGGTGGAGGGGATCTCTCCGGGTCGCTTTATTATGTTCGGTAGGTCGTCAGGGGTGGTGGTTGGCCTCTGACGTGCGGATATGCCTGGGTGATCATCCGCTTCAGTCTTCGAATGTTTCGAAGTCGGTGCCGAAAGTATTGACACCTGGCAGGGGCATATCAAAACTGTGTCCTCCCATCGGCCCCCTGAGGACTGAGGACGAGGAGGACGCACGCGCATGAACCTCGCACCCGCATACCGCACCCGCGCAGACCGGAGACACGGCCGGTTCCGGCTGTTTCTCACCAGTGTCTGTACGACCGTGATGGCCGCCGTCGTGGCGCTGACCATGCCCGGCACCGCGCACGCCGACACGGTGATCAACTCGAACCAGACCGGCACCGACAACGGGTACTACTACTCGTTCTGGACGGACTCGCCGGGCACCGTCTCCATGACGCTCGGCTCGGGCGGGAACTACCGCACCTCGTGGAGCAACACCGGCAACTTCGTCGCCGGCAAGGGCTGGGCCAACGGCGGGCGCCGGGCCGTGACGTACTCGGGGTCGTTCAACCCGTCCGGCAACGCCTACCTCGCGCTGTACGGATGGACGTCGAACCCGCTGGTCGAGTACTACATCGTCGACAACTGGGGCACGTTCCGGCCCACGGGCACGTTCATGGGGACGGTCACCAGTGACGGCGGCACGTACGACATCTACAAGACGACGCGGTACAACGCCCCGTCCGTGGAGGGGACCAAGACCTTCGACCAGTACTGGAGCGTCCGCCAGTCGAAGCGGACGGGTGGCACCATCACCACCGGCAACCACTTCGACGCGTGGGCCCGCGCCGGGATGCGGCTGGGCAGCTTCAACTACTACATGATCATGGCGACCGAGGGCTACCAGAGCAGCGGCAGCTCCAACATCACCGTCGGGGACGGCGGTTCCGGCGGTGGCGGCGGTGGCGGCGGCGGTACCGGTGGGTGTTCCGCCACGCTCTCCGCGGGCCAGCAGTGGAGCGACCGGTACAACCTCAACGTCGCCGTCAGCGGGTCCAGCAACTGGACGGTCACGATGAACGTGCCCTCCCCGGCCAAGGTGCTCTCCACCTGGAACGTCAGCGCCAGCTTCCCCAGCGCCCAGACGCTGGTCGGGAAACCCAACGGCAGCGGGAACAACTGGGGCGTCACCATCCAGCACAACGGGAACTACACCTGGCCCTCGGTCTCCTGTACCGCGAGTTGATCCCCGTACCGCCGAGGCTGGAGGAGCACCCCGTATGAGAACAGGAATCCGTCTCCCCACGCGTGCCCTGGTCACCATGTCGGCCGCCGTCTCGCTGGCCGCCGCCGGCACCGCCGTCGCCGACGCCGCGCCGGAGCGGGCCGCCGCCTGCAACGGGTACGTCGGGCTCACCTTCGACGACGGCCCGTCGAGCACCACGTCGACGCTGCTCAACGCCCTGAAGCAGAACGGGCTGCGGGCCACGATGTTCAACCAGGGCCAGAACGCGGCCGCCAACCCGGGCCTGGTCAAGGCCCAGGTCGACGCCGGTATGTGGGTCGCCAACCACAGCTATACGCATCCGCACCTGACGCAGCTCGGTCAGGCGCAGATCGACTCGGAGATCTCCCGGACCCAGCAGGCCATCGCCAACGCGGGCGGCGGCACGCCCAAGCTGTTCCGTCCGCCGTACGGCGAGACCAACTCGACGGTACGGGCGGTCGAGGCCAAGTACGGGCTGACCGAGGTGATCTGGGACGTCGACTCGCAGGACTGGAACAACGCGAGCACCGACGCGATCGTGCAGGCCGCCGGGCGGCTCACCAACGGGCAGGTCATCCTGATGCACGACTGGCCCGCCAACACGATCGCCGCGATCCCGCGGATCGCCCAGGGGCTGGCGAGCCGCGGGCTGTGCGCCGGGATGATCTCGCCCACCACCGGCCGTGCCGTCGCCCCCGACGGTGGCGGCGGGGGTGGCGGGGGCGGTGGCGGTACCGGCGGGTGCACCGCCACGCTCTCCGCGGGTCAGCAGTGGAGCGACCGGTACAACCTCAACGTCGCCGTCACCGGGTCCAGCAACTGGACCGTCACCATGAACATCCCCTCCCCCGCGAAGGTCCTGTCCACCTGGAACGCCAGCACCAGCTATCCGAGTTCCCAGACCCTGGTCGCCAAGCCGAACGGCAGCGGCAACACCTGGGGCGTCACCATCCAGCACAACGGCAACTGGACCTGGCCCACGGTCTCCTGCACCACGGGCTGATCCACGGCCACCGGTGGCGCGACGGTCCCGGCCGTCGCGCCATCGGCGTGCCCGGACCCGTACGGGTGGGGCGGCGGGCGCCGGGGCCGGGCCGGCAGGATCTAGCATCCGTGGCATGACATCTGACGCGACCCAGTCGGCCACGCCCTCCCCGTCCCCCCTCGACATCCCGATCGGCGCCCTCCAGGGCGGCGCCGCGGATCTCGGACAGTACGCCGGGAAGGCCGTGCTCGTCGTGAACGTGGCCTCCAAGTGCGGGCTGACCCCGCAGTACGCCGGCCTGGAGCGCCTCCAGGCGACGTACGCCGAGCGGGGGTTCACCGTGCTCGGCGTGCCGTGCAACCAGTTCATGGGGCAGGAGCCGGGCAGTGCCGAGGAGATCGCCGAGTTCTGCTCGGCCACCTACGGGGTGACCTTCCCGATGACCGAGAAGGTCGAGGTGAACGGGGAAGGCCGGCACCCGCTGTACCAGCGGCTGGTCGGCTTCGCGGACGCCGAGGGGCACAGCGGGGACATCCGCTGGAACTTCGAGAAGTTCCTGATCGGCCGCGACGGCCAGGTCGTGGCCCGGTTCGCGCCGGCGACCGAACCGGAGGCCCCGGAGGTGGTCGCGGCCGTCGAGGGACAGTTGGCGTAGGCCGCGGGAAAGAGCCGAGCCCTCTCGGCTAGGACGGCGGGCTGGTCGAGAGGGCTCGGCGGGCGGTGCCTACTGCCGTGCCGCCGCGGTCAGGACTTGACCGAGGTGACGAACGCGGTCCAGGCGTCGGTCGGGAAGGCCAGGCTGGGGCCCTCGGGGACCTTGGAGTCGCGTACGGACAGCTCCCGCACGGCCGGGGACCTGACCTCGACGCACGCGCCGTTGCCGCCGGAGTAGGAGGACTTGACCCATGCGTCGGTGACGCCCTGGAGAATCGCCATTTCTGTGCTCCTGTCGCGAGTTGCCGAGTGTGCACGCCACTGTCGGTGACCGTTGGCGCGATCGACGCTACTCGCTGCCTGCGCCGTTCGGAGGAGGCATTCACCCGACCGGATGGCATATTCCAGGCGAGTCTTCCAGGATCGTGTGACAGGGGTGTAGCATCCCGCGACCCGTCAGCGGGCGTACTCCTTGGCGACGTCCTCGATGCGCTGCCGCGACTGCTCGACGTTGAGCGCCTGGGCCCGCAGGTGCTCGTACATCACCGTGTACTTCTGCACATCGTGCGCCTTCTCCAGGTACAGGTCGCTGGTCACGCCCTCGATGTAGACCACGCTGGAGTCGGCCGTGTCGGAGAACTCCAGGATCGAGTACTGGCCGTTGATCCCGGGGTGCGCCCCGACGTCGAACGGCAGCACCTGCACGGTGATGTGCGGGAGCTGCGACATCTCGGCGACGTACTCCAACTGCTCGCGCATGATCTGCTTGTTGCCCACGATCCGGCGCAGCGCGGCCTCGTCCAGCACCACCCACAGCCGCAGGGGGTTGTGCTCGGCGGTGACCCGTTCCTGTCGCCGTATCCGGACCTGGACCCGCTTCTCGATGTCGGCGACCGAGGTCTCCGGCAGCGCACCCTGGATCAGGGCCTCGGCGTACCGGCGGGTCTGGAGCAGGCCGGTGATGATCTGCGGTTCGTACGTGCGCAGCGACTCCGCGTCGGTCTCCAGGCCGATGTAGACGCTGTACGGGATGTCCCCGAACGCGTGCCACCAGCCCTGCTGGCGGGAGTCCTTGGCCATTTGCATCAGCGAGTCGACGATCCGCTGGTCCTCGACCTCGTACACCCCGCACAGGTCGCGGACGTCACGCTGGCTGATGCTGCGCCGGCCGTTCTCCAGGCGGCTGATCTTCGACTGGGACACCAGGAGTCGCTCCGCCACCTCCTCGGCCGTCATGCCCTTGAGCTCGCGGAGCCGGCGCAGCTCCTGGCCCAGTCGGCGCCGCCGGACGGTGGGATTGACATTGGACGCCACGGGACGTGCACCTCCGGCTGCGTGCCTCGAACTGCTTGCAACTATGCGTATCTGCTGTTGAGCAGACTGCCATCAAGGTGCTTTCTACCGCTGGGGAATGGTCGATATGCGCCGCGTACGCGCCAGTTCGGGGCGCCGCCCCCGGACATGAAGATGCGGCCGCGCGGGGCGGCGGACCGTGTCGTCGTCCGGACGGACGGTCCTGTCGCCCCGCGCGGCCGGCGGCTCCCGTACCGGGTCTCGGGGGACTGTGCGGTGCGGCGGCGGTGCGGGTGTGCTGGGCGGTCCCGGTCTCAGTGGGCCGGGACGCGCGCCATGGTTCCGTGGCGCGGTTGTGACGGGACACCGCGAGCGGGTTCCGGCACCGGCCTGGAACCGGCGGTGGCCTGGCGGCCTGCCGGGGCCGGGGCCGGGTTGCGGCGCGGCTGGGCCGCCACGCCGTTCTGGACGTCCATCACGGCGTGCGCCACGAGGCCGCCCATGGGGTCGTGCCTGATCAGATCCCGGAGGCGGGAGCGGGAGGACCGCCCCTCGTTCCCCGGGTAGAGGTGCTTGCCGAGACCGACCGCGTGGGCCAGCGCGGCGAGCGCGGCGGTCCGCGGGTCCGGCGGTACGCCGGTGCGGATCGCCGAATCCAGCCGGGACCTGATCTCCCGGCTGATCGCCGTGTCCGTCGCCTGGTAGCGAGTCGTCGGCAGCACCCCGCACATCTGGCCGGCCACGGCATGCACCATGCCGCACCGCTCCAGATGCGAGAGGTAGGTCTGGCGGAGCCCCAGCCGGGGTCCGCCGATCCAGTGGACGGCCCGTACCGGGGCGCCGCGCCTTCGCAGCAGCTCCAACGCGCAGTCCAGTGTCGGATCTCCAGTCGGCCGTGGCACCACCACGGCGATACGATCCCCGTCTGGGGCTATCCGTCCGGCCAACGCCAGCTCGACGAGCTGCGCTCCGGCCAGGCCGAGGTCGAGCGACTGCGGCTGCGCGGTGGTACCCGTGGTCGGGTCCAACGCCAGCAGCAGAAGCTCCTCCGGAAGTGTTCTGCGGCTCCTGCCCATCCATGCCTCCCCGCGTGGATGAATGACAGGGTGACCCCTCTCACATTGGTCTGTCGAGGGTGCGTGACCTGTTTGTAAGGGAACCGGCAGGTATGTCGTTCTCGTCTACCGCATAGGTCCAGGCCGTACACAGGACACTGGTACATGGTTCGGACAACGCCGCGAGCGGTGTCCCGGGCGGCGGTTCACGGTTCGGTAATCGAGGAGGCATCGGTGGCGGGCGAGTCCCCCGACAGGTCGAAGCAGCGCGAGTCGTCGGCAGAACCGACGTCGGGGAGTGCGGGTCCGGTTCCCGAGGCCCGGACGGAGTCGGAGTCCGGGCCGGGCGGACAGCGCGATCCGCGGCTGGCGGTGGCACGGGAGTCCACGGGCCGCCCGGCCCGCTCGGCGGGCGGGGCGGTGGATACGGCGACGCGGGTGTTGTCGGTGTCCGGCTCCGGTACGTCCGGGAAGTCTGCGACGTCCGGTGAATCCGGTACGTCCGACTCCGGTACGTCCGACTCCGGTACGTCCGACTCCGGTACGTCCGACTCCGGTACGTCCGGGGCGGCGGAGGACGCCGATGAGGCCGGTGAGTCCCGCGAGGCCGGTGATACGCGGCTGAAGGCTGCGGTGGCGGCTTGGGTGCGGCCCGGAGACGGCGACGGTGGCGCCGTCGGCGCGAAGAGTGCGGGCGGGGCCGGGGACGAGGGCTCCGAGGGGCCGAGGGACGCCCAGAAGGCCGCACAGGGGGCTTCCGGGGCCGCCGGCGGCGTGGAGGTGCCCGAGGGGGCCTCCGGCGCGCAGAAGGGCGCCCAGGGGCGCGAGGGCGCCCCGGACGCGCCCGCCGACGGTGCGGACGGCGACACGGACGCCGGTGCGGACGCGGATGCGGGCGGCGATGCGGCTGCGGACGGCGCTGCGGACGCGGACGCCGATGCGCGCGCCGATGTGGGCGCCGCTGCGGACGCGGATGCGGATGCGGGCGGCGCTGCGGACGGCGACGCGGACGCGGACGGCGACGCGGGTGACGCTCCCGCCGCCGGCCGGAGCGGCGACGAGGACGACGCCGAGGACGAGGCTCCCGCCGTCGCCGACGCCACCGACGCCACCGACGCCGAGAAGCCCGACGTCGAGGTCGACAAGACCGACGCGGCTGGCAAGGTCGACAAGGGCGGTGCGGCCGTCAAGGGAGACAAGGGTGGCGAGTCCGGCAAGGCGGACGAGGCCGACGCCGAGTCCGACAAGCCCACCCCCGGCGCAGACGCAGACGCGGACGCGGACGACAAGCCCACCCCCCGGACCACCCAGCCCCTCGATCAGCCCACCACCGCCTTCCGGGCCGTGCGCCCCACCGCCCCCGCCGTCGACCAGCCGACGACCATGCTCAAGCTCGGGGACGCCAAGCCCCCGGCAGAGGACGAGTCCCCCGCCGAGCGCACCAGCAAGTTCGTCGCGCTGAAGCCGCTGGACGACTCCCCGTCCCGCAAGCCGCCGGCGGCGGAAGGCACCGCCGTCGTACCGCAGGTGGGGCCGGAGCGGACCACCCAGCAGCCGCTGCCGCCGAAGCCGCCGCTGGATCTGCTGGCGGAGCTGACCAACACCCCGCCGCCCCCGCCGACGCCGCTGCGCACGCTGGCCCGCCGGGTGAAGATCTGGACGCCGCTGGCCATCCTGCTGGTGATCGTCTTTGCGGTCGTACAGGCCGTGCGGCCGCTGCCGACGCCCACCCTGCGGCTCACCGCGCAGGAGACCGTGTCGTTCGAGGGCGGCAAGCCCTCCGTGCCCTGGCCCGGTCAGGGCCAGGCGGCGATGGACGTCAACGGCGTCGGCACGTTCGGCACGTCCGGTACGCAGAAGCCGGTGCCGATCGCGAGTATCGCCAAGGTCATGACGGTGTACGTGATCCTGCGCGACCACCCGCTGAAGCCGGGCGACAAGGGCCCGAAGATCAAGGTCGACGCGGCGGCGCAGAAGCACTACGAGACCGGCAAGGCCGAGAACGAGTCGGTGGTGAAGGTCACCGAGGGCCAGCAGATCACCGAGTACGAGGCGCTCCAGGCGGTCATGCTGCCGTCCGCCAACAACGTCGCCAAGCTGCTGGCCCGCTGGGACTCCGGCAGCGGCTCCGAGGACGCGTTCGTCGAGAAGATGAACAAGACCGCCGAGGAGCTGGGGATGAAGAACACCACGTACACGGACCCCAGCGGGCTGGACAAGACGACCGTCTCCACCGCCGACGACCTGGTGAAGCTGGGCCGTGCCGCGATGGAGAACCCGGTGTTCGAGGAGATCTCCAAGCAGCCCAGCTACATCGACCTCAACGGCGACCAGCAGAACAACTTCTTCGGGCTGGTGCCGACCGTGGCCATCGGCATCAAGACCGGCACCACCACCGCGGCCGGCGGCAACATCCTGTTCGCCGCGGAGAAGACCGTCGGCGGCAAGACCCAGACGATCATCGGCGCCGCCCTCGGCCAGTACGGGCGCGACGGCACCGCCAACATCGACGAGGTCACCGCCGTCGTGCGGAGGCTGATCGAGGCCGGGCAGGACGCGCTCACCGCGAAGACGGTCGTGAAGAAGGGCGACGTCGTCGGGCAGGTCGACGACGGCCTGGGCGGCACCACCCCGGTCGTCGCCACGAAGAACGTCACCGCCGTCGGCTGGTCGGGCCTGACCGTGAAGCTGGAACTGGACGGGCCGGGCGACGGCTCGATCCCGCACACCGCGAAGGCCGGCACGGAGGTCGGCACGCTCAGCGTCGGCGACGGTTCCGGCGGCAGCACGATCGAGGTGCCGGTGGCCCTCGGACGGGAGCTGGCCGAGCCCGGCTTCACGGAGAAGCTGACCCGCGTGGCCTGACCGTCCGCGCGTCCCCGTCCGTCACGCACCCCGCCCGGCAGTGGCCCGGCGGGGTGCGTGCTAGCGTCACGAAACGGGCAAGGTGGCCGGTCGCGACGGCGCGGGCGTGGACCGCACGGGTCGGGACGCGGCCGAGAGCGAGAACTGGGACACGGGGAGTGCCTTCAGGTGGCCACTGCGGAGCCGACACGGGCCGACGACGCCGATCCCGGGCCGGGCAGCGGCCCCCGGGAGCCGGGCGGCGGCCTTCGAATACCCGCCTCCACGGCCGGGGCGTCCGGTGCGCCGGAGCGGTCCGCCGGACGGTTCGGCGGGCTGCGTGAGCGGGTCCGGCGGCATCCGGTGCTCTTCGTCACGGTCCTGTCCGGGGTGCTGCACGTCGTCTGGTTCTTCACCTTCGCGAACAGTGGCGGGGATCTCGCCGCGCAGGACGCGTGGGCCGAGTTCGTCGGCCGGCACCCGGCCTCGGCGTACAACCTCGCCTGGTACGGCGGGATGCACCCGGTGTCGTACAGCGTGGTGTCGCCGTATCTGATGTCGGTGCTCGGGGTGCGGACCACGATGATGATCGCGGGGACCGTGTCGGCCGGGCTGCTGACCCTGGTCCTGCTGCGCAGCCGGGCGGTGCCGAACGCGCTGTGGGCGGCGCTCGCGGGGCTGTTCGGGCTGCTGTGCAACGCGGCGTCGGGGCGGGTGACGTTCGGGCTCGGCACGATGTTCGCGCTGGGCGCGGTGGCCGTGGTGTTCTGCTGGCCGCGCCGGTGGCGGTTCAAGCGCTGGGCGAAGGCGCTGTGCGCGGCGCCGCTGGCCGCGCTGGCGACCATGGCCTCGCCGGTGGCGGGGCTGTTCGTGGGCCTGGTCGCGGTGGCGCTGTTCCTCCAGAAGCGGCGGCCGGGCGCGTGGGCGCTGGGGCTCGCGCCGGCCGTGGTGGTGGCGCTGTCGGCGTGGCTGTTCCCGTTCTCGGGGACGCAGCCGATGTCGTTCGGGTCGGCGAGTCTGCCGATGCTGTACGCGGTGTTCGTGTTCCTGGCGGTGCCGCGCGGGTGGGTCACCGTGCGGATCACGGCGGCGGTGTACTTCCTGGCCGTGCTGCTGGTGTGGCTGATCAGCTCGCAGATCGGCTCGAACATCACGCGGCTGGCGATGCTGTTCGCGGGGGTGGCGCTGGTGGCGGCGCTGCCGTTCGCGGTGCCGAGGTCGCGCAAGTGGTACGCCCTCGTGATCGCCGTCTCAGGGTTCGCGGTGTGGATCGGCTACAAGTCGGTGGACGACGTGGTGCACACCACGCCCGCCGCGTCCTGGGCGCGGGAGCTGGCGCCGCTGGTCAACGAGTTGCAGGAGGTCGGCGCCGAGCGGGGCCGGGTGGAGGTCGTGCCGGCCCGCTCGCACCGGGAGGCGTCGGCGCTGGCGCCGTACGTGAATCTGGCGCGGGGCTGGAACCGGCAGGCCGACATGGAGCGCAACCCGCTGTTCTACGACGACACGCTGAACTCGGCGAACTACCACGAGTGGCTCGGGCGCTGGGCCGTGCACTTCGTGGTGGTGCCGAAGGACGAGCCGGACGGGGACGGCGGTGAGCGGGAGCGGGAGCTGGTGCAGCGGGGGCTGCCGTATCTGAAGCAGGTGTGGGGGGACGCCAACTGGCAGTTGTTCGAGGTGGTCGAGCCGACGCCGCTGGCCGAGCCGAACGCGGTGGTGGAGCGGGCCGAGCAGGGCGAGTGGACGCTCCAGGTTCGGCGGGCGGGCCGGGTGCTGGTCCGCATCCCGTACTCGCCGTGGCTGAGCATCGTGGACGCCGAGGGCCGGAGTCTGGAGCCGCCGCGGGAGACGGAAGCCTCGAAGAACCGGCCGGAGGGCGAGGCGAAGTCGTACGAGAACGTGAACGGCTGCCTGATGGAGACGGCCCAGGACGCGGACGGCGACCGGTGGACGGTGCTGCTGGCGCCGAAGCCGGGTACGTACCGGCTGGCGGCGCCGTACCAGTTCCCGCGGGGGACGCCGTGTCCGGAGGAGTGGCGCGAGGAGCGCTGACACCCCCGCGTCAGCGTTCACGTAGCTGAACCGCGATCAGCACACCGA
The DNA here is from genome assembly GCF_042899225.1 of Streptomyces sp. NPDC000134. NCBI lineage: Bacteria > Bacillati > Actinomycetota > Actinomycetes > Kitasatosporales > Streptomycetaceae > Streptomyces > Streptomyces sp. NPDC000134. Next base: position 229,858 of record NZ_JBIAZN010000002.1, read on the forward strand.
ACTTTTTTACTTCCTCTTGACCTCCCCCTTCCTTGTCGTGCCTGTGTCACCGCACTCACGATGAGCGGGCCGTTCACAAGGCGGACCCTGGAAGGGGGCACATGAACAGTCTCGACTGGGCCGTGCTCATCGGCTACTTCGCCGTGATGGTCGCCATCGGCGTCTGGTCGCACAAGCGAGTGGACAACGTCAGCGACTTCTTCACGGCCGGCGGCAAGATGCCCTGGTGGCTCTCCGGCATCTCGCACCACATGTCGGGCTACAGCGCGGTGATGTTCACCGGATACGCGGGCATCGCCTACACATATGGCGTCACATCCTTCGTGACGTGGTCTTTCCCCATCGCGCTCGGCATCGCCATCGGGTCGAAGCTGTTCGCGCCCCGGATCAACCGGCTGCGGTCGAGGCTGCACGTGGCCTCGCCGCTGGAGTATCTGAAGAACCGGTACAACCTCCCGACCCAGCAGGCCCTGGCCTGGTCGGGCATGCTGCTGAAGATCGTGGACGTCGGCGCGAAGTGGGCGGCCATCGCCACGCTGCTGTCGGTGTTCACCGGGATCTCGCTCAATCAGGGCATCCTGATCACCGGTGTGATCACCGGTGTCTACTGCACGATCGGCGGCCTCTGGGCGGACGCGCTGACCGAACTCGGCCAGTTCATCATCCAGTTGCTCGCCGGGGTCGCGATGTTCGTGGCCGTGCTGGCCGAACTCGGCGACTACGGCGGCTTCTTCGGCGTCTGGGACGAGCCGGCCCTCCAAGGCCACGGGAAACCGCTGGTCGGGCCGTACGGCACGGTGTTCCTGCTGGCGTTCTTGTTCATCAAGCTGTTCGAGTACAACGGCGGGATGCTCAACCAGGCCCAGCGGTACATGGCCACCTCCTCGCCGAAGCAGGCCGAGCGGTCGGCCCGGCTGTCGGCGGTGCTGTGGCTGGTGTGGCCGCTGGTGCTGTTCTTCCCGATGTGGATGTCGCCGCTGCTGGTGGACGCCCAGAAGCCGGACGGCTCCGACTCCTACGGCCTGATGACCGAGCAGCTTCTGCCGCACGGTCTGCTGGGCCTGGTCATCGTCGGCTTCTTCTCGCACACCATGGCCATGTGCTCCTCGGACGCCAACGCGATCGCGGCGGTGTTCACCCGGGACGTGGCGCCGGTGCTGTCGGCGCGGGCGCGGGCGTGGAACGAGCGCAGCGGGCTGGTCGCGGCCCGGCTGACCACGGTGATCTTCCTCGCCCTGTCGATGGCGGTGGCCACCCAGGTCAACTCGCCGACGTTCAAGGACATCATCACCGTGGTGATCAAGTGGGTGGCGGGGCTGATGGGACCGATCGCCATCCCGATGATGCTCGGTCTGCTGCGGCCCTTCCGCCGCTCGGGGCCGACGGCGGCGCTCACCAGTTGGGCGACCGGTCTGCTCGCCTTCTGGCTGGTCAACTACCCGATCAACTGGAGCGTGGACGGCGGTGTGCCGCTGGAGTACCAGGTGTCCATCCCGCTGGCCGTCTCCCTCGTCCTCTACATCCTGATCGGCTTCCTCAAGCCGGAGGACACCCCGGAGCGGCTCGCGGTCATCGAGCGGGTGAACACGGACGGGGACGGTGCCGCCGGTGCCGCCGCGGCGGTCCCGCGGCCGGTGGACGGGACGGAGGACCCGGTCGTGACGCGGGTCAAGGACTGAGCCGTCCGCGTACGTACGGCGAGGGCCCCGCTGCCCCGGTCTCCGGGGTAGCGGGGCCCTCGCCGTGGCCGCCGTGGCCGGGCGGGTCAGCCGCGCAGCACGCGGCCCTGCTTGTCGGTGCGGTCCTTGCTGGTGAGGAAGAGGATGCCGTCGACCAGCGCCCAGATGCCGAGGCCGCCGCAGGTGAGAAGCTGGGCGATGCCCACGCCGACGGAACCGACGTAGAAACGCCCGATGCCGAGGCCGCCGAGGAAGATCTGGAGAAGCCCCGCCACGATCTTGGACTTGTCCGAGTACGGGCGGCCGAGCGGGTCGACGCCGTAAGGGGCCTCGGGGGTGGGGACGGTCATGAGTACTGCTCCTGATGGTTTTACGTGAAACACCGGAACGGGATGTCCAGGTGGCAGGTGGCAGGAGGTACGTACGTCATGCGTCGACGCCTGGGCACGCCTGAAGCGCGGCACCCGGCTGTTCCCCCCTGTGAGGGGTGAGCATAGGGAGGCCAGGGGGGCCGGAGGGATACCGGTGGAGAGATCGTGCCAGTACCGTGATCAAACCCCTCGGCTCAGGGGCCGACGAGATTGCGGGCCACCGTCCAGAGGACGGCGGTCGTGAGGATCGCGAGCTGGGTACGGCGGCCGAACCGGGGGCTCCAGCGGCGCCCGCGCAGCCCCTCCCAGCTCCAGCGGGCCAGCAGCGCGAGGGCGAACGGGGCGGCGAGCAGCAGGAGTCGGTTGTCCGCCCACGCCTGGGCGAGGTGACCGTGCATCAGGTCGTACACCATGCGGGTGCCGCCGCAGGCCGGGCAGAGCAGGCCCGTCACGAAGTGGAACGGGCACGCGGGCAGGAGGTGTCCGGGCTCGTGCGGGTCGGTGGTGTAGAGGTACGCGGCGCCGGCCGCCCCCGCCGTGAGCACGGCGAGGGGTGCGGCCGCCGTCGCGTCAGCCACCGCGCAGCACCCGGCCGTTGGAGTCGGTGGTCTCGTTGCCGGTGACCAGGATGATGCCGTCGATCAGGGCCCAGATGCCGAGGCCGCCGCAGGTGAACAACTGGGCGAGGCCGATGCCGACGTGGCCTATGTAGAAGCGTCCGACGCCGAAGGTGCCGAGCACGAACTGGAGGACACCGGCGACGATCTTGGACTTCTCGGAGTAGGGGCGGCCGAGGGGGTCGTAGCCGTAGGGCGCGTAGGGGTCGCCGGTGTACGTGCCGGGCGGGACGGCGCCCGGGTATCCGCCGCCGGGGTAGCCGCCGGGCGGCGGGGGCGGGTAGCCCTGGTATCCGTAGCCGGGCTGCTGGTAGCCGCCGCCCGGCTGCTGGTAGCCGCCCGGCTGGGGTCCGGGCGGGGGCCCGCCCTGGGGACCGCCCGGGTACGGGCCGCCCGGGTGGGGCCCGCCGGGGTAGCCGTATCCGGGCTGGGGCGGCTGCTGGGGCTGGTGGGGCGGTTGCTGCGGCTGGTCCTGCTCGGACACCTGGTTCTCCCCCGGTGGGACGCGTGCGTGATCAGGTCATCTTGGAGCAGACGCCGAGCCGGTGGAAAGCCGGTCAGGCCCTCGGGTACCGCGCCAGCCAGCCCGGGGCGGAACCGGTCGGGCCGTGCAGGGCCGGGCCCTGGGTCATCTCCATGGCGAAGTCGTCGGCCAGCTCCAGGATCGTGGGGCGGCCCTCCAGTTCCGTCAGCCAGGCCGGCGGCAGGGCCGTCTCGCCGTGCAGCGCGCCGAGCAGTCCGCCGGTCAGGGCGCCGGTCGCGGCGGCGGGCCCGCCGTGGTTGACGGCCAGGCGCAGCCCGTGCCGGACGTCCTCGCCGACCAGGGCGCAGTACACGGCGGCGGCGACCAGGCCCTCGGCGGTGCCCTGCCCGGCCAGTTCGGCGACCCGCTCCGGGGTGGGCAGGCCCTGGCGCACGGCGCCGAGGGCGCGCTGGAGGGCGTCGGTGACCGGGGGGTGGCCGGGGCGGGCGGCGAGCAGGCCGAGCGCCCGCCGCACGGCGGCGTCCAGGCCCTCGCCGCGGGCGAGTCCGTGCACGGCGAGGGCGTACGCGCCCGCCGCGAGGCAGGCGGTGGGGTGGCCGTGGGTCTGCGCCGCGCACTCGACGGCCAACTGGGCGACGAGCTGCGGCTCCCAGCCGACGAGCAGGCCGAACGGGGCGGACCGGGCGGCGGCCTCGGGGCCCCGCTCCCCCGGGTTCTTCGGCGCCTCGGGCGTGCCCATGGTGTCGTCGCCGAGCCCGAGCAGCAGGGCGCGGGTCGGAGCGCGCCGCGCGTAGAGCCACTCCTCCCGCGCCAGCCAGCCGTCCTCCTTGCGGCGCTCGTCCGGGCCCCAGTCGCGCTGGGTCGCCGCCCACCGCAGATACGCCCGGTGCAGATCGGTCGGCGGATGCCAGGCGCCGGTGTCCCGGCGGACCTGGGCGCGGATCAGCCCGTCGACGGAGAACAGGGTGAGCTGGGTGAAGTGGGTGACGGCACCGCGCCGGCCGTACGCGACGGCCAGGTCGACGACGCCGTCCGCGCCGTGCGCCGCGCGGATCTCCTCCGGTGCCATGCCGTCGACGGGGGCGCCGAGCGCGTCCCCGACGGCCACGCCGAGGAGGGTGCCGCGCACCCGGCTGCGGAAGTCCTGCTGCTCGGCACGGCCCCAGACGGCACCGGCAGTCGCACCCACCTCGACCTCCCCGGCCACCGTCCGTACGTATGCCGTCCAGCACTGTAATCGAACGGGGTCGGTCGGTTCAGGACAAGCCGGATGCCGGTGGCGTGAGGAAGGGGTGTGGATCTACGGCGGTCCGTTCACGTTCCGGGGAGAACGGTCAGCCGTACCAGGTCACGTTGCAGACGTAGACGCATTCGTGGCGTGGCACGGGCAGGAAGCTGAGAAATCCGCGACCCCCGAAGATGTCGAACTCCCGCAGCCCGCCCTCGCGGTCGAAGGGTCTGCCGACCCGCACCGAGTCGTGACCGAGGACGGCCAGCTCGGCAGCGAGCCGCTCCACTTCGGCCACCACCTCGGGTGGCAGGCCGTCGGTGATGTAGTCCGCACTCGGGTTGTAGTCCCAGGACCAGTCCGTCACAGTCCTGCCTCTGCCTCCGCGGCCTCCCGGATCGCCTGGATCTCGGTGATGGCTGCGGACGGGTCCGCTTCCCCGGCGTCCACGATGCGTTCCAGTTCTCGCAGGCGGTCGGCGCGGGCCGGATGGCGTTCGATGGCGACGAAGACGGCCCAGGAGTGCACGAACGCGCGCAGCGGGGCCAGGCTCCGGGTCTGCTGGGCGTTGGTCGTGGCTTCGAAGAGATGCTGGGTGAGTGCCGGGAGACGGCTCGGAGCGATGCGCGCGACCGCCCGCCGCAGGGCCTCGGGAGTCAGCTCAGGCATCGGGATCAGCGGTCCGTACGGGCCGTCGCTCTGAGCGCTCATCGTGACCTCCGGTGCTGGTGGTTCGCTCCTCGTACGGTACCGGCGGAGGTGTCGGTACGCGGCCTGGATCGGTTCTCTGGTCTTCGGCGTCGTACCCACCGGCTCACAGGCTCGCACGGTCCGGTACCACCTCCGCCCACACCGTCTTCACCGGGCCCACGCGCTCCACGCCCCAGCGGTCCGCGTACGCGTCCACGATCAGCAGGCCCCGGCCGCCCTCCGCCAACGTCGGGTCCTTCAGGCACGGGACGCGGTCGCCCCGGGCGTCGGTCACCTCGATACGGACCGTCCCGGTGTCGATCCACCGCAGCGACAGCCGGAAGTCGCGGCCCGGCACGCGGCCGTGCAGGACGGCGTTGGACGCCAGCTCGGCCGCGATGTGCGCGGCCTCGGCCGACGGCACCTTCCAGTCGTTGAGCTGCCGTTCCGTCAGCAGACGGGCGAGTCGCGCGCCCCTTCGGGTCGCGGACAACAGGATCGTCATTTCGGGGGCGGAATCACCGGTCATGTCACCCAGCGTGGCGTCCCTTCCCTACCGTGAACACCCTTGGCCACAGTACCCAGCGTCACTGTCCGGGTGCTGTTCGTGGCCGTACGGTTCGTACAGCGGGAGGTCAGAGGTGGAAGACGAAGAGGCGGCGGCCGTCCTCAAGGCGGTCGGCCGGCAGATCAAGCTCTGGCGCGAGGCGGCGGGGATGCTGCAGGCCGAACTCGGCGTGGCCATCGGCTACAGCGAGGAAATGGTCTCCTCGGTGGAACGCGGCCGCCGCGTCCCCAAGCCGGATTTCCTCGACAAGACGGACGAGGTCCTCGGCGCGAACGGCAAGATCTCCGGCATGAAGGAGGACGTGGAACGGGCTCGGTACCCCAAGAACGTACGGGACTTGGCGAAGCTGGAGGCGGAGGCCGTCGACCTCGGGGCGTATGCGGGGCTGCACATTCACGGACTGTTGCAGACGGCCGAGTATGCCCGCGCGCTGTACGCGATGCGGCGGCCCGCGTTCACGGAGGAGGAGATCGAGCGGTACGTCGAGGCGCGCATGGCCCGCAAGTCCGTCTTCGAGCGCATCCCCCGGCCCATGCTCACCTTCGTCCAGGAGGAGGCGACTCTGCGCAGGCCGCTCGGGGGCAAAATGGTGTTGCGGCAACAGCTAGAACACCTGCTGGAGATCGGGAAGTTGCGGCACGTCGTCATCCAGGTGATGCCGACGGACCGGGACGATCACGCGGGTATGGCCGGTTCGCTGCGGCTGCTGAAGCTTCCGGACGGCAAGACCCTCGGTCACTCGGAAGGGCAGTTGCACAGTCGCCTCATCAGTGATCCACGAAACGTCCAGATCCTCGAAATGCGCTATGGAATGATCCGGGCGCAGGCTCTCACGCCCCGTGAGTCGCTGGCGTTCATCGAAAAAGTCATGGGAGAAGAGACATGACCCCCGAGCTGGATTGGTTCAAGAGCAGCTACAGCAGCAACGACGGTCCTGACTGCGTCGAAGTCGCCATAACCGCCCCCACCGTGTACGTCCGTGACTCCAAGGACACCGCCCTCCCCCACCTCACCTTCGACGCCGACCCCTGGGCGGAGTTCCTCGCGTTCGCCGGTCGGGGCTGAGGGGCAAGGAGAGGGCATGGTCACTTCAACTCAGGCTCGTGCCCTCGGACTTGCCGCCACCCTGCTCACCGGGACCGTCGCGCTGTACATGACGCTCGTCGCCTTCGGGAACATCACCGACTTCGGGACGAACCAGCAGTTCGTGCGGCATGTGCTCGCCATGGACACCACGTTCAAGGACGACGATCTGATGTGGCGGGCGATCACCACCGAGTGGATACAGGACGCCGCGTACGTACTGATCATCGTCTGGGAGACGGTCTCCGCGCTGGTGCTGCTGTACGGGACCTGGCTGTGGGCCCGGCGGGACCACGCCGGGGCCCGGCGGATCTCCACGTACGGGCTGCTGATGGTGATGCTGCTGTTCGGGGCCGGGTTCATCGGGATCGGCGGTGAGTGGTTCGCCATGTGGCAGTCCGGGGACTGGAACGGGCTGGACGCCGCCACCCGGATATTCCTGCTCAGCGGTGTCGTCCTGATCGTCGACCACCTGGCGGACGGCGACGCTACCCGATCACGCTGACCGTCGTACCCGCCGTCGCGAACGCCCAGAGCGCCTCGCCGTCCGCCTTGTGCAGGCGGATGCCGCCCGTCTTCACGCCGGAGGCGGGCGGTGGCGGCGAGGAGCCGTCGACCGCGTTGGAGAAGCCCACCGAGATGCCGTCGGCCAGGGCGAAGTACACGATGTGCTCGACCGCGACCCCGTCCGACCCGGTCGTCGCCTCGGTGCGGGTGCCGACCGTGTAGCTGCCGGGGTCGGGGCCGACCGTGCCCGGCCACACCGTGAAACTGCGCCGCGTGGCGTCACTGGCGTCGACCAGCCAGACCCGCTTGTCCCGGAGCGCGTACACGATCCGCCGCCCGGTGCCGGAGCCGTCCGGCACCGCGGGCGTCGCGGACTGCCTGGGCGTGGGCTTGGCGTCGGCCGTCGCCGAGACGGAGGGCCGGGGCGACACCGCGGCCGTGGGTTGCGGGCCCTGGTCCGCCTGCACGGCCAGCGCGGTCACCACCACGACCGCGCCCGCGGTCAGACCGGTGACCCAGGCCCACGAAGGAAGTCGGGCAGGCACGGGCACGCATCTCCTCAGCTACGACAATCCTCCGATCATCGTACTGTGAGTGGCCTGAGCGGCGTCACGGCCCGCGGTCGGCGGACCGGCCAGGTCCGGCAGCCGCAGCCCCCGGTGCACGACGGAGAAGGAGAGGTCGGTGACCACGTCGTCGCCCGCCGGTACCGGGGCCGGGCCTCAGTCCAGTACCGGCAGCAGCTCGGGCAGGTGCCCGTCGGAGGCCGCCGCCGCGCGCCGCCGCTCCTCGGGGACCTCGCCGTACAGGGTGGTACGGGGCTTCGCGGGCCGCCCGGCCGCGTCCGCGACCGCGACCAGGTCCTGCACCGACTTGTACGAACCGTAGGACGAGCCCGCCATCCGGGAGATGGTCTCCTCCATCAGCGTGCCGCCCAGGTCGTTCGCCCCGGACCGCAGCATCTCGGCCGCGCCCTCCGTGCCCAGCTTGACCCAGCTCGTCTGGATGTTGGGGATGTACGGGTGCAGCAGCAGCCGGGCCATCGCCGTGACCGCCCGGTTGTCCCGCGTAGACGGCCCCGGGCGGGCGATGCCGGCCAGATAGACCGGCGCGTTGGTGTGGATGAACGGCAGCGTCACGAACTCCGTGAAGCCGCCCGTGCGCTGCTGGATGCCGGCCAGCGTGCGCAGGTGCCCGAGCCAGTGCCGGGGCTGGTCGACATGGCCGTACATCATGGTGGACGAGGAGCGGATGCCCAGCTCGTGGGCGATCTCGACGACCTCGATCCAGGTGGCCGCGGGGAGTTTGCCCTTGGTGAGAACCCAGCGGACCTCGTCGTCGAGGATCTCCGCGGCCGTGCCCGGGATCGAGTCCAGGCCGGCCTCCTTCGCCGCCGTCAGCCACTCGCGGATCGACAGGCCGGTCCGGGTGGCACCGTTGACGACCTCCATCGGCGAGAAGGCGTGCACATGCATGCCGGGGACGCGCGCCTTGACCGCCCTGGCGATGTCGAAGTACGCCGTGCCGGGCAGGTCGGGGTGGATGCCGCCCTGCATGCAGACCTCGACCGCGCCGACCTCCCACGCCTGCTGGGCGCGGTCGGCGACCTGGTCCAGGGAGAGGGTGTAGGCGTCGGCGTCGGTGCGGCGCTGGGCGAAGGCGCAGAACCGGCAGCCGGTGTAGCAGACGTTGGTGAAGTTGATGTTCCGGGTGACGATGTACGTCACCTCGTCGCCGACGGCCGACCTGCGCACGTCGTCGGCCACCTTGCACAGGGCGTCCAGGGCGGGCCCGTCGGCGTGCAGCAGGGCGAGGGCCTCGGCGTCGGTCAGCTTCGTCGGGTCGTCGGCGGCGGTGGCGAGGGCGGCGCGGACGTCGGTGTCGATGCGCTCGGGGGCCATGCCGGGGGCGGCGGCCTCGCGCAGGGCGGCCCAGTCGCCGTACACCTCGTCGAAGTCGTCGCGGCGGTCGGATGTGCGGCCCTCGGTGTCGATGGTGGCGTGCAGGTCGGTGCGGCCCGAGGCGGTGAACACCTCGTCCGGCTCCTGCCACGGGCGGCCCTCCACCACGGCGTCCTCGCGGGCGAGGCCGGTGGCCGGGTCGGCGAGCGCGGCGACGTGCGGACGGAGCCGGGGGTCGAGCCAGGGCTCGCCGCGCCGCACGAACTCCGGGTAGACACACAGGCGTTCGCGCAGTTCGAAACCGGCGGCGCGGGACTTCTCGGCCAGTTCCTCGATCTTCGGCCAGGGACGCTCGGGGTTGACGTGGTCGATGGTGAGCGGGGAGACGCCGCCCCAGTCGTCGACGCCGGCGCCGATGAGCCGTCCGTACTCGCTGTCCACCAGGTTGGGCGGGGCCTGGATGTTGGCGGCCGGGCCCATGATGTGCCGGGCGACGGCGACGGTGGCGACCAGCTCGTCCAGTTCCGCGTCGGGCATGCCGCGCATCGCTGTGTCCGGCTTGGCGCGGAAGTTCTGGATGATCAGTTCCTGGATGCCGTGGTAGGCGCGGGCGGTCCTGCGCAGCGCGAACAGGGACTCGGCGCGCTCCTCGTAGGTCTCGCCGATGCCGATGAGCAGGCCGGAGGTGAAGGGGACGGAGGAACGCCCGGCGTCCTCCAGGACCCGCAGCCGGACGGCCGGTTCCTTGTCCGGGGAGCCGTAGTGCGGGCCGCCGGGCTCGGACCACAGCCGGGTCGCGGTCGTCTCCAGCATCATGCCCATGCTGGGCGCGACCGGCTTCAGCCGCTGGAAGTCGGTCCAGGTGAGCACGCCCGGGTTGAGGTGCGGGAGCAGGCCCGTCTCCTCCAGGACGCGGATCGAGATGGCGCGGACGTAGGCGATCGTGTCGTCGTACCCGTGCGCGTCGAGCCACTCGCGCGCCTCGGGCCAGCGGTCCTCGGGCTTGTCGCCGAGGGTGATCAGGGCTTCCTTGCAGCCGAGGGCGGCGCCCTTGCGGGCGATGTCCAGCACCTCGTCCGGGGACATGAACATGCCGTGGCCGTCGCGGCGGAGCCTGCCGGGGACGGTGACGAAGGTGCAGTAGTGGCACTTGTCGCGGCACAGCCTGGTCAGGGGGATGAAGACGCTCTTGGAATACGTGATGACACCGGGCCGGCCCGCCGCGTCGAGGCCGGCGTCGCGGACGCGGGCGGCGGAGGCGGTGAGGTCGGCCAGGTGCTCGCCGCGGGCCTGGAGGAGGACCGCGGCCTCGGAGACGTCCAGGGTGACGCCGTCTCGGGCGCGTTTGAGGGCGCGACGCAGGGAGTTCTCGGTGGGGCCGGGTCCGGGGGTCGCGGAGGTCGTCATCCTTCGAGGATACGAGCGGCGTGATCAAGGGGGCGGGCGTGATCTGCCGGGTGCGGGTGCGTCATGGCTTGTCGCGCAGCTCCCCGCGCCCCTAGGTTGGCTTGCTCTCCGGCGATCGATCGCCTTGCCGTTCCGCTCGGTTCACGAGCGGGGAGGAGCGTTGGGCCCATGGGTGAAGACATCGGCAGACGTGCCATGGTCGTGACGGGGGCCGCCGCCGCGCTTACGTTGGGAAGCGTGAGCTTCGCTTCGGGCGCCGAGGGGCCGCAGAGCAGGACGATCCGGGGGACCCTGCCCACCGGGTCGCCGGACTTCGTGTACGTGCCGGTCGAGGTGCCGCCGGGGGTGCGCGAGCTGCGGGTCTCCTACGGCTACGACCGGCCGGCCGTGCCCGCCGGGACCGCGGGCAACGCGCTGGACATCGGCGTGTTCGACGAGCGCGGCACCGACCTGGGCGGCCGGGGGTTCCGGGGCTGGTCGGGCGGGGCCCGCACCGAGTTCTTCATCCGCGCCGACGAGGCCACGCCGGGCTACCTGCCGGGGCCGGTGCGCGCGGGGACCTGGCACCTCGTGCTCGGCCCGTACACGGTGGCCCCGCAGGGGCTGTCGTACGAGATCACGGTGACGCTGACGTACGGCGAACCGGGCGAGAGCGTGCGGCCGGTGTATCCGCCGGAGCGGGCCGGGGGGCGGGGGCGGGCCTGGTACCGGGGGGACTGCCATCTGCACTCCTGGCACTCCGACGGACGCCGCACCCCCGCCGAGATCGGGGCGCTGGCGCGGGCGGCGGGGCTGGACTTCATCAACTCCTCCGAGCACAACACGCACTCCGCGCACGCCCACTGGGCCGAGGTGGCCGGGGACGACCTGCTGGTGATGGTCGGCGAGGAGGTGACGACCCGCAACGGGCACGTGGTGGCGCTCGGCACCGACCCGGGGACCTTCGTGGACTGGCGCTACCGGGCGCGGGACAACCGCTTCGGGCGGTTCGCCCGGCAGATCCGCCGGGCCGGCGGACTGGTCGTGCCCGCCCATCCGCACGCCACCTGCATCGGCTGCAACTGGAAGTTCGGGTTCGGCGAGGCGGACGCCGTCGAGGTGTGGAACGGGCCGTACACGCCCGACGACGAGGTGGCGCTCGCCGACTGGGACTCGATGCTGGTGGCGTCCGTGCGCGAGGGCCGGGAGTGGCTTCCGGCGATGGGCAGCAGCGACTCCCACCGCGACCCGGACGTGATCGGGCTGCCGCAGACGGTGGTCCTCGCCGACGACCTGACCCGGCGGGCCATCCAGGACGGCATCCGGGCCGGACGGTCGTACATCGCCGAGTCGGCCGGGCTGACGCTGGCGTTCACCGCGTCCGGCGGGCGCGGGGAGCACGCCGGGATCGGGGAGCGGCTGCGGGTGGACCCGGAGACGCCGGTCACCGTGCGCCTGGCGGTGACCGGCGCCCCGCGCTGCACGGTCCGGTTCGTCACCGACCAGGGGGTGCTGCACACCAGCGCGCCGCTGCCGGTGTCCGGCGAGGGCGCCGTGGAGTGGCGGACCACCGCCGCGTACGCCGCCTACGTACGGGCCGAGGTGCGGCACGAGGCCGCGGCGGGGCCGGTGCCGGGGGCGCTCGCCGCGTTCACCAACCCGGTGTTCCTGGGCCGCCGCTGAGGTCGGCGACGACCGCCGCGTGGTCGGAGGGCCAGACGCCGTCCACGGGGCCGTCGCCCGCCCGCCGGACCGCCCGGACGGCGGTGCCGGGGCCGGGCGGGCCGACGTGGATGTGGTCGACGCGGGCCGCCTCCTCGCCGGTGATGTACGGGTTGGCGGGGTCCCAGGTGGCGGACGGGGCGTCCGGGCCGGCGTACTCCCACAGGTCCCGGAAGCCGTGCGCGGCCAGCGGGCGGACCTCGGCGGAGTCCGGTTCGGCGTTGAAGTCGCCGGTGAGGACGGGCGGGTGGCCGGCGCCCCGGCTGTGCTCGGCGACGAAGCCGGCCAGGGCGGTGACCTGTTCGGCGCGGACCGCCGAGGCGTGCGAGGCGGAGGTCAGGTGGACGGTGCAGAACGGGAGCCGCCCGCCGGGGGTGTCCAGCCCGGCGTACAGGGCGAGCCGTCCGTCGTCCAGGTCCTCGGGGGCGGGCAGCCTCAGCACCGCCCGGTCCGCCACCGGCCAGCGGCTGAGCACCGCGTTGCCGACGCCGACCTCGTCCGCCCCGTCGTCGAGGAGCCGCCGCTGCCAGCGCTCCGGCGCGTCGGAGGGCGCCCACGCCCAGTGCAGGCCGAGTTCGGCGGCCAGCCACCCGGCGAGGTTCTCGCCGTCGGCCTCCCACACCTCCTGGAGGCCCACCACGTCCGGGCGCAGCTCCCGCAGGACGGCGAGGATCGCCTTCTGCCGTTCGGCCCAGGGCCCGAACCGCCACCACAGGTTCCAGGTCACGATCCGCACGTCCGCACCGCCCGTCTCTCGCCGTTCTCCCGTCCCCTTGAGCTTTTCCGGGGACCATCGAAGAACACGGGACCACCGTGGGACGGTCACGAGACGGGAAACCGAAGGACAGATGACATCCGACCCCGCGAAGAAGTACCGGGCCGTGCGGCCCGTCCAGCGCCGGCTCAACGCGCTGCTGCGCAGGCTGCCGTCGCAGACCCTGCTGGAGACCACCGGCCGGGTCTCCGGCCTGCCGCGCCGCACCCCGGTCGGCGGGCGCCGGGTGGGCGGCTCCTTCTGGCTGGTGTCGGAGTTCGGCGACCGCTCGCAGTACGTCCGCAACATCCGGGCCGACCCGCGGGTCCGCGTCCGGCTGCGCGGCCGCTGGTACCCGGCCACCGCGCATCTGCTGCCCGACGACGACCCGGTGGCCCGGCTGCGCGCGCTGCCCCGGTTCAACAGCGCGGCCGTGCGCGCCTTCGGCGCCGAGCTGCTGACCATCAGGGTGGACCTGGACGAGCGGCCGTGGTCCCGGGAGTGGTGAAGAGGTGGTGACGGTACCGCGCGAACGCCTGTGATCGGCGTCTCCCCCGGCTGACGAGGTCGGCACGCACAAGGCAGACTGGCAGGGTTGCTCAGGACGTCTAGGGGGACGACATGGACGGTGTGCCGCGCGTGCCGAAGCCTCGGCGGTCCGGTTCCGCGGCGGAACCGGCGCCCCTGCGCTTCGCCGTGCTCGGTCCGGTGCGCGCCTGGCGCGGCGAGGAACCGCTGGCCACCGGCTCCCCCCAGCAACGCGCCCTGCTCGCCGCCCTGCTGCTGCGCGAGGGCCGCACCGCCGTCCCGGCCGAGCTGATCGACGCCCTGTGGGGCGAGGACCCGCCCTCCCAGGCGCTGGCGGCGATACGGACGTACGCGTCCCGGCTGCGCAAGGTCCTCGGCGCCGGAGTGCTGGTCAGCGAGTCCGGCGGCTACGCCGTGCGGGGTCTGGCCGACGGGGCGCTGGACCTCGCCGACGCCCGGCGGCTGGCCGGGGAGGCGGACCGGGCGCGGGCCGGCGGGCACCTGGGCCGGGCCGGGGACCTGCTGCGGCGGGCGCTGGCCCGGTGGGACGGCGAGGTGCTGGCCGGGGTGCCGGGGCCGTACGCGCAGGCCCAGCGGGCCCGCCTGGAGGAGTGGCGGCTGCAACTCCTGGAGTGCCGCCTAGATCTGGACCTGGAGCAGGGCCGGCACGCCGAGGCGGTCTCCGAACTGACCGCGCTCACCGCCGCCCACCCGCTGCGCGAGAGGCTGCGCGAGCTGCTGATGCTCGCCCTGTACCGCGGCGGACGGCAGGCCGAGGCCCTCGCCGTGTACGCCGACACCCGGCGGCTGCTGGCCGAGGAACTCGGCGTGGACCCGCGCCCCGGCCTGGGCGAGCTGCAGCAGCGCATCCTGCGCGCGGACCCGGCCCTCGCCGAACCGTCCGCGCCCCCGGCGGAACCGGCGCCGGTGCCGGTGCGCCCCGCCCAGCTCCCGGCCACCGTGCCCGACTTCACCGGGCGGGCCGGGTTCGTGCGGGAGCTGAGCGCCGCCCTGGCGCAGGCGGACGGCCGGGTGATGGCCGTCTCCGCGCTGGCCGGCATCGGGGGCGTCGGCAAGACCACCCTCGCCGTGCACCTCGCCCACCAGGCCCGCGCCGCCTTCCCCGACGGCCAGCTCTACGTCGACCTCCAGGGCGCCGGGCCCCGGGCGGCCGAACCGGAGGCGGTGCTCGGGTCCTTCCTGCGCGCCCTGGGCACCGACGAGGCGGCCGTGCCGGACACCCTGGAGGAGCGGGCCGCGCTGTACCGGTCCGTGCTGGACGGCCGCCGGGTCCTGGTGCTGCTGGACAACGCCCGCGACGCCGCCCAGGTACGGCCGCTGCTGCCGGGCACGGCGGGCTGCGCGGCGCTGGTGACCTCCCGGGTGCGGATGGTGGGCCTGGCCGGGGCCCGTCTCGTCGACCTGGACGTGATGTCCCCGGAGGAGGCCCTCGCCCTGTTCACCCGGATCGTCGGCGCCGAACGGGTCGCCGCGGAACGGGAGGCCACCCTCGACGTCGTCGCCGCCTGCGGGTTCCTGCCGCTGGCGATCAGGATCGCGGCGTCCCGGCTGGCGGCCCGCCGCACCTGGACCGTGTCGGTGCTGGCGGCCAAGCTCGCCGACGAAAGACGCCGGCTGGACGAGCTCCAGGCCGGGGACCTGGCGGTGGCGGCCACCTTCGAGCTGGGGTACGGGCAACTGGAGCCCGCCCAGGCACGGGCGTTCCGGCTGCTGGGCCTCGCGGACGGCCCGGACGTCTCCCTGTCGGCGGCGGCGGCGGTGCTGGACCTGACGGCGGAGGCGACCGAGGACCTGCTGGAGTCGCTGGTCGACACGTCCCTGCTGGAGTCGGCGGCGCCCGGCCGCTACCGCTTCCACGACCTGGTACGGCTCTACGCGCGTGCCTGCGCGGAACGCGACGAGCCGGCCGGGGAGCGGTCGGCCGCGCTCTCCCGGGTGCTGGACTTCTACCTCGCCACCGCCGCCGGGGTCTACGCGCTGGAGCGGCCCGGGGACCGGCTGGTGGACCACCTGGAGGCCACCGTCCACCCGGGGCTGCGGTTCACCGAGGGCACGGCCGCGCTGGACTGGCTGTACTCGGAGGCCGCCGCGCTGCTGGCCTGCGTACGGCAGGCGGCCGGCACCGACCGGCTGCGCCGGGCCGTCGACCTGCTGTGGGCGGCCAAGGACCTGACGGAGTCGGGGGCCAACTCCCGCGAGTACGAGACCACCGCCCGCGCGCTGTGCGACGCCACCCGGGACGCGGGGGACGTCCGCGCCGAGGGCCGGGCGCGCACCACCCTCACCAACGTCCTGCTGGTCTCGGGGCGTATCAAGCACGCCGCCGAACAGGCCCGGCTCGCCATGGACCTGGCCGCCCTGGCCGGGGACGCCATGGCGGTGAGCTGGGCCGCCAACGACCGGGGGCTGACCTGTCTGCACCAGGGCCGCTCCGCCGAGGGCAAGACCTTCTTCGAGCGGTCCATCGAGGGGTACGGGGCGATCGGCAACCGCCCGCTGGAGGCGCTCAGCCTGTGCAACCTCTCCCGGGCCCACCTGGGCCTGGGCAATGTCACCGAGGCGGTGGAGATCGCCCAGCGGGCGCTGCTCGCCTACCGGGCGATCGGGCGGACCCTGCGCCTGGGCAACGGCCACTTCACGCTGGGCATCGCGCTGACCCACGCGGGCCGGTACGGCGAGGCGCTCGCGGAGTTCACCGAGGCGCTGGAGGTGTTCGGCGCCCACCGGCAGCGGCTGTGGGAGGGGACGACCCACTTCCGGATGGCCGAGGCGCATCTCGCGGCGGGCCGGCCGGCGCAGGCCGCGTGCTCCGCCGAACAGGCCCTGGCGCTGGGCTGCATCGGCGGGGACCGGATGCGGGGGACCGTGCTCACCCTGCTCGGCCGGGCGCTGGTGCTGCTCGGCCAGGTGGACCGGGCCACCGCCTGCTGGCAGGAGGCGCTCGGCCTGCTGGAGGAGAACGGCAGCCTGCCCGAGGCGGAGCAGGTCCGGGCGCTGCTCTCGCCGGCCACCAGCGCGGCCTGAGGCGGGCGGCCGGGGCGGCGTTCAGCGTTTGTTTATCGGCACCCGGCACTCTCTGTCCCACGGACCGTCGCGTCGGGGGGCAGGCGGTCCGCCCAGGAGCCCGACCGGCTAAGGTGCGGCTCCGAACGCCCGTCCGGCAGCCCTCGGGGGAGCTACCGGACGGGCGTTCCTCACTCGGCACCTCGCCACCACAGCTAAGGACGCAGCGCATGAGCGACGAGAAGATCGTGGACGCCACCACCCAGGACAACGGCATGCCCACCCCGGCCGCCAAGGAGCCCGAGGCCGCCACGCAGGACAACGGCATGCCCAGCGAGCCCGTGAACACCTCCGGCATCACCACCATGGACAACGGGATGCCCGCGCCGCCCGCCCTGGACCTGGACGGGCGCAAGTAGCCATCTCCTGACGGGGACCGGCCGCGGCGGCGCGGAGGGGGGCCGCCGCGGCCGAGGCATGTCCGGGCACGGGCGGGCGGCCCCGGGCCGGGCCGTCAGGCCGTGCGGGCCGGGCCGTCAGGCCGTGCGGGCCGTGCCGGTGCCCTTCTCCGCGTCCAGCGCGTACACGCAGCGGTCCTTGCTGCACGCGTACACGATGCCGTCCCGCACCACCGGCGACCCGGTGATCTCGCCGCCGGTCGCCAGCTTCCAGCGCAGCCGGCCGTCGTCGGCCTTGAGCGTGTAGAGCAGGTGGTCGGTGGAGCCGAAGTGCACCCGGCCCTCGGCGACCGCGGGCGCGCCCACGATGTCCCCGCCCGCCTGGAAACGCCACTTGGGCGTACCGGTGACCGCGTCCAGCGTGTAGAGGCCCTTGCCGCTGCCGACGTGCACGTGGCCCCCGGCGACCAGCACCGGGTCGGTGGCGGCGCGGGCCTCGGTGGCGATCCGCCAGCGGTCGCGGCCGTCGGCGGCGTCGAGGGCGTAGACCGTGCCCAGGTAGTCGGCGAGGTAGACACCGCCGCCGGTGACGGCCGGGCCGGGCACGAAGACCGGCGGGCACAGGAAGACCGCCGGGGCCTCGAAGTGCCAGCGCACGTGCCCGCTCGCCACGTCCAGCGCCAGGACGCGGGTACCGGCGCTGACGTACACGTAACCGTCCGGCGCCTGGGCCACCCGGACCGGCACGCCGCCGCAGGAGGCCGCGTCGCCGATCGGGTACGACCAGCGCTCGTCGCCGCTGCGGGCGTCCAGGGCGCGCAGCCGGGCGTCCTGCCAGACGTACACCGTGCCGTCGTGCAGGACGGCGCCCGCCTCGGGGGACTCGAAGTCGGTCTGGCAGCCCGTGATCTCCCACAGCTTCCGGCCGCCGCCCGCCTCCCACGCCTGGACGCCGCCGCCCCGGGTGCCGGTGACGACCGTGCCCCGGTCGGCCTGGAGCGAGTACACCCAGGCGTCCGTCGGGGACCGCCACAGGTCGGCGCCCGACCGGGCGTCCAGGGCGAACAGGGTCGGCCCGTCGGAGGCGTGGATACGGCCGTCCGCGACCGCCATCGACCAGGCCACGTCCCGGGTCTTGAAGCGGCGCCGCCCGGTGGCCACGTCCAGGGCGTGCACCTCGAAGGAGGTGACGTAGACCAGGTCGCCGGCGACGGAGGGGGTGCCCCACAGGTCGTTGGACATCCGGAACCGCCAGGGCCGCCAGGTGCCCGGCGCGGCGTCCGGGGGCGCGGCGGGGGCGGGCGGCACGGCGGGCACGGCGGGGTCGGCGCCGTTGACGCCGGGGCGGGGCTTGGACCAGGAGGCGGCGAGGGCGGCCTCCGGGGGCGGCGCCTTGACGGCGGTGGCCCGGGTGTCGGCGACCCGGGGGCCGGGGCCGATGGGCACCGCCGCGCCGGCCAGCCTGACCGGCCCGGTGCCGGGGGCGCCGGCCTGCGCGGGCACCGGCGGGGCGGTGGCGGGCGGCGGCGGGACGACGGGGTCGTGCGCGGGCGGCGGCGGCACGGCCGGGGCGCGGCCGGCGCTGCGGCCGGCGGCGGGTCCCGGCTTGGCCGGGGGACGGCCGCCCCGGCGGGACTCGATCAGGCTCACCGCCCGCTCGGGCAGCCACGCCGACGCCGTACCGCTGTCGTCGGAGCCGGAGCCGAACAGGTGCGGGGCGAGCTGCGCCTGGAGGTCGGCGGGGCTCGGGCGGGCCGCGGCCTCCATCTGCATGCAGGACTCGATCAGCGGGCGCAGCTCCTCGGGCAGCCCGTCCAGGTCGGGGCCCTCGCGCAGCAGCATGAACACCGTCTCGACCGGGTTGGCGCCGTGGAAGGGGGCGTGCCCGGTGGCGGCGAAGACCAGGGTCGAGCCGAGGGAGAAGACGTCGCTGGCGCCGGTGACGCTGCGGGAGTCCTTGGCCTGCTCCGGGGACATGTAGGCGGGGGTGCCGACGGCGACGTTGGTCATCGTCAGACGGGTGTTCGACACGCCGGAGGCGATGCCGAAGTCGATCACCCGGGGGCCGTCCTCGACGACGAGGACGTTGGACGGCTTGAGGTCGCGGTGGACCAGCCCGGCGCCGTGGATGGACTGGAGCGCCTCGGCGACGCCCGCCGCCAGCCAGCGCACCGCCTGGGCCGGCAGCGGCCCGCACTCGTTCACTATCTCTTCCAGCGAGGGAGCGGGCACATAGGCGGTGGCCAGCCACGGCACGGCCGCGCGGGGGTCGGCGTCGACCACGGCCGCCGTGTAGAAGCCGGAGACCGCGCGGGCCGCCTCGACCTCGCGGGTGAACCGGACGCGGAAGAGCTGGTCCTCCGCCAGTTCCGTGCGCACCGTCTTGATCGCCACCCGCCGCCCGGACGCCGAGCGCGCGAGGTAGACCAGCCCCATGCCGCCGGCCCCGAGCCGCCCCAGCACCTCGAACGGCCCGATCCGTCGCGGATCGTGCTGCGTAAGCTGATCCACTTGCCTGCCACCTCCCCGTACGAGCCGCGCCACCCACATATGTCCGCGGCCGAAGTGCAGCGTCTCACCACCGCTACGCCGTGGCGGCACGCACCCCGATTCTTCCTGTCCGGACCGCCGGTTGCGAACCTGGTGACAATCAGGGTGTCTCGTGTCATTAGCGGTCGAAGGCGTTCATAGGTCAACGTTGCAGCAGCCCGAACGAGGCGCCCTGGTCGTCCGTGACCACCGCGATCCGCCCGTACGACGCCTCGAAGGGCGGCACCTGGACCCGCCCGCCGAGCCGCGCCACCCGCTCCAGCGCCGCCGCGCAGTCGGCGACCCGGAAGTGGACCAGGAAGTGCGGCGGCATCTCGGCGGGGAAGACCTCGGTGACCGCCGCCCGGCCGAAGTCGGGCCGGGCGCCGGGGCCGAACAGGGCGGCGTGGAACAGGTCGCCGTAGAACGCGTCGGCGGCCTCGGTGTCCCGGGTGTACAGCTCCGCCCACGCGAACCCGCCCGGCTCCCGCCGCCCGCCGAACCCGGCCCCGTCCGCCGACTGCCGGAGCCCGAAGACGGCACCCTGCGGATCGGCGGCCAGCGCGGCCAGGCCGGAGCCCGCGGCGGGGTGCGGGGCCATGACGAGCTGTCCGCCCCGCGCCTCGATCCGCGCGGCCAGCGCCCCGGCGTCGGCGGTGGCGAAGTACACCGTCCACACCGTCGGCATCCGGCCGTCCGTCTTGGGGACGAGCGCGGCGACCGGCTCCCCGCCGAGGCGGGCCAGGACCGCGCCCGAGGGGTCCGCCGGGGCGTCGAAGGCCCACCCGAAGAGGCCGCCGTAGAAGCGTCGGCCCGCCGCCACGTCGGGGAGTTGCGCGTCCACCCAGCAGGGGACGCCCTCTGCATCCGCGGATGCCCTGTTTTCGGCCATGCCGTCAACGTAACCGGCTCCCGCGCACCGCGCAGACCAGGCACAGCGGCCTCTTCGCACCCTCGCGACCCATTTGCAGTCGGCCGAATAGCGCTCCCCTCACCCGTCGGTAAGCTGACGGCATGACAGGACAAGTGCGCACCGTCGACGGCCGCGTGGCCGGCCGGCGAGGGCAGGCGACCCGGCAGAAACTGCTCGACTGCCTCAGCGAGATGCTCAGCTCCTCCCCGTACCGCGACGTCAAGGTCATCGATGTCGCCCGCCGGGCGGGCACCTCACCCGCGACCTTCTACCAGTACTTTCCGGACGTGGAGGGCGCCGTCCTGGAGATCGCCGAGCGCATGGCCGCCGACGGCGCCGGACTGGCCGCGCTGGTCGAGGGCCGCTCCTGGGCGGGCAAGGCCGGCTGGCAGACCGCGCAGGAACTGGTCGAGGGCTTCCTGGAGTTCTACAAGCGCAACGAAGCGATCCTGCGGGTCGTCGACCTCGGCGCCGCCGAGGGCGACAAGCGGTTCGCCAAGATCCGCGCGAAGATCCTCAACTCGGTGAACGGCTCCCTGGCGGACTCCGTGGCCGAACTCCAGTCCAAGGGACGGGTCGACAAGGACCTCAACCCGGCGGCCGTCGCCGGTTCCCTGGTCGCGATGCTCGCGGCCGTGGCCTCGCACCAGAAGGGCGTCTCGTCCTGGGGCGTCAAGCAGGCCGAACTCAGGCCCAGTCTCGCCGTGCTGGTGCACCTCGGCATCACCGGGAGGAAGCCCACGAGGTAACTCCCCGGAGGGCGCGCGGCCCTCGCTTTCCTCCGCGCCAAGTCCTGTCTGGCAGGCGGCGGTTCACCCGGGTGGACCGCCGCCTGTCGCGTTCGCGCGGGAACACTTCACCGACCGTCCCCGTTGCGCCCGATGACGTGACGCCCGTACCGCAGGAGGAGACCACGATGGCCCTGACCCGCGAAGAGCGTGAACAGTTCCTGGCCGAGCCCCATGTAGCCGCCCTCGCGGTGGACGCCGGCGCCGGCCGCGCCCCGCTGACCGTGCCGATCTGGTACCAGTACACGGCCGGCGAGGACACCCTGTGGCTCATGACCGGGGCCACCTCGCGCAAGTACGAGCTGATCAAGGCGGCGGGCCGGTTCTCGCTGCTGGTCGACCGGCTGGAGCCCACGATCCGGTACGTGTCCGTGGAGGGCCCCGTCGTCGAGACCGTCCCCGCCACCCGGGAGCGGCTCCACGAGGTCTCCGCCCGGTACCTCCCGCCCGAGAAGGTCGACGGCTACGTCGACTTCGCCTGGCAGAACCACGGCGACCAGGTGGTCGTCCGGATGCGGCCCGAACGGTGGGTCTCCTCCGACCTCGGGACGGTGTGAGCGGCCCCCGTCACCGACAATCGGGGCATGGAACCCGGTCTTGACGCACTGCTGAGATCGCTGCGGGTCTGGGACCCGGAGACGACCGAACTGCCGCCCTTCGACCCGGCCGCCGCGCCCGCCGAGCCGCTGGAGCTGTTCACGCGCTGGTTCGGCGAGGTGGTGGCGGCCGGGCAGCGCGAGCCGCACACCGTCTCGCTGGCCACGGCCGGCGCCGACGGGCTGCCGGACGCCCGGATCGTGATGCTGCACGGCGCGGACGCCGACGGCTGGTCCTTCGCCACCCACGCGGGCAGCCGCAAGGGCCGCCACCTCGCCGCCCGCCCGTACGCGGCCCTGGTCTTCCACTGGCCGGTCCTCGGCCGCCAGGTGCGGGTGCGCGGGCCGGTCGCCGCCGCCCCGCCCGAGGCGGCGCGGGCCGACCTGCGGGCGCGCTCGACGGGGGCGCTGGCCGCCGCGCTCACCGGCCGGCAGAGCGAGCCCCTCGGCTCCCCGGCGGAGCTGGCCCGCGCCTCGGCGGCGGCCTGGGACCGCGCCGCCGCCGACCCGGACGCCCCGGCGCCGACCTGGACGCTGTACCGGCTGCGCCCGGACGAGGTGGAGTTCTTCCAGGGCGAGCCCCGGCGCCGGCACGTCCGCCTGGTCTACCGGCGGTCCGGGGACGGCGGGTGGCGCACGGGGCTGCTGTGGCCGTGAGCGGTCAGTGCGCGGGCTCCGCGTCCGTCGCCAGCCGGGCGTGGAGGTGGACGTCGCGGAACCGGTCCCGGCGGCCCGCCTCGAACATCGCGCCGCGCAGGGTGCCCTCATAGGCGAAGCCGCAGCGCTCGGCGACGCGGCAGGAGGCACCGTGGCCGAGGGCGTGGCCCAGCTCCACGCGGTGCAGGCGCAGTTCGTCGAAGGCCCAGCGCGCGGCGAGCAGCAGGGCGCGGCGGGCGACGCCCCGGCCACGGGCCTCGGGGAGCACCCAGTAGCCGACGCGGGCCAGCCCGAGCGACTGGTTGATCTCGTGGAACCCGATGTGCCCCAGCGTCGTGCCCGTCTCCGCGTCGGTGATCCGGAAGGACACGGTCCGGCCCGCCGCCTCGTCCCGGGCCCGGACCCGCAGCGCCTCCTTGACGCCGTCCAGGTCGGTGACCGGCTTCAGCGGGGTGTTCCAGCGCCGGAAGTCCGGGTCGAGGACCCCGCGCAGCCAGATCCCGGCGTGGGCGTCGGACCCGGCGTCCCAGGAACACAGGCGCAGCCCGTGGCCGTACGGGCGGGAGGGGCCGGCGGGGAGGTGCTCACTGGTGTGGGACATGGGCCCATTGAAACCCGTGTACGAACCATCGGGTCCCGGTGGGCCACCCGTGGACCCCCGCACCCCCCGTGACCGGCACCTGATGCCGGGTCAGCGGCGCCGCCGGGGCCCCCTGAGCGGGCCTCCGGGGCCGCGGAACCCCGCGCGTGACCGATCCGCAACCGATTCCGGTCGCGACCGAGACCCACCGGCGGCAGGCGTGATTACGCTCGCCGCATGGCCGACTCCCCCACGCCCGCCGGCACGTCCGGCACCCTGCCCGTGTACGTCGTCGGCGGCGGTCCGGGCGGGCTCTCCGTCGCGTACGCCCTGCGCGCCAAGGGCATCCGCGCCGTCGTCCTGGAGCGCTCCGACCGGGTCGGCGCGTCCTGGCGGCGGCACTACGACCGGCTGCGGCTGCACACCACCCGCAAGCTGTCCGCGCTGCCCGGCCTGCCGATGCCGCGCCGCTTCGGCCGCTGGCCGGCCCGGGACGACGTGGTGCGGTACCTGGAGAAGTACGCCGAGCACCACCGTCTGGAGGTGGTCACCGGCGTCGAGGTCTTCCGGATCGAGCGCGCCCCGGACGGCGTCAACTGGCTGCTGCGGGCCTCCGGGGGGCGGGAGCTGACCGGCGCCGCGGTGGTGGTCGCCACCGGCCACAACCACACCCCGCGCGTCCCGGACTGGCCCGGCCGGGACACCTACACCGGCGAGTTCCTGCACGCCTCGGCGTACCGGCACGCCGGGCCGTTCGCCGGCCGGGACGTCCTGGTCGTCGGCGTCGGCAACACGGGCGCGGAGATCGCCGTGGACCTGGTGGCGGGCGGGGCCGCCCGGGTCCGGCTCTCGGTGCGGACGCCGCCGCACATCGTGCGCCGCTCCACGGCCGGGTGGGCCGCCCAGTACACCGGCGTCCTGGTCCGCAGGCTGCCGGTGCGGCTCGTGGACCGGCTGGCCCGGCCGGTGGCCCGGCTCAGCGTGCCCGACCTGTCCGCCCACGGGCTGCCCCGGCCGGGCACGGGCCTCTACAGCCGGGTCGGCGAGGGCGCCATACCGGTGCAGGACGTGGGCCTGATCGACGCGGTGCGCGGGGGGCGGGTCGAGGTCGTCGCCGCCGTGGACGGCTTCGAGGACGGCAAGGTGGTCCTCGCCGACGGCGACCGGATCGCCCCGGACGCGGTGATCGCGGCCACCGGGTACGTCCGCCACCTTGAGTGCCTCGTCGGCCACCTCGGCGTGCTGGACGCACGCGGCCGGCCGGCGGTGCACGGCCCCCGGACCGCCCCGGGCGCGCCCGGACTGTACTTCACCGGCTTCACCAACCCCATCAGCGGCATGCTCCGCGAACTCGCCCGGGACGCGCCCCGGATCGCCGGGGCCGTCGCCCGGTGGGGCCGGGGGCGGGTGTCCCGGGTCGTCAACTGACCGGGCGGGGCGCCCGGTTCGGTTCTCAGGCGAGGGCCGCCGCGGCGGGGGCGGGGCGCCGGCGGATCACCAGGGCCATCAGGGCCGCCGCCGCGCACAGGGCGCCGGAGGCGTACCAGACGACGTCGTAGCTGCCGAAGGCGTCGCGGGCCAGGCCGCCGAGGAAGGCGATGAGCGCGGCGCCGACCTGGTGGGAGGCGAGCACCCAGCCGAAGACGATCGCGCTGTCCTCGCCGTAGTGCTCGCGGCACAGGGCGAGGGTGGGCGGGACGGTGGCGACCCAGTCCAGGCCGTAGAAGACGATGAAGAAGATCATCGGCGGGTGGACGGCGGGCGCCAGGAGCAGCGGGAGGAAGAGGAGCGAGACGCCGCGCAGGGCGTAGTAGACGGCGAGCAGCCGGCGGGCCTCGAAGCGGTCGGTGAACCAGCCGGAGGCGACCGTGCCGACCACGTCGAACACGCCGATGACGGCGAGCAGCGAGGCGGCGGCCGTGATCGGCATGCCGTGGTCGTGGGCGGCGGGCACGAAGTGGGTCTGGACCAGGCCGTTGGTGGAGGCGCCGCAGATGGCGAAGGTGCCGGCCAGCAGCCAGAACGGGCCGGTGCGCGCGGCGGAGAACAGCACGCCCAGGGTCCGCCTGGCGGCGCCGCGCACGGGGGCCGGCTTGGGGACGAACTCCTCGGCGCCGTACGGCTTCTGGCCGAGGTCGGCCGGGTGGTCGTGGAGCAGCAGCCAGACGAAGGGGACGACCGCGAGGGCGGCGAGGGCGACGGTGACGGCGGCCGGACGCCAGTCGTGGTGCTCGACGATCCAGGACAGCACCGGCAGGAAGATCAGTTGCCCGGACGCGGAGGCGGCCGTGAGGATGCCGCTGACCAGGCCGCGCCGGGTGGTGAACCAGCGGTTGGTGACGGTGGCGGCGAAGGCCAGGGCCATCGAGCCGGAGCCGAGGCCGACCAGCAGGCCCCAGCAGAGCAGCAGTTGCCAGGCGGAGTCCATCCACACCGTCAGGCCCGAGCCGAGCGCGATCACGGTCAGGGCGACGGCGACCACCCGCCGGATGCCGAAGCGGTCCATCAGGGCCGCGGCGAAGGGCGCGGTGAGCCCGTACAGCGCGAGGTTGACGGAGACCGCGGCGCCGATCGTGCCGCGCGACCAGCCGAACTCCTGGTGCAGCGGGTCGATGAGGAGGCCGGGCACGGAACGGAAGGCGGCGGCGCCGATGATCGTCACGAAGGTGACGGCGGCGACGAACCAGGCGCGGTGCACCTTGCGGCGGGACCGGCCGGGCGCGGGCTGCTGTACGGCGGCTGCGGCGTCGGTTGTCTGGGTCACGTCATGAATCCTCGGTGACCGGGTTCCCGCGAACGAGTGGCCCGAAGGACATGGTTCACTAGGATCGGGCCATGACGCCCGACCGGAGACACCGTGTCGTCGTACTCGCCCTCGACGGCCTGCTCCCTTTCGAACTGGGCATCCCCCAGCGCATCTTCGGCCTCGCCCGCACCCCCGAGCGCCGCCGCCTGTACGAGGTGGTGACCTGCTCGGTCCGGCCGCCCGGCCCGGTCCGCGCGGACGCCGACTTCGACATCCTGGTGCCGCACGGCCCCGAGGCCCTCGCCACCGCCGACACCGTCGTCGTGCCCGCCTCCTACGAACTCGGGCCCGTCTACGACCAGGGCGTCCTGACCGAGGAGTTGAAGGCCGCCTTCGCGCTGATCCGGCCCGGCACCCGGCTGGTCGCCATCTGCACCGGCGCCTACGTCCTCGCCGCCGCCGGGCGCCTGGACGGCCGCCCGGCGACCACGCACTGGGCGCACGCCGAGCACTTCCAACGGCTGTTCCCACAGGTCGCGTTGGACCCGGACGTGCTCTTCGTCGACGACGGCGACGTGCTGACCTCGGCCGGGGTGGCGGCCGGGATCGACCTGTGCGTCCACCTGGTGCGCCGGGACCACGGCACGGCGGTCGCCAACGAGGTGGCCCGGCTGACCGTGGTGCCGCCGCACCGGGACGGCGGGCAGGCGCAGTACATCGAGCGTCCGGTGCCCGACCCGCAGCAGGCGTCGACCGGCCGGGCCCGCGCGTGGGCGCTGGACCATCTGCACGAGCCGCTCCGACTGCGGGACATGGCCGAGCGGGAGGCGATGTCGGTGCGCACCTTCACCCGGCGGTTCCGCGAGGAGGTCGGCGTCAGCCCCGGGCAGTGGCTCACCCGGCAGCGGGTGGAGCGGGCCCGGCACCTGCTGGAGTCCAGCGACCTGAGCATCGACCGGGTGGCCCGCGACGCGGGTTTCGGCACCGCCCAGTCGATGCGGCAGCACCTCCAGGCGACGCTCGGGGTGACGCCCACGGCGTACCGGCGGACGTTCCGCGACGGCGGGGCGGGGGCCGGGCGACGCCTCAGCCGTTTTCCGGATCTCTGTCCACAGCCTGTGGACAGAGAATCGGCCGGCTGAGGACATCGCCGCCGTGCCGCGACCCGCGCTCGCCGAGGACCCCGAACCGGACCCCTCGCCGTCCCCTCACGGCGAATCGCAGAATCTCAGCGTGATCAACTGAACACGCTGGGTCAACACGCTTCGAGTGAATTGCCCGGATATGGCCGATTGGCCGGAGAAGCGCATGGAGGCACGGACCGGCGCATGCGCCCCTTTCCCGCCGCACGGCCGGTCCTTGGCGCCCCGCCCGGCCGCTGCCCTACACCACCTCGTAGGCGAGCCCGCCGAAGGCCGGCGTCCGGTCGCACGGTGGCCCGGCCGCGTCCGGGGCACGGCGGTCGAGTTCGCACCAGACGCTCTTGCCGGTGCCCTCCCGGCTCCAGCCCCAGCGGTCGGCGAGCCCGTCCACCAGGGTCAGGCCGCGCCCGTCCGTGGCGTCGGCCGCCGCGCAGCGGGGTACTGGGGCCCGGCCCCCGGCGTCGGCCACCTCCAGCCGGACGGTGGTCTCCGGGGCCGGCGCACCGGGCAGCGAGAGCCGGACCACGGCGGAACGGCCGGTGTGCAGCACGGCGTTGGTGACCAGCTCGGAGACGAGCAGGACCAGCGTCTGGGCGAGCGGCTCGTCGGCCGCCATGCCGGAGCCGGCGAGCACCGAACGGGCCCATCTCCGGGCCCGCCCCACCTCGGCGGGGTCCGGCCGGATCTCCAACTGCACCTGAAGCACCTGCACCGCTCACACCATCCGAACCGGCGGACACATAGGCTCGCGCCTCACGAGGGCCACGACCGGGGACATCCGCTGCCCCCTGGTGGGACAGCATGATTGACGTACAGTCACGCCAACAAGCGCTTCGGGCATATTCCCGCGCGAAGGAGTACCGGTGCGGCATACTGTGCGACCCCCGCCGGAACGGGTCGAACAGGCGGCGGCGCGCACGCCGGTTCTCGGCCGCCGGGGGGACGGCACCGGCCGGTTCCACGCCCGTGACCACGCGCGTCCCGCCCACGGTACCGGCGCCGGGCGGCGCCTCCCGGGCCCGCCGGGTGGGCCCGGGGCGCCGCCCGGCGCCGACTCCGCGTGACCGGGGACGCCACGCTCCGCGCCACGGACGGGCCGACCGCCCGGTCACCGTGCGTGCCCGCCGGCCGCTCCGGCACCGGCCAACTCCGGCACCGGCCGCTCGGGCTCCGGTTACTCCGGCACCGTGAAGTAGCGGGCGAAGGCCGGGACGACGTCGCCCTCCTGGACCGTGCCGTCGCCGTCCGCGTCGAGCAGCGCGGCGGCTTCGCCGGCGGCCCCGGCGGGCACGCCGAGGGCGGTGAGCGCGCGCTCGGTGTCCTCGACCGTCACCGCCCCGTCGTCGTCGGTGTCGGCGACGGCCAGGGCGGCGTGCAGGAACGGCCGGGCGATCTCGGCGAACCGGTCCGGGTTGTCCCGCAGGCGCTTGAGCGCGCCGGTGACGAACTCCGCACGCGTGATCCGCTGGTCGCCGTCGCGGTCCGCGATGCCGGCCATGCCCTGCCAGAACGCCTCGGCACCGCCGTACAGCGCCTGTCCCTTGTCGGACCGGGCCGCGATGCCGAACTCCGCGAGCAGCGCCTTGGCCGCCCCGCTGAAGTCCAGCCGGTCGATGTAGCCGTTGCCGTCCTGGTCGAAGGTGGCGAACCGGGCCGCGATCCTGCGCTCGTACTCGCTGCTGACCATGTCTTTCAGGCCGCCTTACGTCGGATGGGGGGGTACGTGTCGCACGGAGCGTACGTCGCCGGGCGCGCCCATGAGGCCGGAAGGCCACGCCCGCGCCAATACCAGGAGAATTCCGGGACGGCCTTGTGACACGGCCGCCCTCACGCGGACAGCGGGCGGGGCTCGTCCCCGGTCGCCGAGGCCACGTCGGGATGGCAGTCGAACAGCCGGCGCACCCCCAGCGCCGCGAGGACCCGGTTGACGTGCGAGCCGTCGACCGCGCCCCGGGCCGGCAGGATCAGCCGCAGCGTGCCCTGGCAGGAGCGGATCAGACGCCGGGCGCCGACCAGCACGCCGACGCCGCTGGAATCGCAGAACAGCACGTCGGAGAGGTCCAGGACGATGCTGTGCCGTCCCTCCGCGATCGCGTCGTGCACCCGCTGGCGCAGTACCGGCGACGTCACCAGATCCAGCTCGCCCGTCACCTGGAGCACGGCCCACGCCCCCCGCTGGTCCCCGGCCACGTTGAACGCCACCACCATGCCCCTCACTCGCCGGGCCGCCCGCGAAGAAACGGACGGCATCCTTACGTTTCCTGGGCGCGCGCCTGCCCACCGGCCATGCCCGCAAACTCCCCGCCGGAAACGGATCGCGGGCGGCGACCCCACACGGGCCCCTACCACCAAGGGCCCATCGGGGGCGCGCAAAGGCACAAAGGGGCGTACGCCGTCATAGGTGCCGACTACATTCGAGGAGACGAGGACCACAGGCCGGGCAGGGCAGGAGGTGGGACCGCATGGCGACGAAGGACGCGCCGCTGCGCCGGGACCGCACGACACAGCAGCGACTGGCCCGGGGCGAGGCCGCCGCCCTCGGCGAGGTGTACGACCGGTACGCCTCGCTGGTGCACGGCCTGGCGTACCGGGTCCTCGGCGACGAGCAGGCCGCGGACACCGTCACCCGCGAGGTGTTCGCCCAGGTCTGGGAGCAGCCGGAGCGCTACGACCCGAAGCGGGGCCCGCTGCGCACCTGGATCGCCGAGCTGACCCGTCATCTGGCCGTGCGGACGCTGCGCGAGACCGGGACGGCCGCCCTCACCGGCGGCGGTCCCGGCAGCGCGGAGGAACTGGAGCACCAGGTGCGCCGCGCCTCGGTCGCCGCCCGCGCCGACTACATCGCGCAGTCCATGCCCGTCCCGCTGCGGCTCGCCCTGGAGCGGGCGTACTTCCAGCGCCGCGACTACCGCCGTACCGCCGCCGACCTCGGCATCACCGAGGACGAGGCCCGCCGCCGGCTCCGCCTGGGCCTCCAGCTCCTCGCCACCGCCCAGGACGCGGCCGGCCCCGGCGCACCGCCGGGACACGGGGGCACGGCATGAACGACATGAGCGGCCCCGAGGCCGCCGCGCCCCGGACTCCGCCGCCGCGCGTCCCGGCGCCGCGGATCTCCGCCGAGGACGGGGAACCGCCGCCCGCCGCGGGGACGGCGGCCCGGGAGATACCCCTCGTGCCGACGCACCGGGTGCTGAAGTCGCTGCTCGGGGCCTGGGCGCTGGCCGCCTGCTCGCCCGGGGAGGCGGCGGTGGTCGACGCCCACCTCGGCCGGTGCCGGGCCTGCGCCGAGGAGGCGCTGACGCTGCGGGAGGCGGTCGGGCTGCTCCAGCGCCCGGACAGCCTCGACCTGAAACCGTCGCTGCGCACCCGGGTGCTGGCGGGCTGCCTCCAGCGGCGCCCGCCGCGCGTCCCGGTGCCCGACTGGGCCACCCCGTACGACGCGGAGACCGCCCGGCTGGACGCCCTGCTCCAGGACATCCAGGACGCGGAGTGGCACGCGCCGGTGCGGTTGCGGTGGTTCTCGGCCGAGGGGACGGCGAGCCGGCGGACCACCGTCGCCGGGGTCATCGCCCACCTGATGGCGGTGGACGGGCTGGTCGCGGTGGCCCTCGGCCTGCCCGACCCGCTCGGCGGGATCGCGGCGCCCGCGCCGGCCCCGGCCAGCCGCACCGAGGCGTACTGGCGGGCCGCGCACCCGCCGCCCACCCGGGAGGTGCGGGCGCCCTGGCGGACGCAGGGCCACGAGATCGTCCGCACGGTGTCCTTCACCGGCGGCGCGGGCGGAATGCCGGTCGGGTACGGCGACTTCGAGCTGCCGCTGCGCGACGCGATGCTCGACCGGGCCTTCGAGTGCTGGGTGCACGCGGAGGACATAGCCGAGGCGGTGAGCTATCCGTACCGGCCGCCGGCGCCGGACCATCTGCACCGCATGATCGACCTGGCGGCCCGGCTGCTGCCGGCGGCGTTGGCGCGGCGGCGCCGGGCGGGAGTGCCGGCCGGGGGTGCCCGGCGGCATCTGGCGGCGGCCGGGGCGCCGGGGCGGAGCCTGAAGCTGGAGATCGAGGGGTCGGGCGGCGGGGAGTGGCTGATTCCGCTGGACTCCCCGGCGGCGGTGGGGTCCGCGGAGCACGAGGTGGCGCACGTGGTGCTGGACGGGGTGGAGTTCTGCCGTCTGGCCGCGGGGCGGGTCCTTCCGCGGGACGCGGCGGCCGGGCAGGTCGGGGACCGGGAGGCGATCAGGGACGTCCTGCTCGCGGCGGCGAGTCTGAGCCGGATGTGAGGGGCGGCGCGGCAGTTCCCCGCGCGACCAGCCCCCACGCATCCGCACCCGCACCCGACCACGACCACGAACCGATCCGAACCGATCCGAACCGGTCCGCTACGCGAACACCACCGTCCGGCGCCCGTTGAGGAGAATCCTCCGCTCCGCGTGCCACTTCACCGCCCGCGCCAGCGCCTGGCACTCCACGTCCCGGCCGACCGCCACGAGCTGGTCCGGCGTCACGTCGTGGCCGACGCGCTCGACCTCCTGCTCGATGATCGGCCCCTCGTCCAGGTCGGCCGTCACATAGTGGGCCGTCGCGCCGATCAGCTTCACGCCCCGCGCGTGCGCCTGGTGGTACGGCTTCGCGCCCTTGAAGCTCGGCAGGAACGAGTGGTGGATGTTGATGATCCGGCCGCTGAGCCGCTTGCACAGGTCGTCGG
This sequence comes from Streptomyces sp. NPDC000134, assembly GCF_042899225.1. Taxonomy (NCBI): domain Bacteria; kingdom Bacillati; phylum Actinomycetota; class Actinomycetes; order Kitasatosporales; family Streptomycetaceae; genus Streptomyces; species Streptomyces sp. NPDC000134. The sequence continues at coordinate 261,453 of NZ_JBIAZN010000002.1, forward strand.
AGAGGACCTGCATGTACCGGGCCAGCACGACCAGTTCGACGCCCGCCTCGCGGACGATCTCCAGCAGTCGCGCCTCCGCCTGGGCCTTCGTCTCCTTCGTCACCGGAATGTGGTGGAAGGGAATGTCGTAAGACCCCACCAGTTCCGCGAAGTCGGTGTGATTGGACACCACCGCGGCGATCTCCACCGGCAGCGCGCCGATCCGGGCCCGGAACAGCAGGTCGTTCAGGCAGTGCCCGAACTTGCTGACCATCAGCACGATCCGCATCTTCTCGTCGGCCCGGTGGATCTGCCAGTCCATGTGGAAGGAGTCGCCGATCGCGGCGAAACTGGCCCGGAGCTTGTCCACCGTCACCGGCACCTCGGCCGAGAAGTGGACCCGCATGAAGAACAGTCCGGTGTCCTGGTCGCCGAACTGCTGGCTGTCCACGATGTTGCAACCGGTCATGAACAGATAGCTCGACACGGCGTGCACGATGCCCTGCTTGTCCGGGCAGGACAGGATCAGGACGTACTGGTCGGCCGGGGCGGCGGCGGGGCTGGACTGCTCGTTCATGCAGCACAGGGTCCCATATCCGGCCCGCCGCGCGACGGCTCGTCCCGCTACGCGGACCGGGTCAGGATGCTCAGCACCTCAAGGCTGCGCGGCGCCGTGTCCGGGTCCTCGCCGTCGCTGGCGGCCAGCCGGACGTGCGCGTCCCGGGCCGCCCGCACCGCCTCCGGCCAGGCCGGGTGCTCCAGGTAGGCGCTGACCGGCGCGTCCGGGCCCACCTGGTGCATGATCCGCAGGACGCGCAGCACGGCGGTGTCGACGAGCGCCGCCTCCTGGGAGTCCCGGAAGATCGTGCCGACGTACTTCTCGGCCGACCAGTGGTCCAGCCAGGTGTCCTCGACCAGCCGGTACACCGCGTCGGTGACGTCGCCGTAGCCGTCCACGCCGGCCAGCCAGACGTCCCGCTGGAACGCGGGATCGGAGAGCATGTGCAGCGCCGATCGCACGTTGGTGCGCCAGCGCCACCACGGCATGTCGTTCAATGGCATGCCGCCCATGGTGGAGGAGCGACGGCCGCGACGGGAAGGGTTCTCCGAACGTTGCACGGTCACCGATCGTACGTTCCCCTCCGCGTCCGCTTCGCCGGCCCCCGTAATTCACCCCCGCGCCACCACGCGTTGACCGCGGGTCACTCCCTGGTTGGTCCTGTGAGGGAATCGTGCGGACCCATGACCGGCAGGCGACGCACCAGCAGCTCCCTCCTCCCCGGCCTCCCGCGGACCGCCGGGAGACGCGCCCTGACGGCGGCGGCGCTGACGGCGTGCGCGTCGCTCGCCGTCGGCTGCGGGGTCGTCCCCGGGGTCACGGGGGACTCCGGGGACGACACGATCACCGTGATGACCTGGGCACCGCAGGACACCGGCGCCACCAACAAGCCCGGCATGCCCGCCCTCGCGCTGGCCTACGCCCGCTGGGTCAACGAGCGCGGCGGCCTCGACGGCCACCGGCTCAAGGTCCTGACCTGCAACGACCACAACGACGGCATCGCCGCCGCCCGGTGCGCCCGCCGCGCGGTCAAGGAGGACGTGGTCGCGGTCGTCGGCTCCTACAGCCAGCATGCCGACTCCTTCTTCCCGGTACTGGAGGGCGCCGGCATCCCGTACATCGGCGGGTACGGCATCACCACCAAGGAGTTCACCAGCCCGCTGTCCTACCCGGTCAACGGCGGGCAGCCGGCGCTACTGGCCGGCCTCGGCAGCGCCCTCGCCGAGCACTGCGGGCCGGTCACCCTGGTCCGGCCGGACACCATCGCGGGCGACCAGTTGCCCACGCTGCTGGACGCCGGGCTGACGGAGGGCGGGCATGCCCCGTCCGGGGACCAGCGGGCCCCGGAGGACGCCACCGAGTACGGTGGCCAGGCCGACCGGGCGCTGCGGACGGCGACCGCCGACCCGGCCCGCGAGGGATGTGTGGTGCCCGCCCTCGGCGACCGCACCGGCACCTTCATGGACTCCTTCCGGCGGGCCCGCGAGAGCTACCCGGACGTACGCACCGCCACCGTCCTCGGCAGCGTCGACCAGACCACGGTCAACGCCACCGGCGGGGCGTCCAGCCCGTACGAGGGCTCCTACGTCACCAGTTGGTACCCGGTGGCGACCGACAGGCGGTGGGACCCGATGGAGGAGGTCGTCCGGGAGAAGGCGTTCGGCGACAACCGCGTCGACACCGCCGACGCCGGGGTGCAGACCACCTGGATCGCGTACACCGTGCTCAAGGAGGTCGTCGAGTCACTGGACGGCGGCGAGGTGAGCGCCGGCACCGTCACCCGGGCCCTGGACGACGGCCTGAAGCTCTCCACCGGCGGCCTCACCCCGGCCCTGCGCTGGTCCTTCCAGGACAAGCTGGCCTCGGTCGGCCTGCCCCGCCTGGTCAACACCGACGTGACCCTCCAGGTGGTCCGGGAGGGCAGGCTGGTGTCGGCCAGGAAGGGCTTCCTGGACACCACCCGGACGCTGCGGGGCACCCAGGCGTCCTGATCGGAGGACTGCCCCTCAGAGCTGGACGGGCTGGCGCCGGGTCAGCCCGTAGGTGTCGGCGATCGTGTTCCACAGCGCGGCGGCCTTGGCCTTCTCGCTGCTGGCGGTACCGCTGGCCCGGTTGGCGGCCTGCACCTCGCCGGTGCTGCGGGCCTGCCCCTTGTGGCAGCCCTTCTTCCCGGCCACCTGGTCGGCCCAGGCCGCGTAGTGGTTGTCGGCCGCCGCCGACGCCTGCCACGCCTTGGTCAGGGCGGTGGTCAGCTCGGCGTGGCCCGGGAGCTTGTCCACGGACAACCGCGAGAGCCGGGTGACCAGTCCGGTGCGCTGCCCGGCGGCGTCGCGGAGGTCCCCGGCCGCCTGGGCGAGGTTGTCGCAGGACTTCACGTCGGCCACCGCGTTGATCACCGTCGTACGGCTGCTGCCGCTGTCGGCGAGCAGCTTGTCCAGCTCGACGGCCTGCTGCCGGGCCGGGTCCACGCTCGGCGACGCCGAGGCCGACGCGTCGGTCGCGGGGGCGGTGGCGGACACCGTCCGGTTGCCGTCGTCCTTCTCCTCGCCGTCCCCGCCGGCCATCAGCGCGCCCGCGCCGATGCCGACCACGACGATGCCGATGCCGACGGCCGCCAGCAGCGGGACGCGGGAGCCGGTCCGGCCGCCGCCGCGCCCGCCGCCGTCCTGCCCGGCCCGGCGCCGGCCGCCACCGCCGCCGCCCGGACCCTGCGGCACGTAAGCGGGCCGGGGGGCCGGCGGCTCGTCCACGACGGGCAACTGCTGGGTGGAGCCGGCGGGCCCGTCGGCGGCCGGGGCGCCCCGGAAGAGGTTGTCGAACTCGGCGGGCGGCTGCCGGTCCGCGTCCCCGGTGACCGGCGGGATGTACTGGGTGGCCTGCGCGTCGGGGCCGACGGCGGGCGGCGGCATCGGCCCGGCCCCGGCCGGACCGGCGGGCCGCGCCCGGCCCAGGTACCGGGTGTCCTCCGACCCCCGCTCGGGCGGCAGCGCCCCGGGGGCCACGGGCGGTATGTACTGCGTCGCCCCCTCGTCGGCGGCGGGGACCGGAGGTATGTACTGGGTGGCGCCCTCGTCGGCGGGGGCCGTGCGCACCGGCGGCAGGTACTGCGTGGCGCCCTCGTAGGCCGCCGGAGGCTGCTGGAACGGGGCCGAGCCCTCCGCGACCGGCGGCAGGTACTGGGTCGCGCCCTCCTCGGCCGGGGGCTGGGGGTACGACGGCTGCCCGTACGCCTGCTGCGGGGCGCCGTACTGCTGCGGGGTGCCGTAGGTCGCCGCGCCCTCGGGCGGCAGCGGGCCGGGGCCCGGCGCGGGCCAGGCGTCCGGCGCGGGGGAGTCCCAGGCGGACCCGCCCCGCGGGCGGTCGGGCCCCCACGGCTGGTCCCACGCCTGGCCGCCGGCCGGGGCCGCGGGGGGCGCCGGCCGGGCGGGCGGCGGGGCGGCGGGCTCGCCCGGCAGCAGCGGCTCGCCACCGTCCGAGGGCAGCACGATGCCTTCTCGCGCGGGGCGCCGCGAGGGCTCCTCGCCCTGTCCACTCTGCGTCACCGGGACTCCTACGGATGGGGGACCTTCGTCAATCGTCGGCTCACGCTACCGGGTTCCCCGAGCCCGCTGCCACGCCGCACGGGACGTGACCTTCTCCCCTGTGACCGCAGTAACAAGACCGGGCGCCTCAGCGGCCGTTCACGCGGCGGCCTGCAGATCCAGCTTCGCCCCGAACTCCCGCACCACCGGCTCCTCCCGGAACGGCTCCAGGCGCTGCTGGAAGTCCTCCAGGTACTCGGCGCCCCGGTTGGAGCGCAGGGTGCCGAGGAGTTCGACCGCCTTCAGACCGGTGTGGCACGCCTCCTCGATCTCGCGCCGCTGCACCAGCGCGGTGGCCAGCAGCACGTAGCCGATGGCCCGCCGGCGCGCCCGGGTCTCGGGATGACCGGCCAGGGACTCCCGCGCGTACCGCGCCGCCTCGTCCGCCTGCCCCAGGTCGCGGTGGCAGTGCGCCAACTCGTCGGCGAGGTACGCCCCGTCGAAGTGCCCGATCCACGCCGGGTCGTCCCCCGAGGCGGCCTCGACCGCCTCCATCGCGGCGACCGCCCGCCCGGCCGCCGTCTGGGCCGCCCGCGCGTCACCGAGCAGCGCGTGGCCGCGCGCCTCGGCGGCGTGGAACATCGACTCCGCCCGCGGGGTGACGCGCCCCCGTGCGCCCTCCTGCGCCGCCCGCGCCAACTGCGCGATCTCGCGCGGGTTTCCCAACTGGGCGGCCAGGTGGCTCATGGACGCGGCGAGCACGTATCCGCCGTACCCGCGGTCCCCGGCCGCCTGCGCCAGCCGCAGCGCCTGGATGTAGTACCGCTGCGCCAGTCCGGGCTGGCCGGTGTCGACGGCCATGTACCCGGCCAGCTCGGTCAGCCGGGCGACCGCGGCGAACAGTTCGCGCCCCACCGCCTCCCGGTAGGAGCCGGCCAGCAGCCCGGAGACGACGCTGTTGAGGTAGTGCACGACGACCGGGCGTACGTGCCCGCTGCCGTACTGGTGGTCGAGGTCGACCAGCGCCTGCGTCATCGCCTTGACGGCCGCCACGTCGGACGGGCCCACCCGGGGCCCGTCCGAGCGGGAGACCTGCGAGTCGGGCGCGGAGATCAGCCAGTCCCGGCTGGGCTCGACCAGCGCGGAGGCGGCGACGGTCGAACCGGAGAGGAAGTCCCGCCGCCCCACGTCGCTGCGCCACAGCTCGCAGACCTGCTCGATGGCCCCCAGGACCGTCGGGGAGAACTGCAGGCCGACGCCCGAGGCGAGGTTCTTGCCGTTGGCCATCCCGATCTCGTCGATCGTGACCGTACGGCCGAGCTTGCGGCCGAGCGCCTCGGCGATGATCGCCGGTGCCCGGCCCCGCGGCTGCTGGCCGCGCAGCCAGCGCGCCACGGACGTCTTGTCGTACCGCAGGTCGAGACCGTGCTCGGCGCCGCACATGTTGACCCGGCGGGCCAGGCCCGCGTTGGAGCAGCCCGCTTCCTGGATGAGCGCCTGCAACCGTTCGTTCGGCTGCCGCGCGACGAGAGGCCTTGCGGCCATGGCGTACCCCCTGCTTCATGGCTCGGGTGCCTGCCCGTGCACCGAGGTGGACGTGTCTTCCGCGGCCGGGCGCCGCGGCGGTCCGGCCGGGCGGCCCGCCGATCGTTCCCGGTCGTGAAGATCGATGCCCCGACGGCGTGCCGACAATGCGAGACTTGTGAGGATTGCCGGGTAACGGTTGTCGCCGTGCCCCACACGTGGTTACCCACCCCCGGCCCCGGTTCCACTGCGCGCCCCCGCACGTGCAACCATGCGCCCCGCCTGGGGAATCGATGCCCCTCCCCGCGCGTGCGGGGGCCGTAACCCGGGCTGGGCAAGGGAGTTGAGCGGCACGTGGAAGAGACCGTCCCGGCAATCGAAGCCGCTCACATTCCCCGGCAGCGCGGCGCATCGCTGCTGGAGGCCGCCGTCCGCTACACCGAGGAGCGCCACTGGGAGGTGCTCGCGGGCACCTGGCTGGAGGCCGTGCACGGGGTGCAGCGCTGTTCCTGCGGCGACCCGGCGTGCGCCGCCCCCGGCGCGCACCCGGCGCACGCCGACTGGACGGGCCGGGCCACGGGCAGCGCGACCGCCGTCCGGCAACTGTGGCAGCAGCGGCCGACGGCATCGGTCCTGCTGCCGACCGGGCGTACGTTCGACGCGATCGAGGTGCCGGAGACGGCCGGTTTCCTGGCGCTGGCCAAGCTGGAGCGGCTGGGGACGGCGCTCGGGCCGGTGACGCTGGCGCCGGACCGGCGGATGCGGTTCTTCGTGCTGCCGGGGGCGGGGGCGCGGGTGCCGGAGCTGGTGCGGGGGCTGGGGTGGTCGCCGTCGGCGCTGGACCTGCGGGCCCTCGGGGAGGGGGCGTACGTGGCGGCGCCGCCGACGCGGTTCGGGTCGCAGGGGGCGGTGCAGTGGGCCTGCCGGCCCACGGTGGCGAACCGGTGGCTGCCGGACGCGGAGGAACTGATCTCGGCACTCGCCTACGCGTGCGGGCGGGACCGGTAGCGGGGGCGCGTCCGCCGGGTGGCGTCCGCCGGGCCGGGTCGGGTTCCGGGGGCGGGTTCGTCGTGGTCGGTCGTGCGGGTGCCCGCGTGCTCTGCGGGGCCGTGGCCGCGGGGGCCGGGCGGTTTTCTCAGGTGTCGCGGAGGCTGTCGAGGAACGGCTCGACGGCCGCCCGCCATGCCTCCGGCTGGTCGTAGTGGACGAGGTGGCCGGCGTCGGCGACCTCCGCGTACTGGCCGCGGGGCAGCACCCGGACCATCTCCTGGGCCTCCGCCCGGCCCAGTTGCCCGTCCAGACCGCGGACCACCAGGGTCGGGCACCGGACCTGGGCCAGTTCCTCCCAGTGCGCGTCGTACACCCAGGTCTCGCGGGAACTGAGCATCTGCTCGGGGTCGAAGACCGGCCGCCAGCCGTCCGGGGCCTCGGCCATCACCTCGGCGTAGAACTCGCCGCGGGCCGGGTTGGGGCGCTCCACCCAGGGGTCGTCCTCGCCGAACCACTTGCGGACGTCGGCGAGGGTGGCGAACGGCACCGGCCAGGCCCGGAACCACTCCGTCCACTCGCGCTGCGAGGCGGCGCCGAGCGCGGAGGCCCGCATGTCGCAGATGACCAGGCCACGAACGAGGTCCGGGCGTCTGGCGGCGAGCTGCCAGGCGGTCAGCGCGCCCATCGCGTGGCCGATCAGGACGGCCGGGGCGAGGCCGAGCCGGTCGAGGGCGGCCTCCGCGTCCTCGACGTAGGACTCGCGGGTGAAGGACGCCTTCGGGGGTTTCTCGCTGCGGCCGTGGCCGCGCTGGTCCAGGGCGATCGCCCGGTGGCGCTCGGAGAGCCAGCGGGCCGTGGCCGCCCAGTGGGAGGCGCGGCCCATCAGGCCGTGCAATAAGAGCACCCCCGGAGCGGAGGCGTCCCCGGCGGCCGTCCCGGGCGCCGGATCGGTCTTGGGAGGGTCGCCGAACTCCCAGGCCGCGAGGCGTACGCCGCCCGCGCCGGTCACGTCGATGCGCCGCGCCATAGGTTGTGACACCCCCAAGCTCCGCTCGGACCGCCCGCTCCCGCTGGGACCGGCCGGTCCCCTGTGAACCGTGCTCTGCCTGCCGTCTGTTCCGTCCGGTGTGGAGCCGGTGTCCGCGGCCGACCGACCGCCGCAGACTATCGAAAGTTCTTTCGAAATAGGCGGTCTGCCGGACAACACCCCTCAATCGAGTGACACCTGGCCGGGATTGATCGTCGCTGCCGGGGGGAGATCTCCAGCGGGGGGCGGACCGCTCGGGGAAAGCCGGTCCGAGGGATTGACCCTGAGAGCTCGGGGCTCCGGGTCAGCACAGGGGAGGACAGGCCCCGGCGCCGCGAGGTGCCGGGGCCCTCTCCGTCTTCGCGGCACATCCTCCCCCTCCTCCGGCAGGCGGCCTCGCCGCGGGGCGACCGGGGCCGCGCGTCATATGCCTCCTGCGCCAGCCTGGCACGGGAAACCGGCGGGCGCTGCGGTTCGACCGACCGAATCCGGGGATTCGACGGATCGCCCGGTGGCCGGTGTCCGGCGTCCGGCCCGCGGGCGTCAGCCCTTGGCGACGAAGACGTGGGAGGCGACGTCCGACTGCAGCTCGGCCGCCTCGCCGCCGCTGCCCACCAGCACCCCGCCCGGGGACTCGGTCACGCTCACCACCGAGCCGGGCTGCACACCCGCCCGGCGCAGCGTGTACATGAGCTGCGCGTCCGTCTGGATCGGCTCGCCGATGCGGCGCACCACGACGGTCTTGCCCTCCAGGCCCGGGTCCAGGTCGGCGAGGGAGACCATGCCCTCGTGCAGGAACGGATCGGCGCCGTCCGCCTCGCCCAGCTCCTCCAGGCCCGGGATCGGGTTGCCGTACGGCGACTCGGTGGGGTGGCGCAGCAGCTCCAGGACGCGGCGCTCCACGGCCTCGCTCATCACGTGCTCCCAGCGGCACGCCTCGGCGTGCACCTGCTCCCACTCCAGGCCGATCACGTCGACGAGCAGACACTCCGCGAGCCGGTGCTTGCGCATCACGCGCGTGGCCAGCTTGCGGCCCTCCTCGGTCAGCTCCAGGTGCCGGTCGCTGGCGACGGAGACCAGGCCGTCGCGCTCCATCCGCGCCACGGTCTGGCTGACCGTCGGGCCGCTCTGGTCGAGCCGCTCGGCGATCCGGGCACGCATGGGGACCACACCTTCCTCCTCCAGCTCGAGGATGGTGCGGAGATACATCTCCGTGGTGTCGATCAGTCCGGACATACGTGCCCCTTGTGAGTCTGCCGGAGCCTCTCCGGCGCGTGCGCTGGCCCTGTACCAATTCTGACGCATCGCGCTGACAACCGTGCCGTGCCGGGACGACCACGGCCTCGGACGGGCCCCGCGGGGCCTTCCGGCGGGCCCGTACGCCGTGTTGACACCGCGCTGGTCCAGACCGCACCGTGAGGCGCGACACCGCCACAGACGAAGGGGCACCGCATGAGCGACCGCAAGCCGGCCGGCCAGTTCCTCGACGCGGCGATCGACCTGCTGCACCGGGTCCGCGAGGAGGAGGCCGGCAGCGTCGAGGCGGCCGGCACCCTGCTCGCCGACACCGTGGAGCGGGGCGGCCGGCTGTTCGCCTTCGGCGCCGGCCACTCCTCGCTCGCCGCCCAGGACGTGGTGTACCGGGCGGGCGGGCTGGCCCTGATGAACCTCCTGGTGGTGCCCGGCGTCGTCGGCGTCGACGTCATGCCGGCCACCCTCGGCTCCGCCCTGGAGCGCGTCGACGGTCTGGCGAGCGCCGTGCTGGACTCCTCGCCGCTGCGCGCGGGCGACGCCCTGGTGATCGTCTCCCTGTCCGGGCGCAACGCGCTGCCGGTGGAGATGGCGCTGAACGCACGCGCCCTCGGGGTGAAGGTCATCGGCGTGACCTCGCTGGCCTACGCGGAGCAGACCCGGTCGCGGCACGCCTCGGGGACGTTCCTGAAGGACCACTGCGACATCGTCCTCGACTCCAAGATCGCGGTCGGGGACGCGGAACTCACCCTCGACACCGTGCCCGCCCCCTTCGCCCCGGCCTCCACGGTCGTCACCACCGCGCTGCTCCAGGCGGTGCTGGCCGCCACCGCGGGCGCCCTGGCCGACCGCGGCATCGAGCCGCCGCTGCTGCGCTCCGGCAACGTCGACGGCGGCCACGAGTGGAACGGCCGGGTCCTGGAGCAGTACCGGGACCGGATCTTCTACCGGCACTGAGCACCCGCCGCCCGGCTCGTGCCGCGGACGCGGCCGGACGCCGGACCCCAGCCGCCGCAAGACGGACCCAGCCGCCGGACGCCAGGGACCTAGGAGGGCCGCTCCCCCGCCTTCAGGGTCCCGGCCAGGTCCAGGGCCGTCGCGATGCGTACCGCCACGTCCTCGGCGTACATCGCGTCGGCCCGCTCGAAGGCGCTGCGGCCGGACCCGCGCAGAAACGTCACGACGCCGAGCGTGCGGCCCCGGCTGCGCAGCACCGCGCACAGGGCGTGCACGGTGTCCTCGGGCCACAGCCGCGCCGCCGCCCAGGCCCGCGCCCGCTCGGGCGCCATCGCCCCGGCGCCGGCCCGCACCGACCCGGCGCGCTCGGCGCACTGCACCGCGGGGTGCCCCTCGCCGTAGCGCACCGGCAGCCCGGCCGTGCCCGGCGGCAGGCTGGGCCCCGGCGCCCCGGACGGCGTGGCCGCGACCCGGACCAGCCGGACCGGCTCCGCGTCCTCCCCGTCGGCGAGCGGGCCGCCCGCCACCCGGTCGATCAGCGCGTGGTCGGCGAACCCGGCCAGCGCGAAGTCCAGATGGACGGTGGCCGCCTCCGCCGGGTCCTCGCACTCGGCGGCGGCCCGTGCCGCGCGGTGCAACTGGTTGCAGCGGAAGCGCAGCAGCGACGCCTCCTGCTCGGTCTGCTTGGCCTCGGTGACGTCCTGGAACAGCCAGCCGACGCCGAGCGGCACCGGCTCCTCCGTCAGCGGGGAGGCCAGCCGCAGGAACCCGCTGCTCCAGCAGCGGCGCCGCTCGCCCTCCTCGGTGCGCACGCTCACCCAGATCTCGGCGGGCGCGGGCGGGGCGCCCTCCGCGAGGACGTGCGTGAGGGCGCTCTCCAGTTCCTCCACGCCCTGCGAGAGCAGCTCCCCCAGGGGCCGGCCCAGTACGGACGTACGGCCGGTGCCCAGCGCCCGCGCGGCGTGCGCGTTGACGACGGCCGGGCGCAGGTCGGCGTCGACCAGGACCACGCCCCAGCTCGCGTCCTCGAACAGGGCCTCGCTCAGCGCGATCGACCGCTCCAGGTCGATCTGCGCGTGCACCTCGCTGAAGGCGCAGTACAGTCCCGCCGGTTCGCCGTCGGGGCCGCGGACGGCCGCGGACTGGGTGCGCACCAGCACCCGCCCGCCGTCCTTGGTCAGCAGCGCGAACTCGTGCACCTGCCGGCCGGCCGCCCGCATCGCGGCCATCAGCCGGCCCTCGATCTCCTCGGCGTCGGCCTCGCGCACGGCCCACCCGGCGAAGCCCTGCCGCCCCACGGCCTCGGCCGCCGTCCAGCCGAGGATGCGCTCCGCCTCGCGGTTCCAGTGGGTGACCACCCCGGCCGCGTCGAAGGCGCACAGCGCCGCGTCCATCCCGTCGAGCAGTGCGGCCAGCAGATCCGCGCCCTCCCGCTCGGGATGGGCGGGCTCGTCCGGTCCCAGCTCGTCGGTGGTTCCACTACGCCGGGAAGCACTCACCTGAACCCCCCTGCACACTGCGTCCGCCGTACGGCAACGTCGGTTCCCACACTCGCCTTCATTCAACTCGAACGTGACCCAGCGCACATCTGGTTCCCGCAAGTTCGCGGAAATCGTTGTACGCCGGAAATCCGGTTGATCGGCCGCGCGGACCTTCCTAAGGTTGCTGGTACTTCGGAAAGGAGGTGGTTCGGCAGATGTATGGATACCGGACGGAAGAGGTGGCTGCGGGCTAGCGGCCCGTCACCACATCGAGTGCGGTGCCGGACCAGCGTGTGCGTGATGCACGCGGCCGGCCAATCCCACGCAGTCACCCGACCCGCGAGTCGCCGGTACGTCCGGCCGGCTTCTCCCTTCCGGGGAGAGACCTGACTCGCGGGTCGCCTGCGTGTACGGGCCCGGTCAGCCGGCGATGGTGCCGTAGCCGGGGATCTCTCGCGGGTCGCGGGCGGACGGGCCGGTGTAGCGGGCGGAGGGCCGCACCAGGCGGCCGGTGCGCTTCTGCTCCAGGATGTGCGCGGACCAGCCGGCGGTGCGGGCGCAGGTGAACATGGACGTGAACATGTGGGCGGGGACCTCGGCGAAGTCCAGGACGATGGCCGCCCAGAACTCCACGTTGGTGGCCAGCACCCGGTCGGGCCGGCGGGCGTGCAGCTCCGCCAGGGCCGCCTTCTCCAGGGCCTCGGCGATCTCGAAGCGCGGGGCGCCGAGTTCGCGGGCGGTGCGGCGCAGGACGCGGGCGCGGGGGTCCTCCGCGCGGTAGACGCGGTGCCCGAAGCCCATCAGGCGCTCGCCCCGGTCCAGGGCCTTCTTGACGTACGCCTCGGCGTCGCCGGTGCGCTCGATCTCCTCGATCATGCCCAGCACTCGGGAGGGCGCGCCGCCGTGCAGCGGGCCGGACATGGCGCCGACCGCCCCGGAGAGGGCGGCGGCCACGTCGGCGCCGGTGGAGGCGATGACCCGGGCGGTGAACGTGGAGGCGTTCATGCCGTGTTCGGCGGCCGAGGTCCAGTAGGCGTCGACGGCCTTGACGTGCTTGGGGTCGGGCTCGCCGCGCCAGCGGATCATGAAGCGTTCGACGACGGACCCGGCCTTGTCGATCTCGCGCTGCGGAACCATGGGCAGGCCCTGGCCGCGGGCGGACTGGGCGACGTAGGACAGGGCCATCACGGCGGCGCGGGCGAGGTCGTCGCGGGCCTGCCCGGCGTCGATGTCCAGCAGCGGCCTGAGGCCCCAGACCGGCGCCAGCATGGCGAGGGCGGACTGCACGTCGACCCGGATGTCACCGGAGTGCACCGGGATCGGGAACGGCTCGGCGGGCGGCAGGCCCGGGTTGAAGGCGCCGTCGACCAGCAGCCCCCAGACGCTGCCGAAGGAGACGTGCCCGACCAGGTCCTCGATGTCGACGCCGCGGTAGCGCAGCGCGCCGCCCTCCTTGTCGGGTTCGGCGATCTCCGTCTCGAACGCGACGACTCCTTCGAGCCCGGGTACGAAGTCGGACATCAGGCGGCTCCTCGTGATCGTGGTCGTGGGTCATGGGTCGGCTCCCCCGCGGCCCTTTCGGTGGTGCCCCGTTGGCCGCACGATATCCCCGAGTGCCACCGCCGGGGAGGGGTCGCGGCACTGGGTGCCAGCACGTGACGAAGGACACCGTGCGCGGGTGCGCGATACGGCAAGATGACCGCGTGACCGACGCAGACGCCGTCCCCTTCGACCTCGCCTCGATGCGCAAGCAGTACCGGGCCGAGGGGCTTTCCGAGTCCGAGCTGGCCGCCACCCCCGTCGAGCAGTTCGCCCGCTGGTTCAAGCAGGCGGCGACGGACGGCGGCCTCTTCGAGCCGAACGCCATGGTCGTCTCGACCGCCGACGCCGAGGGCCGGCCCAGCTCCCGTACGGTGCTGCTGAAGCACTTCGACGAGCGGGGCTTCGTCTTCTACACCAACTACGGCTCCCGCAAGGCCCGCGACCTCGCCGCCAACGCGCACGTCTCGCTGCTGTTCCCCTGGCACCCGATGGCCCGCCAGGTGATCGTCACGGGTACGGCGGCCCGGACCGGGCGGGACGAGACGGCGGCGTACTTCCGCACCCGGCCGCACGGTTCGCAGTTGGGGGCGTGGGCCAGCACCCAGTCCTCGGTGGTGGGCTCCCGCGCGGACCTCGACGCCGCCTACGCGGAGCTGGCGGCCCGCTATCCGCAGGGCGAGCAGGTGCCGGTGCCGCCGCACTGGGGCGGGTTCCGGGTGGTCCCGCAGACGGTGGAGTTCTGGCAGGGCCGGGAGAACCGGCTGCACGACCGGCTGCGGTACGTCGCCCGGCCGGACGGCGACTGGCGGGTGGAGCGGCTCAGTCCCTGACCGGCTCAGTCCCCGTCCGGCCCGGGGTCCAGGACGGCGGCCAGCAGGTCCGCCCACTGGGCGACCACCCGCTCCCGGCGCGGCGCGTCGTCGGTGAGGAGGTTGGCCAGGCCCAGGCCGCGGGCCATGTCGAGCAGCCCCTGCACGCTCTCGCGGACGCCGGGGCGGCTCTCGTCGGCGCCGAGCAGGTCGACGGCGATGCGGTGGGTCTCCCGGCCGACCCGGGCCTCCAGTTCGGTGACCCGGCCGCGGAGCTGCTCCTCGTTCGAGGCGGCCACCCACAGGTGCAGGGCGGCGCGGAAGAGGGGGCCGGTGTAGAGGTCGACGAGGGCGGCGACCACCGCGCGGCGGTCGGCGGCGCCCTCGGGGAAGAGGGCGCGCAGGGCGAGGGAGCGTTCCTCGGCGACGTACTCGACGGCGGCCGTGAACAGGTCCTCGCGGGTCGGGAAGTGGTGCTGGGCCGCGCCCCGGGAGACGCCCGCGCGCATCGCGACGACGGCGACCGTGGAGCCCGCCCAGCCGTGTTCGGCGAGGCAGGCCACGGCGGCGGCCAGCAGCTTCCGCCGGGTGGCGCGGCTGCGGTCCTGCTTGGGGACGCGCTCGCGTTCGGCGCGGTCGGTCGTGCTCACACCGCCCATTGCGGGTCCCGTCGTTCGAGGAAGGCCGTCATCCCCTCGCGGGCCCGCGGGGAGGCGAACAGCTCGGCCGAGAGCGCGGTCAGGGCGGCCGCGTCCCGGTCGAAGGCCGACAGCACCTTAGCCGTGAGCAACCGCTTGGTCTCGGCCAGGGCCCGGGGCTCGGCCCGCCGCAGCCCCGCCAGGACGGGCGCGAGGACGGCGTCCACGTCCTCGCCCGCCGCGGTGAGCAGCCCGATCCGGGCGGCCTCGGCGGCGTCGAAGCGCTCCCCGGTGAGGTAGTAGCGGGCGAGGGCGCGCGGGTCGGTGCGGGGCAGCAGCGGCAGCGAGACGACGGCGGGGGCCACGCCGATGCGGACCTCGGTGAAGGCGTAGCTGGAGGCCGTGGCCCCGGCGGCGATGTCGCAGGCGGCGAGCAGTCCGAGGCCGCCCGCGCGGACGTGGCCGGTGACCCGGGCGACGACCGGTTTGGGCAGGGCGACGAGCTGCCGCAGCAGGGCGACCAGCGCGTCCGGGTCCGGCGGGTCGCGCAGGTCGGCGCCGGCGCTGAAGGTGGTGCCGGTGTGGGTGAGGACGACCGCGCGGACGCGGTCGTCCGCCCCGGCCTGCGCGAGGGCGCCGGCCAGCTCGGTCACCAGGGCGGCCGAGAGGGCGTTGCGGTTGCCCGGGGAGTCCAGGGTGAGGGTGGTGACGGCACGCGCGTGGGTGCGGGCGACGAGCGTGCTCACGCGCCCTCCCGGAGCCGGCGGCGCAGGATCTTGCCGGACGCGGCCCTCGGCACCTCGCCGGTGAAGGTCACCCGCCGGACGCGTTTGTAGGGGGCGACGCGCTCGGCGACGTACATCATGACCTCGCTCTCGGTGAGACCGGCGGCGGTCGGCTGGCGGACGACGTACGCCTGCGGGATCTCGGTGCCGTCCTCGTCGTAGACGCCGATCACGGCGGCGTCGGCGATGCCGGGATGGGTGAGCAGCAGGGCCTCCAGTTCGGCGGGGGCCACCTGGAAGCCCTTGTACTTGATGAGTTCCTTCACCCGGTCGACGATGAACAGCCAGCCCTCCGCGTCGACGTGTCCGACGTCCCCGGTGTGCAGCCACCTGTCGGCGTCGATCATCGCGGCGGTGGCTTCGGGGCGGCCCAGGTAGCCCTTCATCACCTGCGGGCCCCGGATCAGGATCTCGCCGGACTCGCCGGTGCCCAGGTCCTCGCCGGGGTCGTCCAGGGAGACGATCCGCATCTCGGTCCCGGCGATCAGCTTGCCGACGGTGCCGGGGGGCGCGGCGGCCATCGCGTCCCGGGGGACGACGTGGGTGCCCGGGGACAGCTCGGTCATGCCGTACGCCTGGCCGACCGGCGGCAGGCCCAACCGCCGGGAGCAGGCGGCGGCGAGCCGCGCGTCCAGCGGCGCGGCGGCGCTGACGATCCGCCTCAGCGACGACAGGTCGTACTGGGCGACCAGCGGGTGCTTGGCGAGGGCGAGGACGATCGGCGGGGCGACGTACAGGTCGGTGATGCGGTGGTGCTGGATCGCCGCGAGGAACGGCTCCAGGTCGAAGCGCGGCAGCACCACCACGGTGGCGCCCTGCCGCAGCGGGGCGTTCATGAGCGCGGTCAGCCCATAAATGTGGAAGAACGGCAATACCGCCAGAACCCGGTCACCGGGTTCGGCCGGCATCGCCGGGTGGAGCTGGGCCAGGTTGGTGGCGATCTGCCGGTGGGTGAGCATCACGCCCTTGGGCGTGCCAGTGGTGCCCGAGGAGTACGGCAGGACGGCCACGTCCGTCACGGGGTCGATGGCGACGGACGGCTCGGGCGCGGTGGCGGCGAGCATGTCGGCCAGGGAGCGGTGGCCGGGCGCGCTGTCGCAGACGAAGATCTCCCGGACGCCGCCCGCCAGTCCGGCGGCCCGCCGCGCCGAGTCCAGCAGCGGCGAGACGGTCACGATCCAGCGGGCCGCCGAGTCCGTGAGCTGCCCCGCGAACTCCTCCGCCGTGGCCAGCGGATGCACCGTGGTCACCGAGGCGCCCGCGCGGGTGGCGGCGTAGAAGGCCAGCGGGAAGGCGACCGTGTTGGGGCTGTGCAGGGCGAGGACGTCGCCCTTGCGCACCCCGGCCGCCGCGAGGCCCGCGGCGACGCGCCGGTGGAACCGGTCCACCTGCTGGTACGTGAGGGTGGTGCCGTCGGTGCCGTCGATCAGCGCGGGCGCGTCCCCGAACTCGGCGGCGCGGCCGAGGACGGCCTGGTGGATGGGCAGGTCGACGGGCGGGACGTCCGCGTACTCGCTGTGGAACATGGTTCCTCCGGTACGGGTTAGGACCTGTCGTTCGGATCATGCCGCAGACGCGGGGACGTGCAGCCGATCCCCTGCGACCTGATCCGAACGACAGGCCCTAGTACGACTTGGGCAGGCCCAGGGACTGGTGGGAGACGTAGTTGAGGATCATCTCCCGGCTCACCGGGGCGATCCGGGACACCCGCGCGGCCGTGATCAGCGAGGCCAGCCCGAACTCGCGGGTCAGGCCGTTGCCGCCGAGGGTGTGCACGGCCTGGTCGACGGCCTTCACACACGCCTCCCCGGCCGCGTACTTGGCCATGTTGGCGGCCTCCCCCGCGCCCGCGTCGTCCCCCGCGTCGTACAGGTGGGCCGCCTTCTGCATCATCAGACGGGCCAGTTCCAGGTCGATGTGGGCCTGGGCGAGCGGGTGGGCGATGGCCTGGTGGGCGCCGATGGGCGTGTCCCACACCGTGCGCTCACGGGCGTAATCGACCGCCCTGGCGAGGGCGTAGCGGCCCATGCCGATCGCGAAGGCGGCGGTCATCACGCGTTCGGGGTTGAGGCCGGCGAAGAGCTGGAGCAGGCCGGCGTCCTCGTCGCCGACCAGGGCCTCGGCGGGGAGCCGCACGTCGTCCAGGGTCAGCTCGAACTGCTTCTCGGCGGCCCGCAGTTCCATGTCGATGCGGCGGCGCCCGAAGCCGGGGGTGTCGCGGGGGACGATGAACAGGCAGGGCTTGAGCCGGCCGGTGCGGGCGTCCTCGGTGCGGCCGACGATCAGGGTGGCGTCGGCTATGTCGACGCCGCTGACGAACACCTTGCGGCCGGTGAGGACCCAGCCGCCGGTGTCCGGGTCGCGGCGGGCGGTGGTGGTGATGCGGTGGCTGTTGGAACCGGCGTCGGGTTCGGTGATGCCGAAGGCCATCAGGCGGGTGCCGTCGGCGAGGCCGGGCAGCCAGCGCTGCTTCTGGGCGTCGGTGCCGAAGCGGGCGATCACCGTGCCGCAGATCGCCGGGGAGACGATGAGCATGAGCAGGGGGCAGCCGGCGGCGCCCAGTTCTTCCAGGACGATGGAGAGTTCGGTGACGCCCCCGCCGCCCCCTCCGTGGGCTTCGGGGAGGTTGACGCCGAGGTAGCCGAGTTTGCCGGCCTCGGACCAGAGGGCGGTGTGGTCGTGGTCGCGGCCGTGGCGGGTGCCGAGGGCGGCCACGGCCTCGCGCAGGGCCTTGTGTTCTTCGGTTTCGAGCACGGGGGGCATGAGGCTGCTCCTTCGGGTGCGGGATGCGTCGTGGCTTGTCGCGCTCACACGGCGGAGCCGCGTGTCCAATACGGCCTCGCGCCCCTTCAGGCGGGTTCCACGACCGCCAACAGCGAGGCGACCGTCACCTGCTGGCCCGGCTCGACGTGCAGGGACGTCAGGATTCCCGTCGTCGGGGCCGTGATGCGGTGCTCCATCTTCATGGCCTCCAGCCAGATCAGGGGCTGGCCCGCCTCGACGGCGGTGCCTTCCGTCAGGTTCTCCGCCACGCGGACGACCGTGCCCGGCATGGGGGCGAGGAGGGAGCCGGGGGCCGACTGGGCCGTCGGGTCGGGGAAGCGGGGCAGGGCGGTCAGGCGGGTGGCGCCGACGTGGACCTGGTCGCCGTAGCGGGCGACCTCGTAGCGGCGCCGTACCCCGTCCGTTTCGAGGACGACCAGGTCCGGGCCGGCGTGGACGACACGGACGCCGTCCGCCCGCGGGCCCGAGCGGCCGTGCCGGTAGCGGACCTCGTGTTCCTCGCCCGCCATGACGTACCGCTTGACCTGCGGCTGCGACGGTACGTTGCGCCAGGCGCCGAAGCGGGAACGGCCGGCGGCGTCGGCCAGGGCGGCGGCCAGCGGGGCGAGGGGGTCGGCCGCGGGGGCGGTGAGGCCGGGCAGGTGGCGGTCGTAGAAGGCGGTGTCCATGCGGGCGGACGTGAACTCGGGGTGGCGCAGCGAGCGGACGAGGAGGTCCCGGTTGGTGACCGGGCCGTGGACCGCGGCCCGCTCCAGCGCGTCGGCGAGCCGGCGGACCGCCTCCGCGCGGGTGGGCGCGTGGGCGGCCACCTTGGCGATCATCGGGTCGTAGTGGACGCCGATGTCGTCGCCGTCCGTGTAGCCGGTGTCCAGGCGGATGCCGTCCGGGACGGCGAGGCGGTGCAGGCGGCCGGTGCGCGGGGCCCAGTCGTGCGCCGGGTCCTCGGCGTACAGGCGGGCCTCGACGGCGTGGCCACGCGAGCGCGGCGGCTCCTCGTCCAGGGCGTGGCCCTCGGCGATCCGGATCTGGAGGGCGACCAGGTCGATGCCGAACACGGCCTCGGTGACCGGGTGTTCGACCTGGAGGCGGGTGTTCATCTCCAGGAAGTGCGCCCGGCCGTCGGCGACCAGGAACTCGACCGTGCCGGCGCCCACGTAGTCGACGGCACGGGCGGCGCGGACCGCCTGGGCGCGCAGTTCCTCCTCCAGTTCCGGGCCGAGGCCGGGGGCGGGGGCCTCCTCGACGACCTTCTGGTGGCGGCGCTGCAGGGAGCAGTCGCGGGTGCCGAGCGTCCACACCGTGCCGTGCGTGTCGGCGAGGACCTGCACCTCCACGTGCCGCCCGTGCTCGACGTACGGCTCCACGAACACCTCGCCGTCCCCGAAGGCGCTCGCCGCCTCCGCGCGGGCGGCCGTCAGCGCGGCGTCGAGGCCGGCGAGGTCCCGGACGACCCTCATGCCGCGCCCGCCGCCGCCCGCCGCCGCCTTCACCAGCACCGGCAGATCGGCCTCGGTGACGGTACGCAGGGGCGCGATGCCCATCAGTTCCTTGGCGCGGGTCTTGGACGCCATCGCCTCGATGGCCTCCGGCGGCGGCCCGATCCAGGTCAGCCCGGCGTCGGTGACGGCCCGCGCGAAGCCGGCGTTCTCCGACAGGAAGCCGTACCCGGGGTGCACCGCGTCGGCGCCGGCGGCGACGGCGGCCTTCACGATCAGGTCGCCGCGCAGATACGTGTCGGCGGACGCCGTCCCCGGCAGCCGCACCGCCGCGTCGGCCACGCGCGTGTGCAGGGCGCCGTCGTCGGCGTCCGAGTGCACCGCGACCGTCCGGATGCCCGACGCGCGGCAGGTCCGGAAGACCCGGCAGGCGATCTCGCCCCGGTTCGCCACCAGCACGGAAGTAATCACGGAACCCCTCACATCCGGAAGACGCCGAAGCCACCCCGCGCGCCCTGGTAGGGGGCGGTGTGGATCGCGGACAGGCACAGGCCGAGGACGGTCCGGGTGTCGCGCGGGTCGATGACCCCGTCGTCGTACAACCGCCCGGACAGGAACATCGGCAGGGACTCGGACTCGATCTGCTGCTCCACCATGGCGCGCAGCGCGGCGTCGCCCTCGTCGTCGTACGGGCGGCCCTTGGCGGCGGCCGACTGGCGGGCGACGATCGACAGCACCCCGGCGAGCTGCTGCGGGCCCATGACGGCGGACTTGGCGCTGGGCCAGGCGAAGAGGAAGCGGGGGTCGTAGGCGCGTCCGCACATGCCGTAGTGGCCGGCGCCGTAGGAGGCGCCGAGCAGGACGGACAGGTGCGGGACGCGGGAGTTGGCGACCGCGTTGATCATCATGGCGCCGTGCTTGATGATGCCGCCCTGCTCGTACTCCTTGCCGACCATGTAGCCGGTGGTGTTGTGCAGGAACAGCAGCGGGATGTCGCGCTGGTCGGCGAGCTGGATGAACTGGGCGGCCTTCTGCGACTCCTCGGAGAACAGGACGCCCCGGGCGTTGGCGAGGATGCCTAGGGGATAGCCGTGCAGGCGCGCCCAGCCGGTCGTCAGGCTCGTCCCGTACAGCGGCTTGAACTCGTCGAAGTCGGAGGCGTCGACGATCCGGGCGATCACCTCGCGCGGGTCGAAGGGCGTCCGCAGGTCCTCGGGGACGATGCCGAGCAGGTCCTCCGGGTCGTACTCCGGCGGCTCGGCCGGTCCCGGATCGGGGTACGCCTTGCGGTGGCCGAGACGGGCGACGACCCGGCGGGCCTGGCGCAGCGCGTCCGGTTCGTCCACGGCGAAGTGGTCGGCGAGGCCGGAGGTGCGGGCGTGCATCTCGGCGCCGCCGAGGGACTCGTCGTCGCTCTCCTCGCCGGTGGCCATCTTCACCAGCGGCGGGCCGCCGAGGAACACCTTCGCCCGCTCCTTGACCATGATCACGTGGTCGGACAGGCCGGGGACGTACGCGCCCCCGGCCGTGGAGTTGCCGAAGACCACGGCGATGGTGGGGATGCCCGCCGCCGACAGCCGGGTGAGGTCGCGGAAGATCGCCCCGCCGGGGATGAAGATCTCCTTCTGGGAGGGCAGGTCCGCGCCCCCCGACTCCACCAGGCTGACGCAGGGCAGCCGGTTGGCGAGGGCGATGTCGTTGGCGCGCAGGGCCTTCTTCAGCGACCACGGGTTGCTGGCGCCGCCGCGCACGGTCGGGTCGTTGGCGGTGATCAGGCACTCCACGCCCTCGACCACGCCGATCCCGGTGACCAGGGAGGCGCCGACGGTGTACTCGCTCCCCCACCCGGCCAGTGGCGACAGCTCCAGGAAGGGCGTGTCCGGGTCGAGGAGGAGTTCGACGCGCTCCCGGGCGAGCAGCTTGCCGCGCTCGCGGTGCCGTCGCACGTACTTCTCGCCGCCGCCCGCGAGGGCCTTGGCGTGTTCGGCGTCCAGGTCGGCGAGCCTGGCCAGCATCGCCTCGCGGTTCGCCCGGTGGCCGGGGGCGGCCGGGTCCAGGGCGGAGGACAGGACCGTCACAGGAGTACCTCCGGTATGTCCAGGTGGCGGGCGCGCAGCCATTCGCCGAGCGCCTTGGCCTGCGGGTCGAAGCGGGCCTGCGCGGCGACGCCCTCGCCGAGGAGCGAGGCGACGACGAAGTTCAGGGCGCGCAGTCGGGGCAGCACGTGCCGGGTGACGGGCAGGTCGCGGGTCTCGGGGAGCAGTTCCCGGAACCGGTCGACGGTCAGCTCGTGCGCCAGCCACCGCCAGGCGTCCTCGGTGCGGGCCCACACCCCGACGTTGGCGTCGCCGCCCTTGTCCCCGCTGCGGGCCCCGGCGACCAGCCCGAGGGGCGCCCGGCGCCGGGGACCGGGCGGCAGCGGCAGCGGCGGCGGCGGCGGGGGTTCGGGTACGTCGGTGAGGGCGGCGGTGTGCTGGGGCGGCGGTACGGCGATGCGGGTGCCGTCGTGGAGGACGGCCACATGGTCGACGGCGCCATGGGGGATGTACACATCCTCGAAGACCCCATAGGGGGCGCCCTTTCCAGGTGGTGCGAGCACATGGAAGCCCGGGAAGCTGGCGAGGGCGAGTTCGACGGCCGCGCCGCTCAGCGCCCGGCCGACGGGCCGCTGGTCGGGGTCCCGCACGACCAGGCGGAGCAGGGCGCTGGCCGTCTCCTCGGTCGGGGCGTCCGGCCGGTCGGTGCGGACCAGTTCCCAGCGCGCCTCGGCGACCTTGCCGACGACGGACGCGAGCTGCTCGCGCACCAGCGCGGCCTTGGCCTCGATGTCCAGCCCGGTGAGCACGAAGACGACCTCGTTGCGGAAGCCGCCGAGCCGGTTCAGGCCGACCTTGAGGGTGGGCGGCGGGGCCTCGCCGCGCACGCCCTCGATCCGTACCCGGTCGGGGCCGTCGGGGGTGAGCGTCACCGTGTCCAGCCGGGCGGTGACGTCCGGCCCCGGGTAGCGGGCGCCGCCCGTCTCGTACAGCAGTTGGGCCGTCACCGTCCCGGCGTCCACGAAGCCGCCGGTCCCCTCGTGCTTGGTGACCACGCAGGTGCCGTCGGCGGCCAGCTCGGCGAGCGGGAAGCCCGGACGCCGTACGTCACCGTCCCGGAAGAAGGCGTAGTTCCCGCCGGTGGCCTGCGCCCCGCACTCCAGGACGTGCCCGGCGACGACCGCGCCCGCGAGCCGGTCGTACTCCGTCGGCGCCCAGCCGAAGTGCGCGGCGGCCGGCCCGGTGACCAGGGCGGCGTCGGTGACCCGCCCGGTGACCACGATGTCGGCGCCGGCCCGCAGGCAGGCGGCGATCCCGAAGCCGCCGAGGTAGGCGTGGGCGGCGAGCGTGCCGGGGTGCGCGGCGGTGAGGTCGTCGCCCTCGACGTGGGCGACGCGGACCGGGATGCCGAGCCGGCCGGCGAGGGCGCGTACCGCGTCGGCGAGCCCGGCGGGGTTGAGCCCGCCGGCGTTGGTGACGATCTTGACGCCCCGGTCGTGGGCGAGACCGAGGCACTCCTCCAGTTGCCGGAGGAAGGTGCGGGCGTACCCGGCGCCGGGGTCCTTGAGCCGGTCGCGGCCGAGGATGAGCATGGTCAGCTCGGCGAGATAGTCACCGGTGAGCACGTCCAGCGGGCCGCCGGTGAGCATCTCGCGCAGCGCGTCGAAGCGGTCGCCGTAGAAGCCGGAGGCGTTGCCGATCCGCAGGGGGGTCACCGGGCGTGGCCCTTCGGCGCGGGGGCCGTGCCGGGCGGGCGACCGGGGGTGGGCGGGTCGGTGCCGTCGCCGGCGGGCGGGTGTCCCGCGCCGGGTGAGCGGCCGGGTAGGTCGGTGCCGTCGGCGGTGGACGGGTGTCCCGCGCCGGGTGAGCGGCCGGGCGGGTCGGTGCCGTCGCCGGCGGGCGGGCGACCGGGGGTGGGCGGGTCGGTGCCGTCGCCGGCGGACGCGCGTCCCGCGCCGGGCAGGTGTCCCGCGCCGGGCGGGCGACCCGGGCCCGGCGGTCCGGCGAATGCCTGGGCGATGTCCAGCCAGCGGTCGGCGTCCGCGCCCTCGGCGCGCAGCGCGAGGTCGGCGCGGTGTGCGCGCTGGGTGGTGAGCAGGCAGAAGTCGAGCGCGGGCCCGGTCACCCGCTGAGCCGCGTCCGCAGGACCGTACGCCCAGACGCCGGCGCCCAAGGGCGCGGTGAGTTCGACGCGGAACTCCTCGGCGGGCGGGGTGATCCCCCGGTTCAGGAAGGCGTAGTCCCGGGTGCGCACCCCGAGCCGGGCCACATGCCGGAGCCGGTCGGTGGCCGGCCGGGACACACCGAGCGTGCCGGCCACGTCCAAGCCGTGCGCCCAGGTCTCCATCAGACGGGCGGTGGCCATGGAGGCGACACCCATGGGCGGCCCGTACCAGGGGAACCGGGCGCCCGGCGGGGCCTTCCGCAGGGCCAGGTCCAGCGCCGCGCGGCCCCGCCGCCAGTTCGCCAGCAGGTCGGCGGGCGGGACGGCGGCGCCCGCCTCGGCGCCCTCGTCCACGAAGGTGCCGGGCGCGGCGAGGGCCTTCTCCACCAGGGCGCGGAAGCCGTCCTCGTCGGTCACGGCCAGCAGGGCCGAGTGGTCGGTCCAGGCCAGGTGCGCGATCTGGTGGGCGACGGTCCACCCGGGCGCGGGGGTGGCGAGCGCCCACTGCTCGGGGCTCAGCCGGGCGACCAGCGCGTCGAGTTCCTCGCTCTCCTCGCGCAGGTCGTCGATCACGGGCGTCGGATCGGACACGGGGGCGCTCCCCTCGGGCACGGCGGCGTGCGGGGTGGGGTGGTGCGGGGCGTGTACGGGCGGTGCGGTGCGAGGAGCATGGCAGCGAGGCGAGAAACAATCAAGCGTGCTTGCATGAATCCACCCGACGAAAAAACCGGCCCGTCCCGGAGCCCCGGGCGCGGACCGGTCACCCCTGCCTTCCCTACCGCCGTTCCTTCTTCCGCCCCCGCCCCACCTGGGTGCGCACCGCGCCCATGCTGGCCGCGACGACCAGGGCGATGGCGGCGGCCTGGGAGGCGGCCAGGGCCTGGTCGAGGACGAGGAAGCCGGCCAGCGCGGCGATGGCCGGTTCGAGGCTCATCAGGACCGCGAAGGTGGCGGAGGGCAGACGGCGCAGGGCCAGCAGTTCGAGGGTGTACGGCAGGACCGAGGAGAGCAGCGCGACGGCGGCGCCGAGGCCGAGCGTCACCGGGTCCAGCAGCCTGGTGCCCGACTCGGCGATGCCCAGCGGCAGGAACAGCACCGCGCCGACCGCCATGGCGAGGGCGAGCCCGTCGGCCTGCGGGAAGCGGCGGCCGGTGCGGGCGCTGAAGACGATGTACGCGGCCCACATCCCGCCCGCGGCCAGCGCGAAGGCGGCACCGGCGGGGTCGAGGCCGTCGAACCCGCCGCCGCCGAGCAGGAAGACGCCCGCGAGGGCGAGGGCGGCCCAGACGAGGTTGACGGCGCGGCGGGAGGTGACGACGGACAGCGTGAGCGGGCCGAGGACCTCCAGGGTGACCGCCGGACCCATGGCGATGCGGTCGACGGCCTGGTAGAAGAGGCCGTTCATGCCGGCCATGGTGACGCCGAAGACGATCACCGTGCCCCAGTCGGCGCGGGAGTGGCCGCGCAGTTGGGGCCGGCAGACCAGCAGCAGCACCGCGGCGGCCACCACCAGGCGCAGGGTGACGATGCCGAGCGCCCCGGCGCGGGGCATCAGGGTCACCGCGAGGGCGCCGCCGAACTGCACGGACAGTCCCCCGGCGAGCACCAGGCCGACCGGCCCCAGGGCGCCCCGGCGGCCGGGGGCGGTGCCCGGCACGGAGGCGGGGGCCGTCGCGGGGGCGGCCGGGATCGGGGTGCCGGGGTCGGCGCTGGGGGTGGTCACGGGGGCTCCGGGGACGCTGGACGATCGGATCGGTTCACTTCACTGTACTGCGCAGTGCACGGTGATGGACTCTGTCAGTCGTGCGACCCTGCCATGCAACTGTCCAGGGCGGGGTACGTGGCTGTCAACGCGCGGCCCCGGGGTACCGTCCGCAGCGAGTAGCTCCCCCGTGTCCGGAGGTTCGGTGAGACAACTCCTCGTCCGGTTGTGGCGTGCCCTGCGGCCCGTGCAGGGCCGCCTGATGTGGTGCCTGAACGCCAAGTTCGTCGTCGGCGTCACGGGCGTGGTGCGCGACGGCGAGGGACGGGTGCTGCTGCTGCGGCACCGGATGTGGCCGCCCGGCCGCCAGTGGGGGCTGCCGAGCGGCTTCGCGCACAAGGGCGAGGACTTCCGCCGGACCGTGGTCCGCGAGGTCAAGGAGGAGACCGGCCTCGACGTGACGGTGGGCGAACTCGTCATGCTGAACAGCGGCCTGCGCACCCGCCTGGAGGTGGCGTACGAGGCCCGGCTGGCCGGCGGCGAGCTGCGCCTGGACCCGATGGAGATCCTGGAGGCCCGCTGGTGCCGCCCGGAGGAACTCCCGGAGGACGTCCAGCCGGTGTGCCGCCCGCTGGTACGGGGCGAGACGGTCCCCTGACCTGCCCTGACCTGACCGGTACCCGGCGGGTCACTCCAGCCGTTCCCCCGGCCCCTCCGCCAGCCGTTCCCCCGGCCCCTCCGCCAGCCGTTCCTCCAGCCCCTCCGCCAGCACCTCCGCCAGATGCCGCCCGCGCACCCCGGCGAGCTGCGCCAACTGCGTCCGGCACGAGTAGCCGTCCGCCAGGACCACCGCACCGGCCGGTGCCTCGCGCACCGCGGGCAGCAGCCGGTCCTCGGCGCAGGCGACCGACACCTCGTAGTGCCCGGCCTCGAAACCGAAGTTGCCGGCCAGCCCGCAGCAGCCGCCGCTCAGCTCCCCGGTGAGGCCCGCGGCGGCGCGCAGGCGCCGGTCGGCCGTGTCGCCGAGGACCGCGTGCTGGTGGCAGTGGGTCTGGCCGGCCACCGGCCGGTCCAGCGCGGGCGGCGTCCAGTCGGGGGCGTGCCGTTCCAGGGTCTCGGCGAAGGTCAGCACCCGGGCGGCGAGGGCGGCGGCGCGGGGGTCGTCGGGGAGCAGCTCGGGCAGGTCGGCGCGGAGCGCGGCGGCACAGCTCGGCTCCAGGACGACGACCGGGGCGCCGGTGTCCAGGACCGGTCCCATCAGGTCCAGGGTGCGCAGCAGGACGGCACGGGCGCGGTCGAGCTGGCCCGTCGAGACGTACGTCAGCCCGCAGCAGACCCGGCCGCGCCGGGCCGCGAGCAGCGCGGCGGGCGAGCGGGTACGGCCGTCCCCGGCGGCGCCGCGCGGCAGTCGCAGCGTCGGCGGCAGCACCACCCGCAGCCCGGCCGCCTCCAGGACCCGTACGGCCGCGCGGCCCACGGACGGCGAGAGGTGCTCGGTGAACGTGTCGGGCCACAGCACGACCGTGTCCCCGGCGCCGCCCGGCCGGTGCCGCCCGGCCGTGTCCCCGGAGCCGGCCGGCCGGTGCCGCCCGGCCGTGTCCCCGGAGCCGGCCGGCCGGTGCCGCCCGGCCGTGTCCCCGGAGCCGGCGAGCCGGTGCCGGCGCCACCACCGGGTGAACGTCTCTTCCGCCAACCCGGGCAGCGCGCGCTCCGGGGCGATCCCGGCCGCCCGTTTCGCCAGGGCCGCCAGCGGGCGTACCGAGGCCAGCGCGTTGACCACCCGTACCGCCCGGGTGGCGGAGGCCCAGCGCAGCCAGCGCGGCAGCCGGCCCAGGGCGTAGTGCGCGGCGGGGCGGCGGCGGCCGGCGTAGTGGTGGTGCAGGAACTCCGCCTTGTACGTGGCCATGTCGACGCCGACCGGGCAGTCCGAGCGGCAGCCCTTGCAGGACAGGCAGAGGTCGAGGGCGTCGCGGACCTCCGTGGAGCGCCAGCCGTCGGTGATCAGTTCCCCGGCGAGCATCTCGTGCAGCAGCCGGGCCCGGCCGCGCGTGGAGTGCTCCTCCTCGCCGGTCGCCCGGAACGAGGGGCACATCACGGCCGGGCCCGTCGCCGTGGCCGTACGGCACTTGGCGACGCCCACGCAGCGGCGTACCGCGGCGGAGAAGTCGCCGCCGTCGGCCGGGTAGCCGAAGGCGACGTCGACCGGGCGGCGGGGCAGCACGGCGAAGCGGAGGTTGGCGTCCAGGGGCGCCGGGCGGACCAGCATCCCGGGGTTGAGCAGGTCGTCCGGGTCCCAGACGGCCTTGGCGCGCTCGAACAGGGCGACGGTGCCGGCGCCGTACATGCGGGGCAGGAGTTCGGCGCGGGCCTGGCCGTCGCCGTGTTCGCCGGACAGCGAGCCGCCGTGCGCCACGACGAGGCCGGCCAGTTCCTCGGAGAAGCGGCGGAACCGGGCGACGCCCGCCCCGGTCAGCAGGTCGAAGTCGACGCGGACGTGGATGCAGCCGTCCCCGAAGTGCCCGTACGGCGTGCCGCGCAGCCCGTGCGCGGCCAGCAGCGCCCGGAAGTCGCGCAGATACGCGCCGAGCCGGGCCGGCGGCACCGCGCAGTCCTCCCAGCCGGGCCACGCCTCCGAACCTCCCCCGGCCCCCGTCAGGGAGGTGCCCCCGGGCATCCGGGTCGCCGTACCGGCCGCGTCCTCGCGCACGCGCCACAGGGCCCGCTGCCCGGCCGGGTCGGTCACCACCATCGCGTCCAGGACGTCGGCGGCCCGGACGACCGCCCCGGCACGCGCGTGTGCCTCGGCCGCCGTCTCCCCGCCGGTCTCCACGAACAGCCAGGCCCCGCCGCGCGGCAGCCCGGCCGGGGACGGCACCAGGTCGGCGGCCATGCCCTCCACGGTCAGCGGCCCGTGCTCCAGCAGCCCGGCCGCCGCCTCGGCCGCGGCGCCCTCGTCGCCGTAGCCGAGCACGGCGAGCGCCCGCGCGGGGGGCGGCTCGACCAGGCGGACGACGGCCTCCGTCAGCACGCCGAGGGTGCCCTCGGAGCCGCAGAAGGACCGGGCGACGTCGGCGCCCCGCTCGGGCAGCAGCGCGTCCAGGGCGTACCCGGAGATCCGGCGGGGCAGGTCGGGGAAGCCGGTGCGCAGTCGCGCGAGGTCCCCCTCCACCAGTTCCCGCAGCCCGTCCGGCGCCCCGGCCCACTCCCGTCCGAGCCGCAGTCGCCGCCCGCGTGCGGTGAGCACCTCCAGCTCCCGCACGCTGTCGGCGGTCGTGCCCCAGGCCACCGAGTGCGAGCCGCACGAGTTGTTGCCGATCATCCCGCCGAGGGTGCAGCGGCCGTGGGTGGAGGGGTCGGGGCCGAAGCGCAGGCCGTGCGGGGCGGCGGCCTCCTGGAGCCGGTCCAGCACCAGCCCCGGCTGCACGACGGCGGTCCGGGCCGCCGGGTCCAGGGCGAGCAGCCGGTTCATGTGCCGGGTGAAGTCCAGCACCACGCCCGTGCCGGTGGCCTGCCCCGCGATCGAGGTCCCGCCCCCGCGCGGCACGACCGGCACGCCGTGCGCCCGGCACACCTCCAGTACGGCGGCCACGTCGTCGGCGTCCCGGGGGGCGACCACGCCCAGCGGGACCCGGCGGTAGTTGGAGGCGTCCATGGTGGTGAGCGCCCGGGAGGTGACGTCGAAGCCGACCTCGCCCCGGACGGCCTTCCGCAGCGCTGCCTCAAGATCGGTCATGCCTCCAGCATGCTCCGGTTCCTTTCCCCTCGGCATCCGGCATGCTCAGGTTCGTTTCCCCTCGGCCTCCGGCACGCTCCGGCTCGTGTCCCATCGGCCTCCGGCACACTGAGGTTCGTGTCTCATCGAACGGACACGCTTCCGTACCGTTTCACCGAGGGGATACGCTCCGGCTCGTGGCTGAGATCCAGATTCCTGCTGACATCAAGCCCGCCGACGGTCGTTTCGGCGCGGGTCCCTCCAAGGTGCGGACGGAAGCGCTGGACGCGCTGGCCGCCACCGGTACCACCCTCATGGGCACCTCCCACCGCCAGGCCCCGGTGAAGAACCTGGTCGGCAAGGTGCGCGAGGGCATCCGCGAGCTGTTCCAGCTCCCCGACGGCTACGAGGTGATCCTCGGCAACGGCGGCTCCACCGCGTTCTGGGACATCGCGACCCACGGCCTGATCGAGAACAGGTCGCAGCACCTCAGCTTCGGCGAGTTCAGCTCCAAGTTCGCCAAGGCCGCCAAGCTGGCCCCCTGGCTGGCCGACCCGGACATCGTCTCCGCCGACCCGGGCACCCACCCGGAGCCGGCCGCCGAGGCGGGCGTGGACGTCTACGCCCTCACCCACAACGAGACCTCGACCGGTGTGGCCATGCCCATCAAGCGGGTGGCCGGCGCCGACGAGGGCGCGCTGGTGCTGGTCGACGCCACCTCCGGCGCGGGCGGCCTGCCGGTCGACGTCGCCGAGACCGACGTGTACTACTTCGCGCCGCAGAAGTCCTTCGCCGCCGACGGCGGCCTGTGGATCGGCCTGTTCTCCCCGGCCGCCATCGAGCGCGCCGAGCGCGTGCACGCCTCCGGCCGGCACATCCCGGAGTTCTTCTCGCTGCCGACCGCGATCGACAACTCGCGCAAGAACCAGACGTACAACACCCCGGCGCTCGCCACGCTGTTCCTGCTGGGCGAGCAGGTGGACTGGCTCAACGGGCAGGGCGGCCTGGACTGGGCGGTCCGCCGCACGGCGACCTCGGCGCGGACGCTGTACGGCTGGGCCGAGGACGTGAAGTTCGCGTCCCCGTTCGTCACCGACCCGGCCAAGCGCTCGGCGGTCATCGGCACGATCGACTTCACGGACGAGGTCGACGCCGCCGCCGTCGCCAAGGTGCTCCGCGCCAACGGCATCGTCGACACCGAGCCGTACCGCAAGCTGGGCCGCAACCAGCTCCGCGTGGCGATGTTCCCGGCGGTCGACCCGTCGGACGTCGAGGCCCTGACCAAGTGCATCGACTACGTGATCGAGCACCTGTAGCAGTCCCCGCACAGCGGAAGAGGGGCGCCCGGTATCCCACCGGGCGCCTTTCGCTTGTCCGGGCAGTCGCGGAAACGCGTGCGGGCCGGGTGGGAGACCCGCGCGGGCTCAGCTCCGGCGGAACAGCTTGCGCAGGCCGAACAGGGCGGCGAGGGCGACCAGTAGGGCCGCTCCGCCGATCTTCAGTGTGCCGCTGTCCGTGCCGCCGCCCGTGTCGTCGCCGGAGGCCGACGGGCTCCCGCCCCCGGTGGACGGCGCGGCGCCGGGCGCGTCCTCGGCCTTCACCGTGCTGCCCGTGCCCTCCATGCCGAGCAGCAGCTTCTTGCCGTCGACGGTGTAGGTGACGGACTCGCCCTGGCCCAGCGGCACGCTGATCCGGCCCCTGCGCGCGATCTTGCCGTCGTTCCAGTCGTAGTACAGGCCCCCGAGGTAGCCCCGCACGGTGAGCTGGCGGCCGTCCGGCGAGAAGGCCGCGTCGGTGGCCCACAGGTCGACGGCGGCGGCCGGCTCGAAGACGTTGGTGCCGGAGGCGGAGAGCCGGGCCGGGCCCTCGTAGAGGTGACCGCCCTCCTCGTTCTTGTCGATGATGTAGACGCGGCCGGTCTTCGGGTGGACGACCAGGGACTCGGCGTCGCGCGGCCCGTCCGCGTACTTCACGACGTACTGGGTGGCCTTGACCGTCTGGTCCTTCAGCTCGGTCGGCTCGGGCAGCTCGTAGATCCACACGTTGGGCCACTTGCCGCCGAAGTTGTCGCCGATGTCGCCGACGTAGATCCGGTTGTCCGGGCCGATGGAGACCGCCTCCATGTCGCGTGGCGTGCCGACCCCGGAGAGGGTGACCCGGGCGACCGTCTCCCCGGTCCTGCCGTCCACCGCGTACAGGCTGGTGTCCTGGTCGTTGTGGGTCCAGTAGATGCCGGGGTGCAGCCGGGAGGCGGCCAGGCCGCTGGACTCGGTGATCCTCGGGTCCCGGATGGTGAACCCCTTGTCCCCGTCGACGGCGTGGGCGGGCGTGGCGACGGCACCCGCGAGGAGGGCCGCGGCGAGAAGGGCGAAGGGTCGGCGCATGGGCCCAAGCCTGCCATCACGTACGGCCGTTCATGGCGGTGGCCGGGGTCACATCGCGGCGGGCGCCCGGATCGTCCATGATGATCGGATGCTCAGGTTCATGCCCGTCGGTGACTCCCAGACGATCGGGAGCGCGGGCGAACACACCTGGCGCTACCGGCTGTGGCAGCACCTGTGCGCGGAGTACGGCGGTCCGTTCACCTTCGTCGGCCCCCGCGAGACGCTCTACGACAAGGCCGCGGACGCGCCCGTCTCCCTCGCCTACGCCGACCCCGGCTTCCCCCGCGCCCACCTCGCGGGCTGGGGCGAGGGCTGGCTGCACATGGCCCCGCTGATCGGGGAGGCGGTCCGGGAGCACGACGCGGACGTGCTGCTGGTCGCCCTCGGCCTGATCGACCTCGGCTTCTACACCAACGCCGAGCAGACCGCCGAGAACGTCCACCGCTTCGTCGCCGGGGCGCGGGCGGCCCGCCCCCGCGTCCGCATGGTGCTGCTGCCGGTGATCCCGAACATCAGGGCCCACCAGGACCCGCCCTTCGCCGCGCAGGTCGCCCTCTTCAACGACCTGCTCGCCAAGGCCGTCGCCGACCTGGACCAACCCCGCTCCCCGCTGCTGCTGGCCTCCGTGCCGCCCGCGTACGACCTCCGCACGGCCACCTACGACGGCACCCACCCCGGCGCCTTGGGCGAACACAAGATCGCCGCGGCGTTCGCGGACGCGATGCACCAGGGGTGGGGGCTGGGCGGCCCGTACGGGGGCTGCTAGTCCGTCCGTGTCCTGGCGGCCGTGCGTATCGTTGTACCGCGCGGCGGCTTCTGTTCGGGGAGCCGTCGGGGAGGAGCGCCACGATGACCGTCGTAGACGACAGGATCGCCATGGCCGACGTCAGCACCGAGAGCCTCGACGAGTGGTTCGAGCGGCTCGAAAAGATGCCCGTCCCCGAAGGATTCAGGGTCGAGATCGTCGGGGGCAGCGTCCACATGACACCGCAGCGGGGCACGCACTGGGAGATCATCTTCGATATCGCGTCGGCCATCCGATCCCGATTCGGAAGGCGTGCCAAGGTGCTCTCCGACGTCCGCATCGACTTCCCCGGCCACCAGAACGGCTTCTGCCCGGACGTCGCGAAGCTCCGCGACGGCGCCGAGCCGGACGAGGCGGGTCGCTGGCGCCACGAGGACGTGGAGTTCGTCGCTGAGGTCATCTCGCAGGGGACCGCCGCCAACGACTACGGCCCGAAGAAGACCGCGTACGCCGTCGCCGAGGTGCCCGTCTACCTGATCGCCGACCCCTACCAGGGCAAGTGCCACGTCTACACCCAGCCGAAGGACGGCGAGTACATCACCGAGACCACCGTCGGCTTCGGCCACGACCTCGACCTCACCGGCACGCCCCTCGGCCTCACCCTGCGCACCGCCGACTTCCCCCGCGACTGATCGCCCCCGCTTGCCTGGAGCGCACTCAAGGTCGTTGGCTTGGGGACCATGGAGTACACGCAGCTCGGACGCACGGGACTCAAGGTCAGCCGGCTCGTCCTCGGGACGATGAACTTCGGTCCGCAGACCGACGAGCCGGACAGTCACGCGATCATGGACGCGGCACTGGACGCGGGCATCAACTTCTTCGACACGGCCAACGTCTACGGCTGGGGCGAGAACAAGGGCCGCACCGAGGAGATCATCGGCAACTGGTTCGCGCAGGGCGGCGGCCGGCGCGACAAGGTCGTCCTCGCCACCAAGGTGTACGGCAACATGGGCGCCGACGGCGCGGCCTGGCCCAACCACGACAAGCTCTCCGCCGTGAACATCCGGCGGGCGGTCGACGCCAGCCTCAAGCGGCTGCGGACCGACCACATCGACCTGTACCAGTTCCACCACATCGACCGGGACACCTCGTTCGACGAGATCTGGCAGGCGATCGACGTCCTGGTCCAGCAGGGCAAGATCGTCTACGCGGGTTCCTCGAACTTCCCCGGTTACAAGATCGCGCAGGCCAACGAGACCGCCGCCCGGCGCGGCGGGACCATCGGCCTGGTCAGCGAGCAGTGCCTCTACAACCTCGCCGAGCGCCGCGCCGAGATGGAGGTCATCCCGGCCGCCCAGGAGTACGGGCTCGGCGTGATCCCCTGGTCGCCGCTGAACGGCGGGCTGCTCGGCGGGGTCATCAAGAAGGAGGTGCAGGGCGGTCGCCGGGCGACCGGCCGGGCCGCCGACACGCTCGCCGACCCCGCGGGCCGCGCCCGTATCCAGGCGTACGAGGACCTGCTCGGCAAGCACGGGGTGGAGCCCGGCGAGGCCGCGCTGGCCTGGCTGCTCACCCGGCCCGGCGTGACCGGCCCGATCGTCGGCCCGCGCACCGCCGAGCAGCTCACGTCGGCCGTGCGGGCCGTGGAGCTGGAACTCTCCCAGGAGCTGCTGGACGGGCTGGACGAGATCTTCCCGGGCCCGGGGCCGTCCCCGGAGGCGTTCGCCTGGTAGCGGGCGGCGCCGGCCCGCGGAGGGGGCGCGGCGGCGGTCGCGGGCGCTAGCTTCCGACCGCCGCCGCCACCGCCACCACCACGAGCATCAGCACAAGCACACCGGCCATGATCCGGTTCCGGGTTTTGGGGTCCACGGCAACGAGCCTAACCGGCCCGGCCGAGCGGCTCGCGGGCGACCGCCTCGTACCGGGGCCGCTCGCCGGGCACTCCGGACACGGGCAGGTTGCTGCGGACGAGTACCAGCTCGTCCACGGTCCAGGTGCGGCTGGTGAACCCGTCGAGCGCCGCCAGGTACGCCCGCACGTCGTACGCCTCCCGGCTCCGGGCGACGGTGAGGTGCGGGACGTACCGGCGGTGCTCCTGCGTCGTCACGCCCGCCTTCCGGCCCGCCGCCCGGGTTCGCGCGGCGAGCAGGGCGAGGGCCCCCGGCTCCCCGGCCGCGCCGGCCCACAGCGCCCGCCCGTGCCCGAACTGCCCGCCCCCGCGCAGCGCCAGCCCGAACGGCACGGACCGCCGCGCCGCCCGGCCCAGTCGCTCCGACAGCTCCGGTACGCGGGCGTCGTCGACCTCTCCGTAGAAGGTGAGGGTGAAGTGCCACCCCGCCCGCCCGGTCCACCGCAGCTCCTTGGCCCCCGGCAGCCCCCTCAGCCGCCCCACCTCGACGGCCAGCGCGTCCACGACATCCTCGGGCGGCAGCACGGCGGCGAAGAGTCTCATGGGCCCAGTGTGCCCGGCGTGTCCCGGTCACCGTGCGTGTCGTGGTACCGCGCGGCTGCCCGCTGCGGGGTACAGGACGGCCTCGTGCTGACGACCGACGGCTTCCCCGCGACCGGCCTACGCCGCTCGGGCGAGTTCCTCGTGCCGGTCGCGGGGGACGAAGTGCAGGCGGGGATGGCCGTGGTGCCAGTTGAGGGTGAGGCGGAGGTTGCCGACCCGGGCCAGGACCAGGCCGATCACCGCCGCGGCCAGCGCGGCGACGGTGCCGCCGGCCGCGAAGCCGACCCGGGGGCCGTAGGTGTCGGTGACCCAGCCGACGATCGGGGCGCCGACCGGCGAGCCGCCGAGGAACACCATCATGTAGAGGGCCATGACGCGGCCCCGCATGGCCGGGTCGGTGGACATCTGGATGCTGGTGTTGGCGGTGACGTTCACCGTCATGCTGAAGACGCCGATCGGCACCATGAGCAGCGCGAACAGCCACAGCGTGGGCGCGACGGCGGCCACGATCTCCAGCGCGCCGAAGCCGAGCGCCGCCGCGATCAGCACCCGCAGCCGGGCCGTGCCGCGCCGCGCCGCCAGCAGCGCGCCGGCCAGCGAACCGACCGCCATCAGCGTGTTGAACAGGCTGTACTCGCCCGCGCCCGCGTCGAAGACGTCGTCGGCGAAGGCGGAGAGGAAGACCGGGAAGTTGAAGCCGAAGGTGCCGATGAAGCCGACCAGCACGATCGTCCAGATCAGCTCGGGCCGCCCGGCGACGTACCGCAGGCCCTCCCGCAACTGGCCCTTGCCGCGCGGCGCGCGCTGGACGACGTGGAGTTCCCGGGCGCGCATCAGCAGCAGCCCGGTGAGCGGCGCCACGAAGGACAGGCCGTTGGCGAGGAACGCCCAGCCGGTGCCCACGCCCGTGATCATCACGCCCGCGACGGCGGGACCGACCAGCCGGGCGGACTGGAAGTTGGCCGAGTTCAGGCTGACCGCGTTCTGCAACTGGTCGGGGCGGACCAGCTCGGAGACGAAGGACTGCCGGGCCGGGTTGTCCATGACGGTGGCCAGGCCCATGGCGAACGCGGCGAGGTAGACGTGCCAGACCTCGACGTGCCCGGTCAGGGTGAGGACGGCGAGGAAGATCGCGGTCAGGGCCATCGCCGACTGGGTGACCAGCAGCGTGGGGCGCTTGCGCAGCCGGTCGACGAGGACGCCGCCGTAGAGGCCGAAGAGGAGCATCGGCAGGAACTGCAGGGCGGTCGTGATGCCGACCGCCGCGGAGGACCCGGTGAGCGAGAGCACCAGCCAGTCCTGGGCGATGCGCTGCATCCAGGTGCCGACGTTGGAGACGACCTGGCCCAGGAAGAACAGGCGGTAGTTCCTGACCTTCAGGGAGGCGAACATGGACGTGCCGCGCCGGGGCTCGGGCGGCGTGTCGTGGTGGTCAGGTGCGGGGGCGGAAGCTGCTCCGGGTCCCGTACTCAAAAGGTCGCCTCCTCGTTGCGCGGCTTACAGGTGTGCGAGTTTCTCCAGTACGGGGGCGGCGGCGCGGATCTTCGCCCACTCGTCCTCGTCCAGGTCCTCCACCAGCGTGGCCAGGAACGCGTTCCGCTTGCGGCGGCTCTCCTCGAGCATGACCACGGCCTGCTCGGTCTGCGTCACGACCTTCTGGCGCCGGTCCTCGGGGTGCGGCTCCAGTCGGACCAGCCCCTTGGCCTCCAGGAGTGCCACGATGCGGGTCATCGACGGCGGCTGCACGTGCTCCTTGCGGGCGAGTTCGCCCGGGGTGGCGCTGCCGCAGTTGGACAGGGTGCCCAGCACCGACATCTCGGTCGGGCTGAGCGACTCGTCGACCCGCTGGTGCTTGAGCCGACGGGACAACCGCATCACGGCGGATCGGAGGGAGTTCACGGCGGCGGCGTCGTCGCCATGGCTGAGGTCCGGCATGTCTTTAGCCTAACTCATTAGTCTTACGAAGGACCACTGCTGGAGCATCCTGTGCCCGTGACTCCCGCCACTGCACTCTCGTATCACCCGTACGAGGGGAGCGCATGCGGACCGCGGCAGGTCGTCCGGCGGCGGAAACGGACGAGCGTCCGGACGGTGGGTACCGTCCGGACGCTCGCTCGGGGTGGTCCCCCACGGGATCACGTGAGGCCGAGGGCCGGCATCAGGTAGTAGAAGGCGAACACCGCGGAGACGACGTACATCGCCACCGGCACCTCGCGCCCGCGCCCGGCCGCCAGGCGCAGCAGCGCGAAGGAGATGAAGCCCATCCCGATGCCGTTGGTGATCGAGTACGTGAACGGCATGATCAGCATGGTCACGAAGGCCGGGATGGCGATCGTGAAGTCCGCCCAGTCGATCTTGGTGATCGAGCCGGACAGGATCAGGAAGCCGACCGCGATCAGCGCCGGGGTGGCCGCCTGGGACGGCACCATCGTGGCGATCGGCGTGAGGAACAGCGCGACGGCGAACAGCGCGCCGGTGACCACGCTGGCCAGGCCGGTCCGGGCGCCCTCGCCGACGCCGGCCGTGGACTCCACGAACGCGGTGGTGGCCGAGGCGGAGCTGGCACCGCCGGCGGCGACGGCGACACCGTCGACGAACAGGACCCGGTTGATGCCGGGCATCTGGCCCTCGGCGTCGGTCAGCTTGGCCTCGTCGCTGACGCCCATGATCGTGCCCATCGCGTCGAAGAAGCACGACAGCAGCACGGTGAAGACGAACAGCACGCCGGTGAGCACACCGACCTTCTCGAACCCGCCGAACAGGCTGACCTCGCCGACCAGGGAGAAGTCGGGGCTGGAGACGGGGTTGCCGGGCCACTTCGGGGTGGTCAGGCCCCAGGACGGTATGTCGGCGACCGCGTTGACGATCACCGCGAGGACCGTCATCACGACGATGGAGATCAGGATCGCGCCGGAGATCTTGCGGACGATCAGCGCCAGGGTGAGCAGCACGCCCAGGACGAAGATCAGCACGGGCCAGCCGTGCAGATGCCCGCCGCTGCCCAACTGGAGCGGGACGGTGGTCTGGGCGGCGTCCGGCATCCGGGTGACGAACCCGGAGTCGACCAGGCCGACCAGCATCACGAACAGGCCGATGCCGATGGAGATGGCCTTGCGCAGCCCGAACGGCACGGCGTTCATCACGCGCTCGCGCAGGCCGGTGGCGACCAGGAGCATCACCACGAAACCGGCCAGCACGACCATGCCCATGGCGTCCGGCCAGGACATCCGGGGGGCCAACTGGAGGGCGACGACCGAGTTCACCCCCAGGCCGGCGGCGAGCGCGATCGGCACGTTGCCGATGACGCCCATCAGGAGCGTGGTGAACGCGGCGGTCAGGGCGGTGGCGGTGACCAGTTGGCCGTTGTCGAGCTGGTGCCCGTACATGTCCTTGGCGCTGCCGAGGATGATCGGGTTCAGCACGATGATGTAGGCCATCGCGAAGAAGGTGGCGAAGCCGCCGCGGACCTCACGGGCGAGGGTGCTGCCCCGCTCGGAGATCTTGAAATAGCGGTCGAGCGCGTTCTGCTGGAGACGGCCCTCGATGGACATGAAAGACCTCATCACCAGCAGGCTCCCCCACGGCCCTTTGGTGTTTTCTACGAATGAAAGTGGTCAAGGACAAACGTGTTCAGTATGAACATATGAAGGAGATAACGCTATCTCCGCGCGTAGACCCGCGCGGCGCGGGGCGCGTCGGCGGTGCCTCGTAAGCTGTGCGCATGGCGAAGTGGACACCGAAGCACGAGGCGCCGGAGCCCCTGGAGGGCCCCGTGGTCGCCACCATCACCGGCGGCACCGTCATCTGGTTCGTCCTCTTCCTGGCCCAGCTCCCGTTCTACGGCTGGTTCGACGACCACGGGCACACCTGGTGGCTGTGGACCTGTCTGGCCGGCGGTGGCCTCGGCCTGATCGGCGTCTGGTACGTCCGCCGGCGGGACGCCGCGATCAAGCGCTCCCGGTCCGGGACCGCCGGGTAGTACCCCGAGGACACCGCGTAGTACCAGGGCAGCACATCCCGGCGGACCCGTCCTCCGCTGGTCGGATCTTCGCTCTCCTCGCCGGGTGAAGCCGCACGTCCGCCCGTACCGTCGAATGCATGACGCACATCGACGCGGGCGCCGAACTCGATCCCGTGCACCCGGTGCCGCTGCCCCCGTCGGCGGCGGGCGGGCTGAGCGCCGCCGAGGTCGCCGAGCGGGTGGCGCGGGGGCAGGTCAACGACGTGCCGGTGCGCAGCAGCCGGTCGCTGGTCGACATCGTGCGCTCCAACGTCTTCACCCGGTTCAACGCGATCATCGGCGTGCTCTGGGTGATCATGCTGATCGTGGCGCCGATCCAGGACAGCCTGTTCGGGTTCGTGATCCTCGCCAACACCGGGATCGGCATCTTCCAGGAGTGGCGGGCGAAGCAGACCCTGGACTCGCTCGCCCTGATCGGCGAGGTACGGCCCCGGGTGCGGCGGGACGGGGCGGCCACCGAGGTCGGCACCTCCGAGATCGTGCTGGACGACGTGATCGAGTTCGGGCCCGGGGACAAGGCCGTCGTCGACGGGGTGTGCGTCGAGGCGGACGGGCTGGAGATCGACGAGTCGCTGCTCACCGGCGAGGCCGACCCGGTGGTCAAACGCCCCGGCGACCAGGTGATGTCCGGCAGTTTCGTGGTCGCGGGCGGCGGGGCGTACCGGGCGGTCAAGGTGGGGCGGGAGGCGTACGCCGCGCAGTTGGCCGAGGAGGCGTCCCGCTTCACCCTGGTCCACTCCGAGCTGCGCTCCGGGATCTCCACCATCCTCAAGTACGTCACCTGGATGATGGTGCCGACCGCGATCGGCCTGATCATCAGCCAGTTGGTCGGCGAGGACAACGACCTCAAGGACTCCGTCGCCCGCACCGTCGGCGGCATCGTGCCCATGGTCCCCGAGGGCCTGGTGCTGCTCACCTCGGTCGCCTTCGCGATCGGCGTGATCCGGCTGGGCCGCAAGCAGTGCCTGGTCCAGGAACTGCCCGCGATCGAGGGCCTGGCCCGCGTCGACACGGTCTGCCTGGACAAGACGGGCACGCTCACCGAGGGCGGCATGGACGTCACCGAGCTGCGCCCGCTGAACGGCGCCGAGGAGGGGTACGTACGGCGGGTGCTCGGCGCGCTGGGCGCGGCCGACCCCCGGCCGAACGCGTCCCTGAAGGCGATCATCGACGCCTACCCGGACGACGGCGCCGGCTCCTGGCACCGCACGGGCGCGCTGCCCTTCTCCTCCGCCCGCAAGTACAGCGGCGCCTCCTTCGAGGAGGGCGACGGCACCCGTACCGCCTGGCTGCTGGGCGCGCCCGACGTGCTGCTGGACGACGAGGACCCCGCCCTCGCCGAGACCGGGCGGCTCAACGAGCAGGGCCTGCGGGTGCTGCTGCTGGCCCGCACCGCACGCGTCCTGGACGACGCGCGGGTGGCCGAGGGCGCCGAGCCGGCCGCGCTGGTCGTCCTGGAGCAGAAGCTGCGGCCCGACGCCGCCGAGACGCTGCGCTACTTCGCCCAGCAGGACGTCCGCGCCAAGGTCGTCTCCGGGGACAACGCGGTGTCGGTCGGCGCGGTCGCCGCCAAGCTGGGGCTGAGCGGCACGGCGGTCGACGCGCGGCAACTGCCCGCCGAGCCGGAGGCCATGGGCGAGGCGCTCGACGAGGGCACGGTGTTCGGGCGGGTCACCCCGCAGCAGAAGCGGGAGATGGTCGGCGCCCTGCGGTCACGCGGGCACACCGTCGCGATGACCGGCGACGGCGTCAACGACGTCCTCGCCCTGAAGGACGCCGACATCGGGGTGGCGATGGGCTCCGGGTCGGAGGCGACCCGGGCGGTCGCGCAGATCGTGCTGCTGAACAACAGCTTCGCCACGCTGCCCTCGGTGGTCGCCGAGGGCCGCCGGGTGATCGGCAACATCACCCGCGTCGCGACCCTGTTCCTGGTCAAGACGGTGTACTCGGTGCTGCTGGCCATCCTGGTGGTGGGCTGGCAGGTGGAGTACCCGTTCCTGCCCCGCCACCTCACCCTGCTGTCCACCCTGACGATCGGTGTCCCGGCCTTCTTCCTCGCCCTCGCCCCCAACCGGGAACGGGCGCGGCCGCACTTCGTCCGGCGGGTGATGCGGTACGCGATCCCGGGCGGGGCGGTGGCCGGCGTGGCGACCTTCGTGACGTACCTGGCGGCGCGGCACCACTACAGCGGGCCGGGGGCGCTGGACGCGGAGACCAGCGCGGCGACGCTGACGCTGTTCCTGATCTCGCTGTGGATTCTGGCGATCATCGCCCGCCCCTACACCTGGTGGCGGATCGCCCTGGTCGCGGCGATGGGCGCCGGATTCCTGCTGGTCCTCGCGGTGCCCTGGCTCCAGGACTTCTTCGCCCTCAAGCTCGTCGGTACGACGATGCCGTGGGCGGCGGTCGCCATCGCCGCGGTGGCGGCGGCCGCCCTGGAACTCCTGTGGAGGTGGGTCGACCGCCGCGTACCGGCGTGAGGGGTTACTTCACGTCGACGAAGTCACCGGTGGCGTTGACCGCGCCGGTGGTCGAGTTCCCCGCGAAGGCGAAGCGGTAGTAGCCGTCGGCCGACGCCTTGACGGTGGTCTTCAGGTTGCCCTTCGAGTCCGCCTTGATCGTCTTGACCGTGGTGTAGCTGCTGGCCGACTTCTTGCGGTACTGGAGCTTCACGGACTGGCTGCCGTAGGCGCCGTACTTCAGCGACTCCCAGTTGGCCCGGGTGAGGCTGCCGGTGACCGTGAGGGTCTTGCCCTTCTTGACCGGCTCGGGAGCGGCGTTGGCGGTCAGCTTCGCGGCGCGCTGGAACTTGAAGGAACCGGCCTTCTCCTTCCACACGAAGTCGCCGTCCTTGGCGTCGACCCACGCGTCGACGTACCAGGTGCCCGCGTTGGCGTTCGACAGGTAATCGGTCTTCGGGTCGATCTTCACCGAGGCGGAGCAGGTGGAGGTGGTGCTGTTGACCTTGGTGCAGGTCGGCTTGCCCGTCAGCTCCCAGCCGGCACCCGGGCCCACGAGGTCGAACGGGTCGGCGCTCTTGATGCCCGAGTTGTCCGTGGCGGTGACGCTGACCTTGATGGTCTTGGCACCGGAGGTGCCGATCGCCACCTTGTTGTCGCTGTCCACGACGACCTTGGTGATCTTCGTGTCGCCGTAGCCTCCGTCCTTCGGACGGACGGTGTCGGCCTGCGCGGCCGGGACGGCGAGAGCGGAAAGGGCGAGGGCGCCGATGGCGGCGGTCCCGATGACGCGTGTACGCATGATGTTGTATCCCCCTGTTGTGATTACTTGACGTCGACGTAGTCGCCGGCTGCGACGGACGCCGCGGTGCTGGTGATGCCCTTGTAGTTGAAGCGGTGGTACCCGTCCGAAGCCGCCTTGACGGTCGTCTTCAGGGCGCCGCCCGAGGTGGTCTTGATGCCCTTGACGGTGCTGTACGAGGAGCTGCCGGCCTTGCGGAACTGCAGCGACACGGACTGGCCGCTGGGGATGCCGACGTACTTGCCGGTCTCCCAGTCGGCGCGGGTGAGCTTGCCGGTGACCGTGATGGTGGCCCCCTTCTTCACCGGCTCCGGCGCGGCGTTGACCGTCAGCTTGGACAGGCGCTGGACCTTGTGGGTCCGGTAGTAGTCCGTGTAGGAGACGCTCTGGTCGTTCGCCAGCACACCCACGCTCACGTGCCAGGAGCCGGCCAGGGCGTTGTCGTAGACGTAACCGGTCAGGTCATCGCCGTCGTCGAAGCCGGGCCTGGCGGTGATGGTGAGCTTGCAGGTGGACTTCGTGGCACTGGCGGCCTTGCACGTGGCGACGTCCTGGTTCGGCGGCAGCCAGCCGTCGGGGCGCTCCGGGTCGGAGCCGCGCCAGAGGTCGATGTAGGCGTCGGCGATGCCGCTCGCGTGGGTGGCGGTCACCGACACGGTGAAGGTCTTGACGGTGGTGGTGCCGAGGACCACGTTCTTGCCCCCGTTCACCGAAACACTGGTGACGGTGGGCTCGG
Source organism: Streptomyces sp. NPDC000134 (assembly GCF_042899225.1). Lineage (NCBI taxonomy): Bacteria > Bacillati > Actinomycetota > Actinomycetes > Kitasatosporales > Streptomycetaceae > Streptomyces > Streptomyces sp. NPDC000134. The sequence goes on from NZ_JBIAZN010000002.1 coordinate 303,949, forward strand.
CAGCGGCGGCGCGGAGGGCCGAGCGGCCGGAGGTGACGCCGAAGACCTCGGCCCCGCTCGGCTTCCGCAGGGCGACGTCGTCCGCCGATGCGGCCTGCGCGGCGGGTACGACGAGAGCGGACAGAGCCAGGGCGCCGGTCACGGCGGCCACGGTGGCACGAATGCGCATGCGTTCCCCAGGTGGAGAAGTGGGCCCCGGCGGTCGTCGCCCCCCAACGGCTCGTGTCACGCCTGGGGCCCAAGTGATCTAGGAGCCTGTTGGCTCCGATGATCAGATCATCAACGCCTGCGAATGGTTGTACGGAATTGAAGAAAATGTAGGCGGGTTCAGTCGAACCACCGGTCGCGGGCCAGTTCCTCCGTGCGGGTCGGGTCCTCCAGGAGGGCGGCGACCTCGAAGCGGCGGGGCCACTGGGCGGCGGACCAGGCCAGGCCCGCGGCGACGCCTTCGAGGGTGGCGGCGTGCAGGACGCCGTCGTCGGTGAGGCGCCAGTCCAGTTCCGTACCGTCCACGACGAGTTCGTCGTGCTCGACGTACGAGGCGGGGGTGCGGTCGCCCAGCAGGGCCCGGACCGGCTCCGGGACGGCGTGTTCCGTGCCCTCGGAGTCGACGCGGCCGGTGACGGACTCGCTCAGCCGCCGGACCTGGAAGAGTTCCGCCAGTTCGGCGGCGCGGGCGGGGCGGACCGGGAGGAGGGGCACACCGGCGGTGAAGGGGAGCAGGTCGGGTGAGTCCACGACCACCGCGTCCGCCGCGTCCACCACCCGTACCTCGCCGTCGACCACCGCGCGCAGCTCGTCCGGCAGGGTCACCTGCTCGGGGTCGAGGCCGGCCAGCGCCCCGTACAGGGCGTGCAGTTGCGCGGCGGTGACGGGGCGGGCGGGGTCGGCGAGGCGGTCCAGGAGTTCGGCGGCGCCGCCCGGTTCGTCGAGCAGGGCGGCGACGGAGGTGCGCACCCCGAGCGCCCGCAGGACCTGCTCGTCCTCGAAGCCGGCGGCGTCGGCGTCGTCGTACAGGCCGCGCAGCAGCGGGTCGCCGCCGGCGGCGCGCAGCCCGGCGGGGCGGCGGCCGCCGAGCACGGGGTGGCCGCGCAGCCACCACGCGGTGTACGGCCGTACGGTCTCGTGGGTGCCGTCGGGCAGCAGCATCCGCACCGGCTCCACGAGCGCGTCGCGCAGCGGCGGCCGGGAGAGCAGGGCGAGCGCCTCGGGCCACTTGTCGTCGTCCACCAGGTCCAGGTCGCGGACGGCGACGAGTTCGGTGGCGACCGGGGGGACGGGGGTGTCGGGGAAGCGGTCCAGGATGTCCTCGCACCACACGTCCACCGCGTCCAGCAGCCCGGCGTCGTCCGGCTCGGCGAAGTCCCCCTCGCGGGGCTCCAGTTCGTCCGGGTCCAGGACCACGTCGGTGGCGCGGACCAGGGCGAAGGCGACGAGGACCCCGCAGGCGGCGAGCGGGTCCGGGCCCCACCTCTCGGCCAGTTCGGCGTCCACGGCGGCGAGTTCGCCCTCGCGCATCACCCGGGCGAACGGGCCGCCGGGGTAGACGAGTTCACCCGCCGGGGAGAGTTCGCCGTCCTCGTCGGGCAGGGCCAGCGCGCCGAGCCAGGGCTCCTCACCCGGTTCGAGACCGGCGTCGCGGACCAGGCCGAGGACGGTGTCGGCGAGTTCCTCGGCGTCGAGGGCGTCCTCCTCCCAGTTCGCCGGGCCCGCGTCGTCCAGGGAGGCGGCGACGGCGGCCCTGAGCTGCGGGGTGGTCAGGACGGCCCGCGCCGTCGCCGGGAGCGCGCCGAGCTTCTCCAGCAGCGGATGGGCGGCGTCCGGATGGGCGACCTTCAGCCCGAGGCGGGACAGGACCTCCGGGTCGAGGGCGGGCGCGTCGGGGGTGGGCAGCAGCACCTGCCGGGGCCCGATCACCGTACGCCGGTCGGCGAGCGGCACCGGCAGTCCCGAGAGCCGGTCGGGGTCGACCCCGGCCAGGCTGTCGTACAGCCTCCGCCACCAGCCCGGCTCCTTCTCCAGCCCGGCCAGCCGGTCGACCGCGTCGGTCAGCGGCACCCGGGCCACGCCCAGCGTGCGCAGCTCCGCCCGGCGTTCCAGCCCGGCCGGGAGCAGCGTCGGCAGGACCTCCGCCAGCACCCGTACGGTGTCGGCGCCCGCGCCCTCGACCACCTCGGCGTCCCGGGGGCGCAGCGCGGCGGGCAGGTCGGGGTCGTCGTCGCGGGGCCCGGCGGCGGGCGGCAGGAACGAGGTGCGCGGCAGTCGCTCCAGGACGGCCCGGCGCAGGGCGCCGTCCAGTTCGCCCTTGCCCAGCGGGCCGGGCACCAGGCCGATGATCCGGTCGGTGACCGGCCGCCAGTCGGCGAGCAGCCCGGCGTACGCGTCGGCGGCGCGCTGGACCAGGAAGTCGGTGAGCGGGCCGGGGGCGGCGTGCCGGCGGGTGGAGTCCAGCGGGAACGACGCGATCAGCAGGGCGGGCACGCCGAGCGGTTCGTCGCTGGGCGTGGGCGCGTGCACGACGGGGCTGGTCCGGGGCGGGACGGGGGCGCCCTCGTCGTCCACGGGCACGGCCCAGGTGACCGACCAGTGCGGACGCAGCCTCTCCTCGACCGGGCGGTCGGCGAGGAGTTCGGGGGTGAGCGGGCCGTGCGCGGCGGTGGTACGCCACCGGGTGACGCCCTCGCGGGAGTCGGATACGACGGTCAGGTCGCCGTCGGTGCCGCGCCGCAGGGTCCGTACGGTGTCGTCGCCGGTCTCGATGACCACCTCCGCCAGGCCGGGCAGGGCGAGCATCAGGGCGTCGTCCACGGCGTCGAGCAGCCGTTCGGCGAGATCGGCGGCGGCGGTGTCGCGCAGCGGCAGGATGACGGCCGTGTCGTACGGGTCGGGGGCCCGGCCCTCGGCCGGGAACGGCAGCCGCAGCAGCGGTACGTGACCGTCCCGGCGGCGGATCTCGTCGCCGAGGCCGGGGCTGTGCCGGGCGGTGTCGGCGGCCAGGTCGCGGGCCTCGGCCAGGGACCAGCGGACCCCGCCGTGCCGGGCGACGACGGCGGGTTCGTCGGTGACGGCGAGGACGGCGGCGAAACCGACGCCGAAGCGGCCCACGGAGGGGGTGTCCCGTTTGGCGGAGGCCCGCAGCGTGGACAGCGACTCGACGCCGGCCGCGTCCAGCGGGGCGCCGGTGTTGGCGGCGACGAGGACGCCGTCGCGCAGGGTGAGCCGGAACCTGCCGGGCACGCCGGCGCGGGCGGCGGCGTCGGCGGCGTTCTGCGCGAGCTCCACGACGAGGCGGTCCCGGTAGCCGCCGAGGACGAGGTCCTCCTCGGCGTTGGCGTCCTCCCGGAACCGGGCCGGGCTGGTGGCCCAGGCGTCCAGCACCCCGCGCCGCAGCCTCGCCGTACCGAACGGGTCCGCGCCCTCGGCGGCGGGCCGCACGAACTTGCTCACGTTCATCTCTCCTCATCGGCCCTCAAGCGACGTGGGGTCGAAGGTACCGCGCGGATCATCCCCCGACGCGGGCCGACGGCGCCGCGGGCCCGTCCGGCGCCGGTCGACGGACCCCTCGGCCGGTGCGGCGCCCGGTTGACACCGGCCAGGCGCGTCCACCGATCCGGCGGACGCCCATCGACACCGGCCAGGCGCGTCCACCGGCCCGACCGGCCTCATCGACACCGGCCAGGCGCATCCACAGGCCCGACCGGCCCTCATCGACACCGGCCAGGCGCATCCACAGGCCCGTCCGTCCGGCGCTTGCGGACGAGGCCGCAAGGCGGGTGGAGGCAGGGCCGCCAGGCCGTGGCCCGGTGGTCTGGCCCAGATCCCCGGGCCGCCAGACCCCCAACCCCCGCAGAAACGCTACGAGTGCCCGAGTTCCGCCGAGGACGCGTCCTCGATCACCGGCACCGACCCCGAGTCGGACGCCGGCCGCAGCGGGAACGGGTCCACCCGCGTCTCGTCGATCACCGGCGGAGCCGGCTGCGGCGGCTTCGGCATGACCGCCGCCTCGGAGTGCCCGCCGCACCCGTACGCGAGCGAGACGACCCGCCCGTCGGCCGGGGAGAACTCATTGGCGCACACCCCGAACGCCTGACCGAGCGAGCCGCCGATCCGCACCAGGAACCCGCAGGACACGCACGCGGCGGGCGCCGCCTGGGCCATCGGGGTCTTGGGGCCGAACGCCTCCTCCCAGCGGTCGGCGGCGGTGTGCAGCCCGTACCGGGACAGCACCCGCGCCCGGCGCAGGCCCAGTTCGTCGGCGACGGCCGCGATCGTGCCGCGCGGCGGGGTGGCGGGCAGCTCGGCCGGACGGGCGGCGGTGACCTCCGCGTCCTCGGCCTCGGCGAGCGCGGCCATGTCCTCGGAGACGGCGGAGTTCGGCGGCGGCTCGTCCTCGCCGGACCAGCCCGGCTCCAGGCGCAGGTCGTCCGCGTCGGTGGGCAGCAGGTCGCCGGGGCCCATGTCGCCGGGGCGCAGCCGCTCGCTCCACGGCACCCACTCGGGGGCGAGGACCGCGTCGGGGCCGGGCAGCAGCGCCGCCTCGTCGACCGTGACGATCTTGGCGCGGGAGGCGCGGGCGACGGTGACGGCCCAGCGCCAGCCGCGGTAGCCCAGCTCCTCGCACGCGAAGAAGTGCGTGACGACGCGGTCACCCTCGGAGATCAGCCCCGCATGCTCGCCGACCACACCGGGCGCGGCGGCTTCCTCCGCCGCGGCCCGTGCGAGGTCGACCGCCTCGGCGCACAGACGGTCGGGGGTGCGGCTTCGCGTTGTCGCTGCGCTCACAGGTATCGCTTCTCTCCATACGCCGTCTCACGGGTGCGCCACTTCCGGCGGGAGGGCGGACGGAGCGGACCCGGGGACCGCGTCGACGTCCGCGCCCGACCGCGCTCGGGCGCACCTACGTCATCCATTCTGCGGGATGGCCGTACGGCGCGCGGCCGAGAACGTTCGCCACGGCGCGCTACGCACGCTACCTGTTCATGTGCGCTGGGCCTACACCGACGGGAGTTTCCCGGTGCCCTCCTCGGGCGCCTCACCCGACTCGATCAGCTCCATCCATGCCACAACGGAGCTATACACGCGGCTCTCGGGGCACTATGACGGGGTGGCAGCCGCGCGGACGGAACAGACGGAACTGAAGGGCGGGGGCCGGGGACACGGTCCCGGGCGATTCCGCGCGGTCGGCCGTGCCCTGAGACTGCCGGTCACCGGACCGGCCCGCGGCATCCGCCGGGCGACCCACGCGCACGGGGCCGGCGAGTCGGGCCTGGGCAAGCTGATCGAGCTGCACGCGGTGAACGGCGCCGGGGACGTGATGATCACCGTCGCGCTCGCCTCCACCGTGTTCTTCTCGGTGCCGACCGACGAGGCCCGGGGCCGGGTGGCGCTGTACCTCGCGATCACCATGGCGCCGTTCACCCTGCTGGCCCCGGTGATCGGCCCGATCCTGGACCGCGTCCCGCACGGCCGCCGCGCGGCGATGGCGACCGCGATGGCGGCGCGGGCGCTGCTCGCCCTGGTGCTGTCCGGCGCGGTGATCAGCGGCAGCATCGAGATGTACCCGGCCGCGCTCGGCGTGCTGGTGGCCTCCAAGGCGTACGGCGTGGTCAGAAGCGCCGTGGTGCCCCGGCTGCTGCCGCCCGCCTTCTCCCTGGTCAAGGCGAACTCGCGGGTCACCCTCGGCGGGCTGCTCGCCACCGGCGCGGCGGCGCCGATCGGCGCGGGGCTCCAGCAGATCGGACCGCGCTGGCCGCTGTACGGCGCCTTCGTGCTCTTCGTCGCGGGAACGTTCCTGTCGTTCACGCTCCCCCGCGAGGTCGACTCGGCCAAGGGCGAGGACACCGCGCTGCTCGCCGCCGATGAGTCCCACCTGCACGGCCCGCACCGCAAACCGGTCAAGCGGCCGGGGCTGCGCACGGTCGGCACGGCCGTCACCCACGCGCTGGGCGCGAACGCCGCCGTCCGCTGTCTGACCGGGTTCCTGATCTTCTTCCTGGCGTTCCTGCTGCGCGAGCACCCGATGACCGGCCAGAGCGCGGCGGTGTCGCTGGGGATAGTGGGCGTGGCGGCCGGGGCGGGCAACGCGCTGGGCACGGCGGTCGGGGCGTGGCTGCGCTCCCGCGCCCCGGAGATCATCATCGTGACGGTGCTGGCGGGCGCGCTGGCCGCGGCGGTCACGGCGGCGGTGTTCTTCGGCGCGGTGCTGGTGGCGGGCCTGGCGGCGGTCGCCGGGTTCGCGCAGGCGCTGGCCAAGCTCTCCCTGGACGCGCTGATCCAGCGGGACGTGCCCGAGCTGGTGCGCACCTCGGCGTTCGCCCGCTCGGAGACGCTGCTCCAGGTCGCCTGGGTGCTCGGCGGCGCGGTCGGCATCGCGATGCCGCTGAACGGCACCCTGGGCCTCGCGGTCGGCGCCGCGATCGTCGCCGCCGGCTGGCTGACGACCGTACGGGGGCTGATCGCCTCGGCCCGGCACGGCGGGGCACGGGCCCGGGTGGCGTGACGTACGGCACGCCGTACCCAGGTGGGGGGCGGGCCCGGAGGGCCCGATAGCCTACGTGCCATGACCACGTTGCCCCGCGGCGCAGCCGCTGTTGGACACCGCGTCGTGCGACGCCGCCGCGCCGTCGCCGCCGCCGGTGCCGTGTCCGCCGGACTGCTCGTCCTGTCGGCGTGTGACAAGCCGACGCCCATGTCGACGATCACCGTCGGCAGCGACTCGATCAGCTCCCAGGCCACCTGCGGCGGCGGCGAGGACGAGACGCTGAAGACCGCCGACCTGACCAAGTGCCTCCAGGACAAGGACGTCGAGTCCATCACGGTCGACCCGGACGAGACCGTCCGCTTCGGCGTCGACCCGGACATCGCCGACAAGCGCTGGACGATCCTGATGAACGGTCAGCCGCTCACCGACGACAGCAAGAAGACCTACCGCACGGTCCCCGGCAGCGTGTTCTTCAACGCCCAGTACGGCGCGCAGGGCGACTCCACCCGGGTCGCGGTCGTCGCAGGGAACGGCAAGCAGGGCGGCCAGTCCTTCACCGGAGTCTGGGTCTTCGAACTGAAGAAGGGCGACTGACCACGCCTTCCGTACGTGTCCTGGTGGCCACCGCGGTCCCCGTCGAACGGGACGCGGTGGCCCGGTCCCTTCCCGGACCGCCCCGGGAGATCCCGCTGCCCGGCGTGACCCTGCACCGCGCCGGCGCCTGGGACCTGGTCGCCGCCGGGGTGGGCCCGGCGCTCGCCGCCGCCTCCACCGCGACCGCCCTGACCGCCGCCGCCCTCGACGGCCACCCCTACGGCCTGGTCGTCTCGGCCGGCATCGGCGGCGGCTTCGCCCCCGGCGCGCCGGTCGGCTCGCTGGTCGTCGCCGACGAGATCACCGCCGCCGACCTGGGCGCCGAGACCGCCGACGGCTTCCTGCCGGTCACCGAGCTGGGCTTCGGCACGGTCACCCACCGCCCGCCCGCCGCCCTGGTCCGCCTGGTCGCCGGCGCCACCGGGGCCCGCCCCGGGACCGTGCTGACCGGCTCCACCGTCACCGGCACCGCCGGGCGCGCCGAGTCGCTGCGCGCCCGCCACCCCCGCGCCCTCGCCGAGGCCATGGAGGGCTTCGGCGTGGCGGAGGCCGCCGCCGCGCACGGGCTGCCCGTGCTGGAACTGCGCGCCATCTCCAATCCCGTCGGCCCGCGCGACCGGGCCGCCTGGCGCATCGGCGACGCCCTCGCCGCGCTCACCGACGGCTTCGGGAAGCTCGCGCCCGTCCTCACGAGTTGGAACCCCCATGACCCCCATGACCCCCATGACCACTGACGCGCCCCTGCGGATCGCCTACTCCCCCTGCCCGAACGACACCTTCGTCTTCGACGCCCTCGCCCACGGCCGTCTCCCCGGCGCCCCCGCCGTCGACGTGACCTTCGCCGACATCGACCTCACCAACGGCATGGCCGAGCGCGGCGAGCTGGACGTGCTGAAGGTGTCGTACGCGGTGCTGCCGTACGTCCTCGACGAGTACGCCCTGCTGCCCTGCGGGGGCGCGCTCGGCCGGGGCTGCGGGCCGCTGGTGCTGACCCGCGAGGCCGGGGTGGACCTGCGCGGCCGGACGGTCGCGGTGCCGAGCGAGCGGTCGACGGCGTACCTGCTGTTCCGGCTCTGGGCGGCGGACACCGTGCCGGGCGGGGTCGGCGGGATCGTGGTGATGCCGTTCCACGAGATCATGCCGGCCGTGCGGGACGGGAAGGTGGACGCGGGACTCGTCATCCACGAGGCCCGGTTCACGTACCAGAACTACGGGCTGCACAAGCTCGCCGACATGGGCGAGCACTGGGAGGCCACCACCGGGCTGCCGATCCCGCTGGGCGCGATCATCGCCAAGCGGTCGCTGGGCGACCGGGCGCTGACGGGCCTCGCCGACGCGGTCCGCGCCTCGGTGCGCGCCGCCTGGGACGAGCCCGAGGTGTCCCGCCCGTACGTCATGGAACACGCCCAGGAGATGGACCCGGCCGTCGCCGACCAGCACATCGGGCTGTACGTCAACGAGTTCACCGCCGACCTCGGCGAGGACGGTTACGCGGCGGTCCGCGGGCTGCTGACCCGCGCGGCGGCCGAGGGACTGGTGCCGCCCCTCGGCCCCGGGGCGCTGGAATTCCCGTGAAAACCCGCGGGAAGGGGGTCAGACGTCCAACTGGTCGGCGACCGCGCGCAGCAGGCCGGCGATTTTGTTGCCGGAGGTCTTGTCGGGGTAACGGCCCTTCTCCAGCATCGGTGTGATGTTTTCCAGGAGGGTCGTCAGGTCCTGGACGATGGAGGCGAGTTCGTCCGGCTTCTTGCGCTGCGCCGCCGCCACCGACGGGGCCGGGTCGAGCAGCGTGAGGGACAGGGCCTGGTCGCCGCGCTGGCCGGCGACCACGCCGAACTCCACGCGCTGGCCCGGCTTCAGGGTCTCGACTCCGGCGGGAAGGACGGAGGAATGGACGAAGACGTCACCGCCGTCGTCCCGGGAGAGAAAGCCGAAGCCCTTCTCGCTGTTGAACCATTTGACCTTGCCGGTAGGCACGTCTGTCCTCGTCCTCGTACTCGTCGGAAAACTGCTCTTGATAGCACTCGGGCGGGTCGTCGGACCCGCCGGTACCCAGGCTAATGGTCTTCGGGCCGGTGACAAGACGTCGCCCGGCTGTTCTCTCGGGCTGGGAACTACCCTGGTGGGGTGCGTGACAAAACCCGAACGAATTCCGCCGCGCCCGGCGACCGGCTGATCCGCGCCGGTGCGATCGTCTTCTTCATCGGCGCCCTGGCCACCCTGGTCACCGTGGCCCCCCTGCTGCTGGGGACGACGCCGTTCCCGACCTTCATGTTCCTGCTGAGCATGTTGATGGGCGTCGGCTTCCTCATCGCCGGCGCGGGGGTGCTGCGGTCGATCGCGGCGGGCCGCCGTCAGGCCCGCGGGGCGGTGCCGTCCCGGTAGTCCGCCAGCCACGCCGGGAACTCCGTCAGGTCGGTCAGCACCGTGTCCGCGCCCGCCGCGCGCAGCTCGTCCACGGTGTACGGGCCGGTCGCGACGGCCACCGAGTGCGCGCCGGCGGTGCGGGCGCCGCGGATGTCGCCGAGGTGGTCGCCGACGTAGATCTCCGCGCCGTGCTCGCGCAGCGCGACGGCCTTCTGCTCCGCCCACAGGTCGCCGATCACCGCGTCGGGCGCGATGCCGAGGTGGTCCAGGTGGAGCTTGGCGTTGGGCTCGTACTTGGCGGTGACGACGATGGCCCGGCCGCCGGAGCGGCGTACCGCCTCGATCGCCTCCCGGGCGCCGGTGAGGGCGGGGGTGGCGGCGATGGCGTACTCCGGGTAGAGCGAGCGGTAGAGGTCGGCCGTGGCCGCGAGCCGCTCCGCCGGGAACCAGTGGGCCAGCTCCTGCTCCAGGGGCGGGCCGAGGCGGGTCACCGCGAGGTCGGCGTCGACGTGGGTGCCCGTGCGCTCCGACAGGGCGAGGTAGCAGGCGCGGATGCCGGGTCGGGAGTCGATCAGGGTCATGTCCAGGTCGAAGCCGACGGTCGGGGCGGCGGAGGTGGTGGTCATGCGGGCCATTGTGCCCGGGGGCGCCTCAGGAGCGCCTGGAGCGCCAGAGCAGGTACAGGGCCGAGGCCAGCGCCGCTGCCTTCAGGACCCAGGGCCAGGTCTCGGCCAGGGCCTCGTTCATGTGGCCCTCGGGGACGGGGGCGCCCCAGCGGGCCTCCGTGCGGCCCCAGAGCCAGATCAGGCCGGCCGTGAGGGCGAGGCCGGGCAGGCCCAGGACCGCCCACTTGGACTGGGCGGGGGTCAGGCGGCGGGTGAGGTAGGCGAGCAGCCAGCCGAGGGCGAGCGGGAGCAGGTCGCCGAGCACCGCGCCGACCGCGAGGAGGGCGGCGGCGAGCAGCAGGAGCGGGTCGGAGCGGGTGCCCTGCGGCCAGAGGCGGGCCAGGCGGCGGGTGCGGACGGCGGCCGGATCGGGGACGGCCGCCTCCTGGGCCGTCGCGGGGGCCGGCTGCGCCTGAGGGGTCTCCTCGCGGGGCGGCGGGGGCTTGAGGAGTTCCGGGATCTCCACGCCGCCGACGAAGCCGGGGACGGTGTCGCCGCCGGCCCGGCCGCCGAACGGACCGGCCTCCACGCGCCACCAGTCGGGCTGGGCGGGGGCGCCGCCCAGGCCCTCGGCCGGGGCGAGATGCGGCTGCGTCGGGGCGGACGCCGGGGTGGGGGCGGGGGCGGGCGGTTCGGCGGGGCGGCGAGCCGCGCGGAGCAGTCCCATGCGGCGCCGTCCGCCGTCCGGGCCCAGGGACTTACCGCGCTCGCCGTCCGGGCCCAGGGACTTACCGCGCTCGCCGTCCGGGCCCAGGGACTTACCGCGTCCACCGTCCGGGCGCAGGGACTTGCCGCGCTCGCCGTCCGGGCGCAGGGACTTACCGCGCTCGCCGTCCGGGCGCAGGGACTTACCGCGTCCACCGTCCGGGCGCAGGGACTTGCCGCGCTCGCCGTCCGGGCGCGGGGACTTACCGCGTCCGCCGTCCGGGCGCGGGGTCTTGCGGCGGAGGGCCGCGGTGGCGCGCTGGGCGGGGACGGGCGGCTCCGGTGCCCCCGGCGCGGCGGCCGGGTCACCGGCGGCCTCGACGACCGCCTCGGGGCTGCCGAGCCGGTCCACGATGCGGCGCACGGCGGCGGGCGAGTCGCCGACGGTCCGCGACCGGCGCCGGTCGATCTCGTCGCGCAGCTCCGCGACCAGGCGCACCCGCGCGGACGACGGCAACTGGCGTTGCTGCGCCACGTCGCCGACGCGGCTCAGATACTCGTAGACGACCTGGTCGCTCTCGATCCCCACGGACCCCTCCGGCGCGGGCGTGTCGGTGATACCCCGTCGGACGACGGTACCGCTTCCGGCCCGCGCGCAGGGGCCCCGGCCGCCGGGGGCGACCCGCTACCGTGGGGCGGATGAGCACCGAGGAGAAGCCCGCGGCCCCCCGGTCCCTCGCGGAGGCCCTCCGCGCCAGGGACGACGCCTCCCTGGCCGCCCTCCTGCGCAGCCGCCCCGACCTCATCACGCCGGTCCCCACCGACCTCACGCAGTTGGCCACCCGGGCCGGTACCCGGGCGTCGGTGCTGCGGGCGCTGGAGCGACTGGACCGGTTCGCGCTGCAGACGGCGGAGGCGCTGGCCGTGGCGGCCGATCCGGCGACGTACGGCGAACTGCTCGGGCTGCTGGCCGGCGACGACCCCGATCCGGTGGTCGCCGGGGCGCTGCCGCGCGCCCTGGGCGTGCTGCGGACGCGGGCCCTGGTGTGGGGCGGCGACGACCAACTGCGACTGGTGCGCACGGCAAGGGAGTTGCTCGCGCCCTCGCCGCAGCATCCGTCGCCGACCGGGCTCGGCCCGACCGTGCGGGAGGCGACGGCCGGGATGTCGCCGGGGCGGCTCCAGGAGATCCTGGCCGCCGCCGGGCTGCCCTCGACCCACGACCCGGTGTCGGCGGTGGCCGCGCTGACCGGGCTGTTCACCGACCGGGCGCGACTGGCGGCGCTGCTCGCCGACGCGCCCGCGGAGTCCCGCGAGGTGCTGTCCCGGCTGGTGTGGGGGCCGCCGTACGGGCAGGTCACCCACGATCCGGCGGCGCACCTGCGCTGGCTGCTGGACCGGGGTCTGCTGCTGCCGACCGCGCCCGGCACGGTCGTGCTGCCCCGCGAGGTGGCCCTGCATCTGCGCGCCGGGCGCGCGCACCGCACGCCCGAGCCGGTGGCGCCGCCGGTGACCGCGGCGGCCACGCACCGTCCGCAGATGGTGGACGCCACCGCCGCCGGGCAGGCGCTGGCCGCGCTCGCCATGGTCGAGGAGCTGCTGAAGGAGTGGGACGAGGGCGGCCCGGCCGTGCTGCGGGCCGGCGGGCTGAGCGTGCGCGACCTGAAGCGGACGGCGGTCGCCCTGGACGTGCCCGAGCCGGTCGCCGCGTTCTGGCTCGAACTCGCCTACGCCGCCGGGCTGGTGGCCTCCGACGGCGGTGGGGGCACCTCCCACGGCGGTAAGGCAGTGGGGGACGACGAGCGGTACGCGGCGACCCCGGCGTACGACGAGTGGCGGGAGCTGTCCGCCGAGCGGCGGTGGGCGCGGCTCGCCGAGGCATGGCTGCTGGGGACGCGGACGCCGGGGCTGGCCGGCGGGCGGGACGCGAAGGACCGCACGCTGTCCGCGCTCGGTCCGGGCCTGGACCGCTCGGCGGCCCCGGAGGTCCGGCACCGGGTGCTGGCCCTGCTCGCCCAACTGCCCGAGGGCGCGGCCCCCGACACCGGTTCCCTGCTGGCCCGGCTGCGCTGGGAGCGCCCGCTGCGCGGCCCGCGCCGCGAGGACACCGGCGACCTGCGCACCCGGCTCGCCCACTGGACCCTTCAGGAGGCCGAACTCCTAGGCGTCACCGGCCGCGGCGCCCTGTCCGCGCCGGGCCGGGCGCTGATCGGGGCGGGACCGGCGGCACCGGAGGAGCCCGCCCCCGGGGACGCGGCCGGGCCCGGGGACAAGCTGCCGGCGCACCGGCACGCGCCGGTCGCCCTGCCGGTGCTGTCGCCCGGTGAGCAGGCCGTCGCGACGGCGGCCGCCGCGCGGGTGCTGGGGCCGCTGCTGCCCGAGCCGCTCGATCATGTGCTGTTGCAGGCCGACCTGACGGCGGTGGCGCCGGGGCCGCTGGAGCGGCCGCTCGCGGAGGTGCTGGGCGTGCTCGCGGACGTGGAGTCCAAGGGCGGGGCCACCGTGTACCGGTTCACGCCGGGCTCGGTGCGCCGGGCCCTGGACGCCGGGCGGACCGCCGCCGACCTGCACGCCTTCCTCGCCACGCACTCCCGCACGCCGGTGCCGCAGCCGCTGGCGTACCTGATCGACGACGTGGCGCGGCGGCACGGGCAGTTGCGGGTGGGCGCGGCCTCCGCCTACGTGCGCTGCGACGACGACGCGACGCTGGGCGAGATCCTGGCCGACAAGCGGGCCGCCGGGCTGGGCCTGCGCCGCCTCGCGCCGACCGTGCTGGCCGCGCAGGCCGACCCGGGGGCCCTGCTGGACGGTCTGCGCGCGATGGGCTTCGCGCCGGCCGCCGAGTCCGCCCACGGCGATGTGCTGATCACCCGCGCCGACGCCCACCGCACCCCGCCGCGCACCGCCCCGGAACCCGTCCCCGACGGGCCGCCCGCGCCGGACGACGCGCTGCTGGCGGCCGCGATCCGGGCCGTCCGGGCCGGTGACCTGGCCGCCACCGCCCCGCGCAGGCCCGGTCCCGGCGAGACCCCGCCGGGACCGGGCGGGCTGCCGCGCACCGGGGTCGCCGAGACCCTCGCCACCATGCAGGCCGCCGTGCTGACCGGCGAGTCGCTGTGGATCGGGTACGTGAACGCCGAGGGCGCCGCCACCCAGCGGGTCATCGCCCCGGTCCGGGTCGAGGGCGGATTCGTCACGGCGTACGACCACACCGCGGACGAGGTGCGCACCTATCCGCTGCACCGGATCACCGGCGTCGCGGAGCTGGCCGACGACGCGGGGTGACGCCCGGGGCAGCGGCTCGCCCACTTCCGGGTGTACGCGGCGGATCATGCGCCCGCGCCGGGGGATTCCCACCCCGGAGGGAGGTTCTCCCCTCCACCGCATCCGGGGCCCGGCCCTCGGGCAGCCACCGGGTGTCCGCACCGCACCCGGCGGGGAGAGCACGTGTCCGACGCGTGGGCCGGCCCGCGTCCGCCCGGGGCCGGCCCCTCCCCGACGCCCCTGCCCAGTGAAAGGCCGTGAGCGCCATGCCCTCCCCGCTGTCCGACCCGGTCCGCTCCGCCGTCGCCGTCTCCGTCGCCGCCCTGGTCACCGGCACCGCCCTGCTCGGGGCGCTGGCCTGCCGGGCCCACTCCGTCCCGCTCCCCCTCCCGCACCCGCACCCGGCCGCGGAGTCCCCGGCCGGCGGGCCGGCCGCCGTCGGGGGACCCCTGGTGAACGACCTCACTGCGCCCGCACTCCGGTAGCCCACCGCGTCGATCAGGCAGACTGGACGTTTGGCCGAACCCGCCGGCCGTACGCGAAAGGGTGCCGCCCGTGAATGGTCCGCTGATCGTCCAGTCCGACAAGACGCTGCTCCTGGAGGTCGACCACGAGAGGGCCGACGCCTGCCGCCGGGCCATCGCGCCCTTCGCCGAGCTGGAGCGGGCGCCGGAGCACATCCACACCTACCGGCTGACCCCGCTCGGCCTGTGGAACGCGCGGGCCGCCGGGCACGACGCCGAGCAGGTGGTGGACGCGCTGGTGGAGTACAGCCGCTACCCCGTGCCGCACGCCCTGCTCGTCGACATCGCCGAGACCATGGACCGCTACGGCCGGCTCACCCTCTCCAAGCACCCGGCGCACGGCCTGGTCCTGACCACCACCGACCGCCCGGTGCTGGAGGAGGTGCTGAAGTCCAAGCGGATCACCCCGCTGGTCGGCGCCCGCATCGACCCCGACACCGTGGCCGTGCACCCCTCCGAGCGCGGCCAGATCAAGCAGACGCTGCTCAAGCTGGGCTGGCCCGCCGAGGACCTCGCCGGGTACGTCGACGGCGAGGCGCACCCCATCGACCTGGCCGAGGACGGGTGGGCGCTGCGCCCGTACCAGAAGCAGGCGGTGGAGAACTTCTGGCACGGCGGCAGCGGCGTCGTCGTGCTGCCCTGCGGCGCGGGCAAGACGCTGGTCGGCGCGGGCGCGATGGCGCAGGCCAGGTCGACCACGCTGATCCTGGTCACCAACACGGTCTCCGCCCGCCAGTGGAAGCACGAGCTGGTCAAGCGCACGAGCCTGACCGAGGAGGAGATCGGCGAGTACAGCGGGACCCGCAAGGAGATCCGGCCGGTGACCATCGCCACGTACCAGGTGCTGACCACCCGGCGCAAGGGCGTCTACCCGCACCTGGAGCTGTTCGACTCCCGGGACTGGGGGCTGATCGTCTACGACGAGGTGCACCTGCTGCCCGCGCCGGTCTTCAAGTTCACCGCCGACCTCCAGGCCCGGCGCCGGCTCGGCCTCACCGCGACCCTGGTGCGCGAGGACGGCCGCGAGTCGGACGTGTTCTCGCTGATCGGGCCGAAGCGGTTCGACGCGCCGTGGAAGGAGATCGAGGCGCAGGGCTACATCGCGCCCGCCGACTGCGTGGAGGTCCGGGTCAACCTCACCGAGTCGGAGCGGCTGGCGTACGCCACCGCCGAGGCGGAGGAGAAGTACCGCTTCTGCGCCACCACCGCGACCAAGCGGAAGGTGACCGAGGCCATCGTGCGGCGCTTCGCCGGGCAGCAGATCCTCGTCATCGGCCAGTACATCGACCAGCTCGACGAGCTGGGCGAGCACCTCGGCGCGCCGGTGATCAAGGGCGATACGTCCAACGCGCAGCGGGAGAAGCTGTTCGAGGCGTTCCGGCAGGGCGAGATCAGCGTGCTGGTGGTCTCCAAGGTCGCGAACTTCTCCATCGACCTGCCGGAGGCCACGGTCGCCGTGCAGGTGTCGGGGACCTTCGGCTCCCGGCAGGAGGAGGCGCAGCGGCTCGGCCGGGTGCTGCGGCCCAAGGCCGACGGCCACCAGGCGCACTTCTACTCGGTGGTCGCCCGGGACACCCTCGACCAGGACTTCGCCGCCCACCGGCAGCGGTTCCTGGCGGAACAGGGGTACGCGTACCGGATCATGGACGCGGACGAGCTGCTGGCGGAGAGCTGACCGGGGATAATCGCTGGCCGGTCCGGTCGGCCCTGCCCTAAACTCTCCGCTCTTGCCCGCCTCCCTCCACGGAGTGCCGCCGTCCGGACGGAAACCGGCCGGCCCCGCAACCGCCATCCCCAGGTCCGCCGGAGGCACCCCCTTGTCCACGCCCGTCCACGACGACCCGCTCTCCCGCGAGCGCGCCCACCTCGCCGCGTCCCGTGCCGCGCTGCGCGCGATGCGGGAGGACGTCGAGTCCCTCGACATCTCCGACGTCACCGCGAACTGGGTGAACGCCCAGATCCTGGAGCGGCAGATCGAAGAGCGCGTCAAGGCGCTGGCCGACCTCAGCGACACCCCGCTGTTCTTCGGCCGGCTCGACTACCTGCACGCGCCGGGCGCGGACCGGGCGGAGGGTGCCGAGGGGGAGCGCTTCTACATCGGGCGGCGGCATGTGCACGACGCGGACGGCGACCCGATGGTCATCGACTGGCGGGCGCCGGTCTCGCAGCCGTTCTACCGGGCGTCCAAGAAGGACCCGATGGACATCGCGCTGCGCCGCCGCTTCGGGTACACCGGCGGCGACCTGACCGCGTACGAGGACGAGCACCTCTCCGACCCGGCCGAGGCGGCCACCGCCAGCAAGCTGCTCCAGCAGGAGATCGAACGGCCCCGCGTGGGCCCGATGCGCGACATCGTGGCGACCATCCAGCCCGAGCAGGACGAGATCGTCCGCGCCGGGCTCGCCGGGTCGGTGTGCGTGCAGGGCGGCCCCGGCACCGGCAAGACCGCCGTGGGCCTGCACCGGGTCGCCTACCTGCTGTACGCGCACCGCGAGCGGCTGGCCCGCGCCGGCACCCTGGTCATCGGCCCGAACCGGTCCTTCCTGCACTACATCGAGCAGGTCCTGCCGGCCCTCGGCGAGCTGGCCGTGCGGCAGGCCACCGTCGACGACCTCGTCGCCCACGTCGAGATCCGGGGCACCGACGACGCGGCGGCGGCGACCGTCAAGGGCGACGCGCGGATGGCCGAGGTGCTGCGCCGGGCGCTGTACTCCCACGTGACCATGCCCGCCGAACCGGTCGTGGTGGTGCGCGGCTCCCGCCGCTGGCGGGTCCCGGCGTACGAACTGGAGGAGGTCGTACGGGAGTTGCTGGACCGGGGCATCCGGTACGGCGCCGCCCGCGAGGCGCTGCCGCAGCGGATCGCGCACGCCGTGCTGGTGCAGATGGAACGGGCCGGCGAGGCCCCCGACGACCGGGTGCAGAACGCGGTGGCCCGCGACGCGGCGGTGAAGGCGGCCGTCAAGGCGGTCTGGCCGGCCGTCGACCCGGCCAAGCTGGTGCTGAGGCTGCTGACGGACGCCGGCTTCCTCGCCGAGCACGCGGCCGGGCTGCTCGACGCGGAGGAGCAGAAGGCGGTCCTGTGGGCGAAGCCGGTGCGGTCGGTGAGGTCCGCGCGCTGGTCGGCGGCGGACGCGGTACTGATCGACGAGGCCACCGACCTGGTCGAGCGCACCCACTCCCTCGGGCACGTCGTCCTCGACGAGGCGCAGGACCTCTCCCCGATGCAGTACCGGGCGGTGGGCCGGCGCTGCACCACCGGCTCGGTGACCGTCCTCGGCGACCTCGCGCAGGGCACGACGCCCTGGGCCACCCGGAGCTGGGACCGGGCGCTGGCCCACCTCGGCAAGGAGGACGCCGTGGTCGAGGAGCTGACGGCCGGTTTCCGGGTGCCGACGGACGTCATCGCGTACGCGTCGCGGCTGCTGCCGTCCATCGCGCCGGGGCTGACGCCGGTGGCGTCGATCCGCGAGAACCCGGGGTTCTTCGAGATCCGGGCCGCCGACGGGGTCCCCGACGTGCTGGCCGCGTGCCGTGAGCTGCTGGGCCGGGAGGGGTCGCTCGGGCTGATCGCGGCGGACGCGCGGGTGCCGGAGCTGTCCCGGGCGCTGGCCGATGCGGGGCTCGCCCACCTGGCGCCGGGCGAGGAGACCACGCGGGAGGCCCGGCTGACGCTGGTGCCGGCGTCGCTGGCCAAGGGCCTGGAGTACGACTACGTGGTGCTCGACGAGCCCCGCGCGGTCGTCGACGGGGAGCCGGACGAGCGGACGGGGCTGCGGCGGCTGTACGTGTGCCTGACGCGTGCGGTGTCAGGGCTGATCGTCACGCATACGGCTCCGCTGCCGGAGCAACTGGCGTGACGGCGGCGCCGGGGGCACCGCCCGGTGCCCCCGCCGGTGCCGCCGCGCCCGCCCGTGCCGCCGTCGGGGGCACCCCCTCCGGGAGGAACACGATCGGCTGCGGTTCCGGCGCCTCGGGTCGCGCGTCCAGCACCCGGCGCCACTGCGCCACCGCCTCCGACGACACCGGCCCGTCCCACCCCCGGGGGCGGGCCGCGCCGCCGATGTGGAAGGCGTCGATGCCCGCGGCGAGGAGGTCGGGGACGTGGTCCAGGGTGAGGCCGCCGCCGACGAGGAGCTGCTGCCCGTACCCCGGCTCTCCGCGCCGCCCCGCCTCCGCGCACAGCACCGGCAGTCCCTCGGTCACGCCGCCGGCCGCCCCGGCCGTGAGGTACGTGTCCAGGCCGGGCAGGTCCGCGAGCTGCTTGCGCAGGGCGTCGCGGTCGGCGGCCCGGTCGATGGCCCGGTGGAACGTGAAGCGGCAGCCCTCCAGCACCCCGGCCAGGCGTTCCACGGCGGCCAGGTCGGCCTGTCCGTCCGCGTCGAGGAACCCGAGCACGAACTGGTCGGCGCCCGCCTCCCGCAGCTCCCCCGCGACCCGCACCAGATGCTCGACGTCCCCGGCGGCGAACCCGTCCGCCAGCCGCAGCATCACCCGTACGTCGATGTCGACGGCGGCGCGGACGGCGGCGACGGTCGCGACCGGCGGGGTGAGCCCGTCGGCGGCCATGTCGGTGACCAGTTCGAGGCGGTCCGCGCCTCCGGTCCGGGCGGCGACCGCGTCCTCGACGTCGAGGGCGATCACCTCCAGGACTGCACGCTTGTTCATGGGGCCCCATTCGTCGGCGGCTCTACAGGTCTAGTCCAATCCAACCCTACGCCCCGGCACCCGCGCGAGACCGCTCATGCTCGGCCGAAGATGTTCAGCTCCTGTTCGGCCACTCCGGCCAGCTCGTACGCCGCCCCGTCGACCGGCCGCCCCGCGTAGAGCCGCAGCAGCGTCGGCGCGTCGCCGATGAACCGCCCCGGGGGCCGCTCCCCGTTCACCCCGCCCAGTTTCAGGGGCTCGTCCACGTCGTCGAGGTCGGCGTGCAGCGGCAGGTGCCCGAGGTGCCGGGTGACCGCGGCCAGCAGCGCCAGCGCCTCCGGCAGCCCGCGCCCGGCGTACGCCCCCGGCTCGCCGAGGGCGGCGCGCACATCACCGGCGTGCACCCACTCACCGAGCGCGAGCTGGTCGAGGACCCCGCCCGCCCGTGCGATCACCGGCCCGGCCTCGGTCATGCCGCGCTCCAGCTCGTCCACGATCCGGGCGGACGGCCAGCCGGCGCGTTCGGCGATGTCGCGTTCGTTGGACTCGGGCGAGAACACGCCCGGTTCCAGGCGGCGCTCCACCACCCGCAGCAGCGCGGCCGAGCAGTGCGCCAGCACGTCCCGCACGGTCCAGCCCGGACACGCGCTCACCGGCCGCGCGAAGTCCTCGTCCCCCCGGGACCGCAGCAGCGGCACCAGCGCGTCCCGCTCGACGGCCAGCAGCCGGCCGGGCAGTTCGGGGTCACGTACGTCGCACACGTCAGCAGGAGTCGTCATGGGCTCCACGCTAGGGCCTGTCGTTCGGATCAGGTCGCAGGGGATCGGCTGCACGTCGTCGCGCCGGTGAGCGGGGCTTGGTGCGTGCAGATGCAAGGCGGAGGAGGGAGTCGACGCGGAGCGTCGGCGAGTGACGACAACGCCGCAGGTGCGCGTGCCAAGCCCCGCGTCTGCGGCATGATCCGAACGACAGGTCCTAGGGTGCGCGGTGCCTTGCGCGGGAGAATGGCGGCATGGCCGATCTGGAAGCGCTGCGTGTTCGTTTCGCCCGTGCCCTGGACGGGGTCCGGGACGCCGGGCCCGATCCGGTGGCGTACGCCGACGCTCTGCTCGCCCGGTGGGGGGAGCCGCAGCGGCGGTACCACACGGTCGCGCATCTGGCGGCGGTCCTCGACCACGTGGACACGCTGGCCCGGTACGCCGCCGATCCGGACGTCGTACGGCTGGCGGCCTGGTTCCACGACGCCGTGTACCTGCCCGAGCGGTCGGAGAACGAGGAGCGCTCGGCGCGGCTCGCGGAGCGGGCGCTCGCCGAGGCCGGGGCGGCGGCGGAGAAGACCGCCGAGGTGGCGCGGCTGGTGCGGCTCACCGTCACGCACGACCCGGCCGACGACGACCCCGACGGCCAGGTGCTGTGCGACGCCGATCTGGCGGTCCTGGCGTCGCCGCCGTCGGGTTACGCCGCCTACGCCGCGGCCGTCCGCCAGGAGTACCACTTCGTGCCGGACGACGCCTTCCGCTCCGGCCGCGCGGCCGTGCTGCGGCAACTGCTGGGCCTGCCGCACCTGTTCCGGACGCCGTACGGGCGGCGGGAGTGGGAGGCGACCGCCCGGTACAACCTCCGCGCGGAGCTGGAAATGCTGTCGCCGGACGCCCCTTCGGGGCCGTAGCCTGCCCGCCATGCGGAACACGGGCGGGGAACGGGTGGAAGAGGCCGTGGCGAGCGCCGTCGCGGCGCTGCGGCAGGTCACGGACCGGGACTGGGCGGAGGTACGGGCGGCCGGCCTGGAGTGGAGCTGCCGGGAGACGGCCGTCCACGTCACCGGCGCCTTCCTCAGATACGCCGGTCAGCTCGCCGGACGGGCCGCCGGGTACCGCCTCCCCTTCACGCTGCGGATGGAGGAGGGCACCGGCAACGAGGACATCGTGCGGGTCGTCGAGGCGATGGGCGCGCTGCTCGCCGCCACCGTGCGCAGTACGCCCCGCGAGGTCCGCGCCTACCACCCGTTCCCCTTCCACAGCGCCGACCGCGACGGCTTCGCCGCGATGGCCGTCACCGAGGTGCTGGTGCACACGTACGACATCACCCGGGCGCTGGGCACCTCTTTCGCGCCGCCCGCCGAGCTGTGCACATACGCGCTGACCAGGATCTTCCCGGCCGTCCGGCCCGCCGCCGACCCCTGGCGCACCCTGCTGTGGGCGACCGGGCGCGGCGAGCTGCCCGGCCGGGCCCCGGTGACCGCATGGCACTGGACCAACAACCTGGTGATCCCGGCCGGACGGCTCACCCTGGAGGCCCTCACGCCCGCCGCCGCGGCCGACCTGTCGCTGGACGGCGACGGCGGGTTCCCGTGGCTGGAGGGCGGCCCGTGCGAGGGCACCCGGTACGCCGCCGGGCTGCTGCTCAAGGCGTACGAGGGGGGCGTGCACCGGCCGGAATGGGGCGTGTTCGTGATCGTGCGCCGGGAGGACGGGCGCGCGGTCGGCGGCATCGGCTTCCACGGCGCGCCGGACGAGGAGGGCCGCGTCGAGGTCGGCTACGACCTGGTCGCGGCGGCCCGCGGCCACGGCTACGCGACGGAGGCGCTGCGCGCCCTGACGGCGTGGGCGCTGGACCGCGAGGAGGTCACCCGGCTCTTCGCGACCGTCGAGCGGGACAACCGGCCCTCGCAGGCGGTCCTGGACCGGGCCGGTTTCCGCCGGGTCGCGGACGAGGACGGCGAGCACCTCGCCTACGAACTGCGCGGCTGACCGGCGCCGCCCCCTGACGGCTCCCGGCGGGCGGCTCGGCCGACCGCGCCGCTAACCGCGCCGCTGACCGCGCGGCTAACCGCGCGGCTGACCGTGTGGCTGCCCGAGCGGCCGACCGTGCCGTTTGGGCCGGCGCAGCCCCGCCGCGCGCAGCAGCCGCACCACCTCGCGGCTGCCGACCTCGACCGCCCCGGCGCGCACCGCGTCGGCGTACCGGTGCGCGGGCAGGTCGTAGTGGTCGCGGTCGAAGGCGCGGCGGGGCACGCCGAGCCGCTCGGCGAAGGCGTGCAGTTCGGCGAAGGAGACGTCGCTGACCAGGTGCGACCACATCCGCCCATGGCCGGGCCAGGCCGGCGGGTCGATGTAGACGCTCACGAGGGGTTGCCGCCGGTGGCCGCGCCCAGCGAGCCGACCGGCGCGACCGTCACGCCCGCCTCGGAGCAGACCCAGTGCGGGTCGGGGCCCAGTTCGGGCGCGACGTCCAGGGCGTGCGGGTCGCCCGAGCCGCACACCGGGCAGAGCGGCCAGCGGCCGTACCGCTCCAGCAGCGCGTCCTGCACGTCCTGCGCGACCAGGCCGGCCACGAACGGGGCGCCGTCGGGCCACTGCTCGACCCACCACCGCCGCTGCACGACCGCGTCCTCCACGAGCGAGACGACGTCCGCCTCGGCCGCTCCGCCGGCGACCAGGTCGGCGAGGACCAGGGCGCGGGCGGCGTGCAGCGTCTGCTCCAAGGGGCTGATGGGGTTCATGCACCCATTGTGCGCACTCTTGACCCGCACCCCGAAACGAAAATATCTTTCACCAGTGACCGAGGACGTGAAGGAAACTTTCGCCCCGTCGGCGCCCGGACCCGCGACCGGCCCCGCGACCGGCCCCGCGACCGGACGCACGCCCGGCCCCGCGCCCGCCGCGCTCGCCGCCAAGGTGCGCACGCTGGTGCCGTCGATGACACGTTCCATGCAGCGGGTCGCCGAGGCCGTCGCCGGCGACCCGGCCGGCTGTGCCGCCCTCACCGTCACCGGCCTGGCCGAACGCACCGGCACCAGCGAGGCCACCGTCGTCCGCACCGCCCGGCTCCTGGGCTACCCCGGCTACCGCGACCTGCGCCTGGCCCTCGCCGGACTCGCCGCCCAGCAGCAGTCCGGCCGCGCGCCCGTCATCACCACCGACATCGCGGTGGACGACCCGCTCGCCGACGTCGTCGCCAAACTCGCCTACGACGAGCAGCAGACCCTCGCCGACACCGCGGCCGGCCTCGACACCGGCCAGCTCTGCGCGGCGGTCACCGCGCTCGCCGGGGCGCGGCGCATCGACGTGTACGGCATCGGGGCGTCGGGGCTGGTCGCCCAGGACCTCACGCAGAAGCTGCTGCGCATCGGGCTGATAGCCCACGCGCACAGCGACCCGCATCTCGCCGTCACCAACGCGGTGCAACTGCGCGCCGGGGACGTCGCCATCGCCATCACCCACTCCGGTTCGACGGGAGACGTCATCGAGCCGCTGCGGGTCGCCTTCGACCGCGGGGCGACGACGGTCGCGGTGACCGGGCGGCCGGACGGGCCGGTGACGCAGTACGCCGACCACATACTGACCACGGCCACGTCGCGGGAGAGCGAGCTGCGGCCGGCGGCGATGTCCTCGCGGACTAGCCAGTTGCTGGTGGTGGACTGCCTCTTCGTGGGGGTGGCGCAGCGGACGTACGAATCGGCCGCGCCGGCGCTCTCGGCCTCCTACGAGGCGCTGGCCCATCGGCACGGGTCGGCTCACGGGAGACCGTAGGACCCGACCGCCGTGACCGGCCGCGGACGCGCCGTGGCTGGTCGCGCCCACGCGGCGGAGCCGCGTACCGAAACGGCCCCGCGCCCCTGTGGGGCGCGTCACAGGCACCGATGTGAAAAGAGTTCCCGGCATGACTTCCACCTCCCGCCCCGGCGATCTCCGGGTGCAACTGGAGAGTCTGACCACCGAGGCCTTCCGGCCCGAACTCGCCGAGATCGACCGGCTCGACACGCTCGGCATCGCGCGGCTGATGAACCAGGAGGACGCCGGGGTGGCCGCCGCCGTGGCGACCCGGCTGCCCCAGATCGCGCGGGCCGTGGACGCCATCGCCGTACGGATGGGACGCGGGGGACGGCTGGTCTACGCGGGCGCCGGGACCGCCGGACGGCTCGGGGTGCTGGACGCCTCCGAGTGCCCGCCGACGTTCAACACCGCCCCCGGGCAGGTCGTCGGGCTGATCGCGGGCGGCCCTCAGGCCGTGCTGACCTCCGTGGAGGGCGCCGAGGACTCCGCCGAGCTGGCCCGCGCCGACCTGGACGCGCTGGGCCTCACCGCCGACGACACGGTGGTCGGCGTCTCCGCCTCCGGCCGCACCCCCTACGCCGTCGGCGCCGTCGAGCACGCGCGGGCGCTGGGCGCGCTGACCGTCGGCCTGGCGGGCAACGCGGGCAGCGCCCTGGCCGCCGCCGCCGAGCACGGCATCGAGGTGGTCACCGGGCCCGAGCTGCTCACCGGATCGACCCGGCTGAAGGCGGGCACGGCGCAGAAGCTGGTGCTCAACATGCTGTCGACGATCACCATGATCCGGCTCGGCAAGACGTACGGGAACCTGATGGTCGACGTCCGGGCCTCCAACGAGAAGCTGCGCGCCCGGTCCCGGCGGATCGTCGCCCTCGCCACCGGCGCCCCCGACGAGGCGATCGAACGCGCCCTGGACGCCACCGGCGGCGAGGTCAAGCACGCCGTGCTGGTGCTGCTCGCCGACGTGGACGGCCCGACGGCCGCCCGCCTTCTGGAGGACTCCGGCGGCCGACTGCGTGCCGCGCTGGCCGCGGCCCAGGGCTGAGCCGCAGGCTCGGGGGGTGCACCAGGACCCCCGCTCCACAGCCGCCGCGATCCTCCCCCTGGTCGGCGGGCCGGCCAACGTCGTCTCCGCCGCCCACTGCGTGACCCGGCTCCGGCTGGGCCTCGCCGACCGGTCCCGGGTCCGGGAGGACGGCCTGCGGGCGCTGCCCGGGGTGCTCGGGGTGGTCGAGGACGGCACGTCGTACCAGATCGTGCTGGGGCCGGGGGTGGCCGAACGGGTCGCCGAGGAGTTCGGGACGCTGCTGGAGCCCGCCGGCGGCGCGGCCCGCCTGGCCGAGCGGGGCGCGGAGCTGCGGGCGGCGCGCCGGCGGCGCAACGCGACCCCGCTGAAGACCGGCCTGCGCCGGGTCGCCGACGTGTTCGTGCCCCTGATCCCGGCCCTGATCGGCTGCGGCATCCTCGCGGGCACCGGCGGGCTGCTCGCCAACCTGGGGTGGCTGCCCGGGATCACGCCCGCGCTGACCGTGCTGTCCTCGGCGTTCATGGCGCTGATCGCGGTGTTCGTCGGGCACAACACGGCCAAGGAGTTCGGCGGCACACCGGTGCTGGGCGGCGCGGTCGCCGCGGTCGTGGTCTACCCGGGGGTGGCGAAGGTGAGCGTGTTCGGGGCGGCGCTCGCGCCGGGGCAGGGCGGGGTGCTCGGCGCGCTGGCGGCGGCACTGCTCGGCACCTACGTCGAGAAGTGGTGCCGCGCCCGGCTGCCCGGCACCCTCGACGTGCTGCTCACCCCCACCCTGACGGTGCTGGTCCCCGGCCTGATCACGCTGTACGTCCTCATGTACGCGGCCGGCGAGGCCGCCGCCGCGCTGGGCACCGCCGCGACCTGGCTGCTGACGACGGCCGGCGCGGCGGCCGGGCTGCTGCTCGGCGGCCTCTTCCTGCCCCTGGTGATGCTCGGCCTGCACCAGGCGCTGATCCCCCTGCACGCCACGCTCATCGAGCAGCGGGGCCACACCGTCCTGCTGCCGCTGCTGGCGATGGCGGGCGCGGGCCAGGTCGGCGCGGCGGCGGCGGTGTACGTCAGGCTGCGGCACGACACCTCGCTGCGCACCACGATCCGCTCGGCGCTCCCGGCGGGCCTGCTGGGCATCGGCGAACCCCTCATCTACGGGGTCTCCCTGCCGCTGGGCCGCCCCTTCCTCACCGCCTGCGTGGGCGGAGCGGCGGGCGGCGCGTTCGTCGGGCTGTTCGCGATGCTCGGCACCGAGGTCGGCGCGACGGCGATCGGCCCGTCCGGCTGGGCCCTGTTCCCCCTCCTGGCCGGCAGCGCGGGCCCGGCGACGACGGCGGCGGTCTACGCCGGCGGCCTGCTCACGGGGTACGTGGTCGGCTTCGCGGCGACGTACTGGTTCGGCCGCCTGGGCCGGGACCGTCCCGGGGACACCGGCGTCCCCGTGCGGGCGGAGTGAGCGGCCGGTGCCGTGTGCGACGCTGGAAGGCATGAACCACGCCCAGTCGACCGCCCTCGGCCGCGCCCTGCGTCTCCTCGGCGAGCACGGCGAGGCGCTGAGCGCCGACAGTCCGGACGCCAAGCTGCACGAGGTCAGGGCCGACCTGCGGCGCGCTCTGGACCTGCTGGAGGAGAGCGTGACGACGGCGGTGCCCAGCACCCGCTGCCCGGAGCACCCGACCGGCCCGGTGGACAGTTCCGCGCCCGACCTGTGCCTGCTGTGCGAGACCCGGCGCCGGGCCGCCCGCCGGGCCGCGTACGACGGGGGCCCGGTCCCGCGCTCCCACCCCGCCGAGCCCGCGCAGAGCCGGTACGGCGTCCGCGGCGACCGCCCGCAGCCCCAGCAGCGCTGGCTCCCCGAGGCGTGGAACGGGCAGGCGTGGCAGTTGTGCGGCACCCCCCGCCGGGACCGGCGGGAGGCCGAGCTGTACCTGGCCGCCCAGCGCAGGGGCCCGCGCCCGGCGCCGGCGTACCGGCTGGTGCACGAGTTCACGGACTACGAGGTGCTGCGGGTCTGGGGCATCCCGGCCCGGCTCGACGCCGAGCCGATGCCGTAGGGCCGCCGCGCGGGCTCAGGCCCCCGGGGCGAGCAGCGGCAGGGCGGTGTACTCGTACCCCTCCCACAGGCGTCGCGCGGTCTGCTCCGGGTACGGCACGACCGCCGGTTCGGCGTCCAGGACCTGCACGAGCCGGCGCTCGGTGTCGTACGCGGGCCAGCCCGGGTCGCCGGTCCTGGCGAACGCCGTCCAGGACGCCCGGAACCGGGCGGACAGCGCCCGCGCCTCGGCGGACGGCTCCGCGCCCTCGAACATGAGGAGGCCGAGGTCGGAGCCGAAGGTGCCGAACAGCAGGGGCAGGTCCAGGGCGTGGCAGGCGCCGAGCGCGCCGCCGCCGCCCGGCGCGGACCAGGTCAGCTCGTAGGCGTGGGCCCGGCCGCCGCCCGCGAGGTGCGCCTCGGCCAGCCTCATCGTCGGCTCGGCGAACAGCCAGTCGGTCTGCACCCGTTCGAACAGCTCGCCGGCGGACGCGTCGGGGTAGGCGGCCCGGTAGGCGGCCTCGCCGTCCGGGCCGGGCCCGAAGAAGCGCAGGGCGGACGCCGCCCGCTCGTCGTCTGTCTTCCCCAGCCGCCCGCCCAGGGCGAGGAACAGCCGGAACTCGTGGCGGTTGTGCCCGACGACCAGGTCCACCCCGGCGGACGCCCCCCGCGCGAGCGCCTGCCAGGGCAGCGCCGGCAGCACCTCGCCGTCCACGACGGGCGAGTACGGGGTGACGGTGGGCGCGGCCCGCCCCCACCGGTCCGCGTACCCGCGCATCTTGGCGGCCAGCGCCTGCCCGGCGGCCACCAGCCGACCGGGCGGCACGGCCGCGAGGTCCTGGGCAGTCGGCTTCCGGCCCGCCTCGGCGGCGAGCGCCCCGGCGATGTCCCGGGCGAGCGCGTCGGAGAAGAAGGTCCCGGGCACGCTCTGCGCGACGGCCCGCCGGAACAGCCCGGCCGCCCTCGGCATCGCCAGCAGCGCCGCGATCGAACCGGCGCCCGCGGACTCGCCGAACACGGTGACCTGCTCCGGGTCGCCGCCGAACGCGGCGATGTTCTCGCGCACCCACTCCAGGGCGGCGACCTGGTCGAGCAGGCCCCGGTTGGCGGGGGCGCCCTCGATGCGGGCGAAACCCTCCATGCCCAGGCGGTAGTTGAAGGAGACGACGACGAGGTCGCCGTCGGCGGCTATGCGCCGGGCGTCGTAGCCGGGGCTGCCGCTGTGGCCCATCTTGTAGGCGCCGCCGTATATCCACACCATCACCGGTCGGCGCGCGGCCGGGTCCGGCTCCGGTGTCCAGACGTTGACGGTCAGCCAGTCGTCGGCGCCGGGCGCCTCGGCCGGCGGGGTCGGCGCGGCCGGGCCCAGGTCCTGCGGCGGCGGCGGCCCGAAGTCGGCCGCCTCCCGGGTGCCGTCCCAGCGCCGGGCGGGGCGCGGGGCGGCGAAGCGGGCCTCGCCGACGGGCGGTTCGGCGAAGGGGATGCCGCGGAAGACGGCCAGGCCGTCCTCCCGGCGTCCGCGCACCGCACCGCCGGCGGTGCGCACCACGGGCTCCGGGGCCTCGGGGTGGGTCATCGATCACTCCTCACTGGGTTGCCGCTGGTCGTACGCCAGTTGGTGATCTGTCGGACCCTACGCCGTGGTGCGCGTCCGGCTCAGCTCAGGGTCTTCAGCGCCGCCGGGTCGAACGGGGCCAGTTCGCCGAAGCGGCCGGCCAGGACCTTCTTCGCCCACTCGGGGTCCTGGAGCAGGGCGCGGCCCACGGCGACCAGGTCGAACTCCTCGCGCTCCAGCCTGTCCAGCAGGTCGTCGAGGTCGGCGACAGCCGAGCCCTGGCCCTGGAACGCCTTGCCGAACTCGCCGTCCAGGCCCACCGAGCCGACGGTGATGACGGGCTTGCCGGTGAGCTTCTTCGTCCAGCCCGCGAGGTTGAGGTCGGAGCCGTCGAACTCCGGGCGCCAGTAGCGGCGGGTGGAGGCGTGGAAGGCGTCCACGCCGGCCGCGGCGAGCGGGGCGAGCAGGGCGTCCAGCTCCTGGGGCGTCTCGGCGAGGCGGGCGTCGTAGGCGTCCATCTTCCACTGCGAGTAGCGGAAGATCACCGGGAAGTCGGCGGAGACCCGCGCCCGGACGGCCGCGACGATCTCGGCGGCGAACCGGGTACGGGCGACGAGGTCGCCGCCGTAGGCGTCGGTACGGCGGTTGGTGCCGGCCCACAGGAACTGGTCGACGAGGTAGCCGTGGGCGCCGTGGATCTCCACGCCGTCGAAGCCGATGCGCTCGGCGTCGGCGGCGGCCTGCGCGAACGCGGCGACCACGTCGTCGATGTCCTGCAGGGTCATCGCTCGCCCGGTGGGCTCCTCGGCGCCGATGCGCAGGCCGGAGGGGCCGACGGCCGGGGCCTCGGGGAAGGGCGGCTCGCCCTGGTCGCGGACCATGCCGATGTGCCAGAGCTGCGGCACGATCGTGCCGCCGCCCGCGTGCACCGCCTCGGCGACCTTCGCCCAGCCCGCGAGCTGCTCCTCGCCGTGGAACCGGGGCACGCTGTCGCTCTGCCCGGCGGACGGGTGGCCGACGTAGGTGCCCTCGGTGACGATCAGGCCGACACCGGCGGCGGCGCGGCGCCCGTAGTACGACACGACGTCCTCGCCGGGCACGCCGCCCGGGGAGAACATGCGGGTCATCGGCGCCATCGCGATGCGGTTGGGGACGGTCAGCCCGTTGATGGCGGTGGGCCGGGAGAGGATCTCGGCCGCGCGGGTGGCGGCGTCGGGGGAGGTGGCGGTCACGTGGGGGACTCCTCGCAAAGGGTGGATACCGGTCAGTATGTGCATACGCATAGACCTTTACGGGGAGTACAACCGGACCGCCCGCCCCGGTAATCCCGGCCGGCGCCGGAAAAACGCCCGAGGGCGGCACCCCCCGCTCTCGCGGGGAAGTGCCGCCCTCGGTCGAGGACGTGCGATCGACTCGGGGGCCGATCAGAAGTCCATGTCACCGCCCGGCATGCCGCCGCCGGCGGGCGCGGCGGCCTTCTCCGGCTTGTCGGCGATGACGGCCTCGGTGGTGAGGAACAGCGCGGCGATGGAGGCGGCGTTCTGCAGCGCGGAACGGGTCACCTTCGCCGGGTCGATGATGCCCTCGGCGATCATGTCGACGTACTCACCGGTCGCGGCGTTCAGACCGTGGCCGACGGGAAGGTTTCGCACCTTCTCGACGATGACGCCGCCCTCGAGACCACCGTTGGCGGCGATCTGCTTCAGCGGGGCCTCCAGGGCGAGCTTCACGGCGTTGGCGCCGGTCGCCTCGTCACCCTCCAGCTCCAGCTTCTCGAAGACCTGGCCGGCCTGGAGCAGGGCCACGCCACCACCGGCGACGATGCCCTCCTCGACGGCCGCCTTGGCGTTGCGCACGGCGTCCTCGATGCGGTGCTTGCGCTCCTTGAGCTCCACCTCGGTGGCGGCACCGGCCTTGATCACCGCGACGCCGCCCGCGAGCTTGGCCAGGCGCTCCTGGAGCTTCTCGCGGTCGTAGTCCGAGTCGCTGTTCTCGATCTCGGCGCGGATCTGGTTGACGCGGCCGTTGACCTGGTCGGTCGAGCCGGCGCCGTCGACGATGGTGGTCTCGTCCTTGGTGATGACGACCTTGCGGGCGCGGCCCAGGAGGTCCAGGGTCGCGTTCTCCAGCTTGAGGCCGACCTCCTCGGAGATGACCTCGCCGCCCGTGAGGATGGCGATGTCGCCGAGCATGGCCTTGCGGCGGTCGCCGAAGCCCGGGGCCTTGACGGCGACGGACTTGAAGGTGCCGCGGATCTTGTTGACGACCAGGGTCGACAGGGCCTCGCCCTCGACGTCCTCGGCGATGATCAGCAGCGGCTTGCCCGACTGCATGACCTTCTCCAGCAGCGGGAGCAGGTCCTTGACGTTGGAGATCTTGGAGTTGGCGATCAGGATGTACGGGTCGTCGAGGACGGCCTCCATACGCTCCATGTCGGTGGCGAAGTACGCCGAGATGTAGCCCTTGTCGAAGCGCATACCCTCGGTGAGCTCCAGCTCCAGACCGAAGGTCTGGGACTCCTCGACGGTGATGACGCCTTCCTTGCCGACCTTGTCCATCGCCTCGGCGATCAGCTCGCCGATCTGGGTGTCGGCGGCGGAGATGGAGGCCGTGGAGGCGATCTGCTCCTTGGTCTCGACGTCCTTGGCCTGCTCGAGCAGGGCGGCGGAGACGGCCTCGACGGCCTTCTCGATACCGCGCTTGAGGGCCATCGGGTTGGCACCGGCGGCGACGTTGCGCAGGCCCTCCTTGACCAGGGCCTGGGCGAGGACGGTCGCCGTGGTCGTACCGTCGCCGGCGACGTCGTCCGTCTTCTTGGCGACTTCCTTGACCAGCTCGGCGCCGATCTTCTCGTACGGGTCCTCGAGCTCGATCTCCTTGGCGATGGAGACACCGTCGTTGGTGATCGTGGGCGCGCCCCACTTCTTCTCGAGGACGACGTTGCGGCCCTTGGGGCCGAGCGTCACCTTCACGGCGTCCGCGAGCTGGTTCATGCCGCGCTCGAGGCCGCGCCGCGCCTCCTCGTCGAACGCGATGATCTTGGCCATGTGAAGTGGTCCCTCCAGGACTGGGGGTGATTCCTTCGGACCGCGCCCGCGCCCGCGACGGACGGCTCGCACACCTGTGGTTCCTTGCCCCACCCGGCCTGCGGGCCTCACCGACCCGGTCCTCGTTGTCACTCTCACCTTCAGAGTGCTAACGCCAATGATTAGCACTCGCCCCTGTCGAGTGCAAGCGCCTGCCCGGGATCGCCGGGGGGCGGGCGGGTGGCCGAACGGGTGAGCGAGGGGTCCCGGGCATGCCGGAGGGCCCGCACCCCGGCGGGTGCGGGCCCTCGGACAGAAGACCTGCGGTGCGGTTGGTCGCGCGTTTCAGGCAGTGACGCGAACCATGTCGGCCTGCGGGCCCTTCTGGCCCTGCGAGATCTCGAACTCGACCCGCTGGCCTTCTTCAAGGGTGCGGTAACCGTCCATCTGGATCGCGCTGTAGTGGACGAAAACATCCGCACCACCGTCGACCGCGATGAAGCCGTACCCCTTCTCCGCGTTGAACCACTTGACGGTGCCCTGAGCCATGCCTAACTCCCCTATTACTGGCCCTTGCGCAGATCCGCACTTCGCGGACCCGGGTCAGACCTCGTCCCCCAACGGTTGGGAACGTGCGCCGGAACGCGTCGACCGCGGCTGAATGTATCTGTCCAACTGCCGTCTGCAACAGGTCAATCGGACGAGAAATCTGGACGCCCCGGGTCCGGAATGTGGCGAGAATTCGCCGCAATTCAGGGCAAGTCGGGCCATACATAAGGAACAAAAGCCACGAAAGGGGCCCGCACTTTGGCTGCATCTAGTCGGGTGCACGGCAGGAATTCAGGGTTCCCGTTCCCGCGATCAACAGCGCGTTCCCCAACTCTACCGCGCTCAACCACATTGAATTGCCCCCTCCGCTTCTCTCACGGAGGGGGCAATGCACGGGAACGGCCCGTGACGGTCAGCCGCCGGCGACCGCGGGAATGATGGAAACGCCCGCGCCCTCGGGCGTGGCGGTCTCCAGGCCCTGCTCGAAGCGGACGTCGTCGTCGTTGACGTAGACGTTGACGAACCGCCGCAGCTTGCCCTGGTCGTCCAGGACCCGGGCGGCGATGCCGGTGTGGTTCTTCTCCAGGTCGGCGAGGACCTCCCCGAGGGTCGCGCCCTCGGCGCTGACCTCGGCCTTGCCGCCGGTGTAGGTGCGCAGGATGGTGGGGATGCGGACAGTGACGCTCACGATGATGAAACCTCCGGAAGGATGTACGTACCTGGGGGCGCGACTACGCCAGACCGGCCGAACGGAACGACTCCAGGCTCGGCCGGATCGTCGCCGTCAGCCCCGTCCCCGCCACCGCGTCCAGCGTCTTCAGCCCGTCCCCGGTGTTCAGCACGACGGTCGTGAGCGCCGGGTCCAGCACCCCCGCCTCGATGAGCTTGCGCGTGACGCCGACGGTGACCCCGCCGGCCGTCTCCGCGAAGATGCCCTCGGTGCGGGCCAGCAGCTTGATCGCGTCGACGATCTGCTCGTCGTTCACGTCCTCCACCGCTCCGCCGGTGCGGCGCGCGATGTCCAGGACGTAGGGGCCGTCCGCCGGGTTGCCGATGGCGAGGGACTTGGCGATGGTGTCCGGCTTCTGCGGCCGGACCACGTCGTGCCCCGCCTTGTACGCGGTCGACACCGGCGAGCAGCCCTCGGCCTGGGCACCGAAGATCTTGTACGGCCGGTCCTCGACCAGGCCCAGCTCGATCAGCTCCCGCAGCCCCTTGTCGATCTTGGTGAGCTGGGAGCCGGACGCGATCGGCACCACGAGCTGGTCCGGAAGCCGCCAGCCGAGCTGCTCGCAGATCTCGTACGCCAGGGTCTTGGACCCTTCCGCGTAGTACGGCCGGAGGTTGACGTTGACGAAGCCCCAGCCCTCGCCGGCCGGGTCGCCGATCAGCTCGGAGCAGAAGCGGTTGACGTCGTCGTAGTTGCCCTCGATGCCGACCAGCTCGCCGCCGTAGACCGCGGCCATGACGACCTTGCCCTGCTCCAGGTCGTGCGGGATGAACACGCACGAGCGCAGGCCGGCCCGCGCGGCGGCGGCGCCGACCGCGCCGGCCAGGTTGCCGGTGGAGGAGCAGGACAGGGTGGTGAAGCCGAAGGCGCGGGCGGCCTCCAGGGCCTGGGCGACGACCCGGTCCTTGAAGGAGTGGGTGGGGTTGCCGGAGTCGTCCTTGACGTACAGCCCGCCGGTGACGCCCAGTTCGCGGGCGAGGTTGTCGGCCTCGACCAGCTTGGTCCAGCCCGGGTTCAGGTTGGGCTTGCCGGCGACGTCGGCCGGGACCGGCAGGAGGGGGGCGTACCGCCAGATGTTCGCGGGGCCCGCTTCGATGCGCCGGCGCAGTTCCTCGGTGTCGTAGGAGGAGTAGTCGTAGGCGATCTCCAGCGGGCCGAAACACTCCTCGCAGGCGAAGACCGGGCCGAGGGGGACGCGGTGTCCGCATTCGCGGCAGGAGAGCGCCGCGGCGGGACCGAGGTCCACGGGGGAAGCGGCGGTGTCGGCGGTGGTCGCGACAGTCTGCACAGCCATGTGAGGCGAGGCCCTTTCTCCTCATCTTCCTCACGACGCATTTCGTCGTGAGACGGATTTGGCACCTTCCCGAGCCGGGAGCCTCGCTGCTTCACGAGTGCCGACTGGAGGGTTGCCGGGGCTTCATCGGGCCGTGTCCCTCTGCCCCTCTGGATGAGCGCTATGTGGTTGTGGAACACCGGCGACCCCCGACATGCGATGGTCACCCGCGTTGTTCAAGACTGTAACCGAAGGCCAGGACAGTTGAGATAGTCGTCCGATGCGCGAGATGGATCACACGTGGCTCACGGTGGTCCACCACAGGGAGGAGCCGGGGACCGTGCTGGAAGAAGTCGAGCGCTGGCTGAGCGCCCGTTCCTGGTCCGTGACCGACCGTCCGCTGCACCAGATCATGGCCGCGAAACGGGCCACCGGCCAGTCGGTCAGCGTGGTGCTGCCCGCACTCAACGAGGAGGAGACCGTCGGCGACATCGTCGCGATCCTCCGCCACGACCTGATGCGTCAGGTCCCGCTGGTCGACGAGATCGTGGTCGTCGACTCGGGGTCCACCGACCGTACGTCCGAGGTGGCCGCCGCGGCGGGCGCCCGGGTCGTGCACCGCGACCGGCTCCTGCCGCGGATTCCGGCCGTGCCGGGCAAGGGCGAGGTGCTGTGGCGCTCGCTGCTGGCCACCGGCGGGGACATCGTCTGCTTCGTGGACGCGGACCTGAGGGAGTTCTCCTCCGACTTCGTCTCGGGCATCGTCGGCCCGCTGCTGACCGACCCGGACGTCGACCTGGTCAAGGCCATGTACGACCGTCCGCTCGGCGGGGCGGCCGGGCAGGGCGGCCGGGTCACCGAGCTGATGGCCCGCCCGCTGCTCAACATGCACTGGCCGCAGTTGGCCGGGTTCGTGCAGCCGCTCGGCGGCGAGTACGCGGCCCGCCGCTCGCTGCTCGAACAGTTGCCGTTCCCGGTCGGCTACGGCGTGGAGCTGGGGATGCTGGTCGACGCCCTGCACCTGGTCGGCCTGGACGCGCTGGCGCAGGTCGACGTGGGGGTGCGCAAGCACCGGCACCAGGACGGGCAGGCACTGGGCCGGATGGCCGCCGCGATCTACCGCACCGCGCAGTTGCGGCTGGCCCGGGGCCATCTGATCCGCCCCTCGCTGACCCAGTTCGAGCGCGGCGAGGACGGCTTCGAGCCGCGCACCTTCTCGGTGGACACCGAGGAGCGGCCGCCGATGCTGGAGATCGCCGAGTACGCGCGGCGGAAGGTGGCGTGAACGGGTGACGACGGGCGGGGAACCCACGTTTGAGTTCCGACCGGCCGGGCTAGGTTGAGGCGTATGGCTTCAAGCTTCGGTGCTGCTCAGGTGCTGGTCGCCTCCAATCGGGGACCGGTTTCGTACGAGGTTCGGGACGACGGTTCGCTGCACGCCAGACGCGGCGGCGGCGGGCTGGTCTCGGGGCTGTCGGCGATCGGGCCGGACGCGGGGGCGCTGTGGGTGTGCTCGGCGCTCGGCGACGGCGACCGCGAGGCGGTCCGGCGCGGGGTCGGCGAGGACGGCGTGCGGATGCTGGACATCCCGGCCGACGTGCACGCCGACGCGTACAACGGGATCGCCAACTCCGTGCTGTGGTTCGTCCACCACATGCTGTACCAGACCCCGCTGGAGCCGGTCTTCGACGCGGAGTTCCGCCGGCAGTGGGCCTCCTACGAGGCGTACAACCGGGCCTTCGCCGAGGCGCTGGCCGAGGAGGCCGCCGAGGGGGCGGTCGCCATGGTGCAGGACTACCACCTGACGCTGGTGCCGGGGATGCTCCGGGAGCTCCGCCCCGACCTGCGGATCGGGCACTTCTCGCACACGCCGTGGGCGCCGGTGGAGTACTTCCGGATGCTGCCGGACGACATCGCCGAGCAGGTGCTGCGCGGGATGCTGGGCGCGGACCGGCTCGGGTTCCTCACCCGGCGGTGGGCCGACGCGTTCACCGCCTGCTGCGACGCCCTGGTGGGCGGGCTCGGTGAGACCCGGGTCGGGGTGCACGGGCTGGGCGCGGACGCCGACTTCCTGCGCGAGCGGTCGCACGAGCCGGACGTCGACGAGCGGATGGCGGCGCTGCGCGAGGAGGTCGGCGAGGGGCGCCGGACGATCGTCCGGGTGGACCGCACCGAGCTGTCCAAGAACATCGTCCGCGGGCTGCTGGCCTACCGGCAGTTGCTGGCCGACCGGCCCGAGTGGCGCGAGCGGGTGGTGCACGTCGCGTTCGCCTACCCCTCGCGGCAGGACCTCGCGGTGTACCGGGAGTACACGGCGGAGGTGCAGCGGGTCGCCGGAACCATCAACGAGGAGTACGGGACGCCCGGGTGGACGCCGGTCGTGCTGCACGTCAAGGACGACTTCGCGCGGTCGCTGGCCGCGTACCGGATGGCGGACGTGGCGCTGGTCAACCCGGTACGGGACGGGATGAACCTGGTCGCCAAGGAGGTGCCGGTCGTCTCCGACGAGGGGTGCGTGCTGGTGCTGTCCCGGGAGGCCGGGGCGTTCGAGGAGCTGGGCGAGGACGCGGTCGTCGTCAATCCGTACGACGTGGTGGGGACGGCCGAGGCGCTGCACGAGGCGCTGTCGATGCCGGCGGGCGAGCGCGGCGAGCGGACGAAGAAGCTGACCGCCGCCGCGACCGCGCTGCCGCCGGCGCGCTGGTTCCTGGAGCAGTTGGACGAGCTGCGCGGCTGACCGAGCCCGCTTCTGGGCGATCGTGTCAGGGCCACGGGGGCGGGACCCCCGTGGCCCTGACCTGTCTTCAGGCCAGGTGCCTGGCGAGGGCGCGCAGCAGGGCGACCACGCCCGCCGGGCCGGCCACCTCGACGTCCGCGCGCTCGCGCAGCTCCGTCACCTCGTCGCTGCCGCTGCACACCAGCAGCCCCGGGGTGCCCTCGGCGCGCAGGGCGTCGACGGCGGCGTAGGCGGGGAGGTCGCCGAGGTCGTCACCGGCGTAGAGGACCGAGCCGGCCGAGACGGCGCGGGCGTGGTCGCGCAGGGCGACGCCCTTGTCCATGCCGGGCGGACGCAGTTCCAGGACCATCCGGCCGGGCTCCACGATCAGGCCGTGCCGGGCCGCGAGGTCGGTGAGCGGGCCGCGCAGGGCCTCGAAGGCGCCCGTCGGGTCGGCGGCCCGGCGGGTGTGGACGGCGACCGAGCGGCCCTTGTCCTCGACGGCGGTGCCGGGACCGGCCGCGGCCCGGTCCAGGAGTGCGGGCAGCCCGGCGCGGACGGCGGCGATGCCGGGGTGCGGGGCGGGGGCGGTGACGGCGCCGGTGGCGGCGTCCCAGCGTTCGGCGCCGTAGTGGCCGAGGACGACCAGGTGCTCCAGGCCGGGGACGCCCGCGAAGCCGCCGTGGCGGACGGCGACCTCGGCCGGGCGGCCGGTGATCACCGCGACGGAGGCGACCTTCGGGGCGAGCGCGGCCAGCGCCGGTACGGCGCCGGGGTGGGCGCGGGCCCGGTCGGGGTCGGGCACGATCTCGGCGAGGGTGCCGTCGAAGTCGAGCGCGATCACCGCCCGGCCGGGGTCGGCGAGGAGTGCGTCGAGGCCCTCGCGCCCGGCCCGGGTGGCGGGCGTCGGCAGGTGGTCCGGCTGGTCGGGGGTTACGTCGGTGTGGCTGCCCATGCCGCGAACCTATCCCGGACCGGCCGGTCGCACTCCTGGCGGCGGGCGCCCGGCGTCCCCTCAGCGTTCCGCGCGGCGGGCCTCGCGGACGCGGCGCAGGCGGTTGACCGTCACCGGGTCGGCGGCCAGCGCCCGGGGGTCGTCGAGGAGGGCGTTGAGGAGTTGGTAGTAGCGGACCGGGGCCAGGCCCAGTTCCTCGCGGATCGCGCGTTCCTTGGCGCCGGGGCCGGAAAAGCCGCGGCGCTCCAGCGCGAGGATGTCCCGCTCCCGCGCGCCGAGCCCCTGGTCGTGCTGCTCCTGGTCCATGCCCGGCACGGTAGCGCCCGGCACCGACAGCCGGTGCCGGGCGCGGCGGCTACTGGGCGCTCTGCGCCCGTACCGCCGTGGCCTGGAGCTCCTCCAGGACCGCCTTCGGGTCGCCGCCGGAGGCGACCGCCTCGCCGATCCGCTTCTTGATCTGCGCGCTGACCGTGGCCCAGGAGGTCTCGCCGACCGGGTACAGCTCGGAGAGCAGCAACTGGTCCAGGAACGGCTTGAGCTTCTTGTCCTCCCCGGCGGCGCTCATCGCCTCGGAGGCGGAGGTGGTGACCGGCAGCAGGTCGTAGCGGCGGGAGAAGTCCAGCACCTGGTCGTCGGCGTAGACGAAGTCGAGGAAGTCGCCGATCTGCTCCTGGTGGCCGTTCTGCTTGAAGGCCGCCATCCAGTCGGCGACGCCGAGGGTGTTGGTGCTCGCGCCGTCCGCCCCGGGGGTGGGGACCATGCCGTACTTCACGCCCTTCTTCTCGGCCATCTCCATCAGGGACGGGTGGCCGTTGAGCATGCCGACGTCACCGGCGGCGAAGGCGGCGAAGGCGGCCGCGCGGTTCAGCTCGCCGGGGGCGACCGGGCCGGTGAGGTCCTTGCCGACCAGTTCGTCCTTGAGCCAGGTGAAGGTGTCGACGTTCTGCGCGGAGTCGATGCCGTAGGCGCCGGAGACGTCGGTGTAGCCGCCCCCGCCGCTGAGCATCCACTGCATCGTCTCCGCCTGCGCCTCCTCGGGGCCCAGCGGCAGGGCGTACGGGTACTTCACGCCCTCGGCCTTCAGTGCCTCGGCGGCGGCGGCGAGGTCGGCCCAGCTCTCGGGCGGGGTGAGGCCGGCCTTGGCGAAGAGGGTCTTGTTGTAGAACAGCACGCGCGTGGAGGCCGCGAACGGCAGCCCGTACTGCACTCCCTTGACCTGCCCCGCGGCGGCCAACTGGGGGACGAAGTCGGCCTGCACGGGGATGGAGAGCAGGTCGTCGGCCCGGTAGAGCAGGTCCTTGGCGGCGTAGTCGGAGTAGGCGCCGATCTGCGCCAGGTCGGGCGCCCGGCCGGCGTCGACCAGCTCGCGGACCTTGCGGTCGACGTCGTTCCAGGAGTACACGGTGACGTCGACGCGCACGTCGGGGTGGGCGGCCTCGTAGGCGTCCACCACGTCGGCCCAGTAGTGCTCGGAGCTGTTGGCCCCGGTGTCGCCGTAGTCGGCGGCGACCAGTCTCAGGGTCACCTCGTCGGAGCCGCCGGTGATCCCGCAGCCGGCGAGGACCGCCGTCATGGCCAGTGCGGACGCCACCGCGATCGTTCCTGTCCTGCCCCGTCGCACTTGTTCCTGCCCCACCCTGCCGAAGATGTCGTTCCGGTTGTCCGTTTAACGGATCAAGGTCTACACCACGGGAGTGGACTAGACCTCTTGCGGGTCGACGGGCCACACTGTCCCCGTGAGACACGTCATCGCCCTCGATGTGGGCGGCACCGGGATGAAGGCCGCCCTGGCCGGGCCGGAGGGCGAGCTGCTGCACCGCGCCCGCCGGGCCACCGGCCGGGACCGCGGACCCGAGGCCGTCGTCGACGGCATCCTGGAGTTCGCCGCCGAACTGGCCGCGCTGGGCGCCGACCGGTTCGGCGAGCCCCCCGCCGCGGCCGGCCTCGCCGTCCCCGGCATCGTCGACGAACGGCGCGGCACCGCCGTGTACTCCGCCAATCTGGGCTGGCGGGACGTCCCGCTGCGCGACCTGCTCAGCCGGCGGCTCGGCGGCGTGCCCGTCGCCCTCGGCCACGACGTGCGCACCGGCGGGCTCGCCGAGGGCCGGGTCGGGGCCGGGCGGGGCACCGACCGGTTCCTGTTCGTGCCGCTGGGCACCGGCATCGCGGGCGCCATCGGCATCGGCGGCCGGGTGGAGGGCGGCGCCCACGGCTTCGCGGGCGAGATCGGCCACATCGTCGTACGCCCCGGCGGCGCGCCCTGCCCGTGCGGGCAGCGCGGCTGCCTGGAGCGGTACGCCTCCGCCGGCGCGGTCGGCACGGCCTGGGCACGGGCCTGCGGGGACCCGGACGCGGACGCCGCGGACTGCGCCAAGGCCGTCGACTCCGGGGACGTACGGGCCGCCCGGGTGTGGCAGGACGCGGTGGACGCCCTCGCCGACGGCCTGGTCACCGCGCTCACCCTGCTGGACCCCCGGACGCTGATCATCGGTGGCGGCCTCGCCGAAGCGGGGGAAACCTTGTTCACACCGCTGCGGGACGCCGTCCGGCAGCGGGTCACCTTCCAGAGCCTGCCGCCCGTCGTCCCCGCGGCCCTGGGCGACACCGCGGGCTGCCGCGGCGCCGGACTGCTGGCCTGGGATCTCCTCGACACCACGGACCGTACGGAGGAACCGACGTGACGGCTACGCCGCCAGGGGCACAGGACAGCGCCGACCGGGACGGGACCGGGCTGGTCCTCGCCGGTGCCACCGTGGTCCTGCCCACCGGGACCGTCGAGGACGGCCGGGTGGCCGTCGACGGCACCCGGATCGCCGCGACGGCCCCCGAGCACGCCCGGGTCCTCGACGTGAGCGGCCACTGGGTGGTCCCCGGCTTCGTCGACCTGCACAACCACGGCGGCGGCGGCGCCTCCTTCGCCGGCGGCACCGCCGAGCAGGTCCTCCAGGGCGTGCGCACCCACCGGCTGCACGGCACCACCACGGTCGTCGCCTCCGCGGTCACCGGCGACCTGGACTTCCTCGCCCGGCACGCCGGGATGCTGGCGGAACTGGCCCAGCAGGGCGATATCGCCGGCGTCCACTTCGAGGGGCCGTTCATCTCCCCGTGCCGCAAGGGCGCGCACGACGAGCAACTGCTGCGCGACCCCGACCCGGCCGAGGTCCGCAAGCTGATCGACGCCGCGCACGGCCACGCGAGGATGATGACCCTCGCCGCCGAGCTGCCGGGCGGCCTGGACTCCGTGCGCCTGCTCGTGGAGCACGGCGTGATCGCCGCGATAGGCCACACGGACGCGTCGTACGAGCAGACCGTCGAGGCGATCGACGCGGGCGCCACCGTCGCCACCCACCTGTTCAACGCGATGCCGCCGCTGGGCCACCGCTCCCCCGGCCCGATCGCGGCGCTGCTGGAGGACGAGCGGGTCACCGTCGAGCTGATCAACGACGGTGTCCATCTGCACCCGGCGGCGCTCCAGTTGGCGTTCCACCGCGCGGGGCCCGCCCGGGTGGCGTTCATCACCGACGCGATGGACGCGGCCGGCTTCGGCGACGGCCGCTATCTGCTGGGCCCGATGGAGGTCGACGTCGAGGACGGGGTGGCGCGGCTGGTGGAGGGCGGCTCGATCGCGGGTTCGACGCTCACCCTGGACCGGGCGCTGAAGCGGGCGGTGACGGTGGACGGGCTGGCCGTCGAGGACGCGGTGGCGGCGCTGTCGGCCAACCCGGCCCGGCTGCTCGGGCTGGCCGACCGGGTCGGTTCGCTGGAGCCGGGCAAGGACGCCGACCTGGTGGTCCTGGACGCCGGTTTCGACGTGGTCGGCGTGATGCGCCGGGGCGCCTGGGTGGTCGAGCCCCGACTGGGCTGATCCGGGCCCGATCCGGGCGGCGGGTGTGGCCGACGCGGGACTGGGCCGACCGGCCCGCCGTTTGGCATGATCGTGCCTTCTGGACCCATGGCACACACGCGCAAGCAGACGGGGGAGGCCGGCCCGGTGATCCTCACGGTGACGCTGAACACCGCTCTCGACATCACCTATCGCGTCCGGAGCCTGACCCCGCACCGCTCGCACCGGGTCACCGAGGTGACCGAGCGGCCGGGCGGCAAGGGCGTCAACGCGGCCCGGGTGCTCGCCGCCCTCGGCCACGCGGTGACGGTCACCGGCTTCACCGGCGGCGCGACCGGGCGCGTCGTGCGGGAGGCGCTCAGCGCGGTGCCGGGGGTCGTGGACGCGCTGGTGCCGATCGGCGGCGCGACCCGGCGCACGGTCGCCGTCGTCGACGAGGGCACCGGCGACGCCACCCGGCTCGACGAGCCCGGTCCGCTGGTCTCCCCCGCCGAGTGGGGCGCCTTCCAGGAGGCGTACGAGGGTCTGCTCCCCGGGGTCTCGGCGGTGGCCCTGTGCGGCAGTCTGCCGCCGGGCGTGCCGGTGGGCGCCTACGCCGGGCTGGTGCGCGCGGCGCGCGCCGCCGGGGTGCCGGTGCTGCTGGACACCGGCGGGGAGCCGCTGCGCCGGGGGGTCGCCGCCCGGCCGGACCTGATCAAGCCGAACGCGGCGGAGCTGGCCGAGCTGACCGGCGCGCACGAGCCGCTGCGGGCCACCCGGGACGCCCGCCGGCGGGGTGCCCGCTCGGTGGTGGCCTCGCTGGGCGGCGAGGGGCTGCTCGCGGTGACCGAGGAGGGCCGCTGGCGGGCGGCGCCGCCCGCCAGGCTGCGCGGCAACCCGACGGGCGCCGGTGACTCGGTGGTGGCGGGTCTGCTGTCGGGCCTGGCGGACGGGCTGCCCTGGCCGGACAAGCTGGCCCGCGCGGTCGCCCTGTCGGCGGCGACGGTGCTGGCCCCGGCGGCGGGCGAGTTCGACCGCGCGGCCTACCCGGAGCTGCTGGGCCGGGTGACGGTGACCGCGGAGGCCACCGCGGCCTGAGGTCCGCCTCCGGTCGGCCCTAGCGGGTGACCTGGCCTTCCTTGAGGCTGAGCTGGTCCAGCAGGACGTCGCACTTGTCGCCGTCCTGGCAGGAGATCGTGAGGGTGTTGGTGCCCTTGTTCAGGGTCGGGTAGGCATAGGTCTCGGTCCAGCCCTTGGCGAAGTCGCCGTCCTCGGCCTTGGTGAAGTTGCCCAGGTTGAGCTTGCTGCCGAAGACCTTGCCGTTGACCGTCAGGGTCATCGACTGGTCCTCGCCGGTCGCGCTGTAGCGGGCGAAGAGGGTGTAGGCGCCGGCCTTGGGGATGCCGTCGACCGTCCAGGTGACCGAGGCGCCCGTCCGGTCCAGGCCGCCGATGTAGGTGCCGCCCTCGGACCGGGCGCCCTCGACGTCGGTGGCCTGCGCGGCGCCGCCGGCGACCTGGAGGCTCTGGGCGCCCGCGGCGGGCAGGTCGGCCTGCTGCTCGTCGTCGTCGCCGGCGGACGGGCTGGGCTCGCCGCTCTGGCTCTGGGTGGGGGTGGTGGCGGCGCCGGCCTGGTCGCCGCCCTTGTCGTCCTCGTCGCCGCCGCCGGTCATGGCCACGGCGATGCCGATGACGACCGCGGCGACCACCGCGATGGCGCCGATCAGCAGGCCCTTGGTGTTGGGGCCGCGCCGCCCGCCGCCGCGTCCGCCGCCGTGCGCCGGCTGCTGCGGGGCGGTGGGGGCGCCGCCGCCGGGCAGCGTCTCCGGGGCGGCGTAGTGCGGGTTCGGCCTGCCGTAGGCGCCCTGGGGCGGGGCGGCGGGCGGCGCGGCGGGCGCCTGCTGGCCGTACTGACGGGTCCCGACCGGACGCACCCGGTTGACCGAGCCCGGGTAGCCGTAGCCGCCTGACGGCGGCTGGGCCCCGTTGGCCTGCCCGTCGGCGTACAGGTAGCCGAAGGGGTCGTCGTCCTCGGGCGTGCTCGCGCCGTTGTTGCCGGGCGTCATCCCTAGGTCTCCTAACCAGGTGCGGTGCGTGTGCGATGTACGTGGTGAGAGGCCGAGCCTACCCGCTCTTGCTGCCCCGAACGGGTGGCCGGAACGGCGTCAACGC
This sequence comes from Streptomyces sp. NPDC000134, assembly GCF_042899225.1. Taxonomy (NCBI): domain Bacteria; kingdom Bacillati; phylum Actinomycetota; class Actinomycetes; order Kitasatosporales; family Streptomycetaceae; genus Streptomyces; species Streptomyces sp. NPDC000134. The sequence goes on from NZ_JBIAZN010000002.1 coordinate 347,537, forward strand.
GCTGACCTGGGGATCATCCGGCCCGCCGGTGCTGTTTGGGACGAGATCGTTTCTCGACGTACATCCGCTCGTCGGCGGACTTCAGCACCTCGTCGGCGGTCATGCCGCAGTGCGCCCAGCCGATGCCGAAGCTGGCGCCCACGCGGACGGCCCGGCCCTCGGCCCGGATCGGCTGGATGATCTCGTTGCGCAGCCGTACGGCGAGGTCGGCGGCGTCGGCCCGGCCGAGGCCGTCGGCGAGGATCACGAACTCGTCGCCGCCGAGCCGGGCCACGGTGTCGCCGTCGCGGACGCCGCCGGAGAGCCGCCGGGCGACCTCGATGAGGACGGCGTCGCCCGCGTTGTGCCCGAACCGGTCGTTGATCGACTTGAAGCCGTCGAGGTCGCAGAAGAGGACCGCGAGCCCCTTGGTGCCGTCGTCGCGGCCGTCCTCGGGGGCGACGGTGTGCACATGGTGGTCGTAGGCGTCGTACGACTCGGGGCTCGGCGGGAAGTCGAAGTAGTGGCCGCCGGAGTCGAGGACCGGGTCGCCGTAGGCGGCGTCCATCGCGTCGACCGCGGCCGGGAGGGTCGGCTGGGGGCGCTGACAGAGGCGGGCGGAAAGGCGGGAGCGCAGTTCGGCGGAGTTCGGCAGGCCGGTGAGCGAGTCGTGCGAGGCGCGGTGGGCCAACTGCAGTTCGCGGCGCTTGCGCTCCTCTATGTCCTCGACGTGGGTGAGGAGGAAGCGGGGGCCGTCGGCGGCGTCGGCGACGACGCTGTTGCGCAGGGAGACCCAGACGTACGTGCCGTCGCGGCGGCCCAGCCGGAGTTCGGCGCGCCCGCCCTCGGCGGAGGTCCTGAGCAGGGTGCCTATGTCCTCGGGGTGGACCAGGTCGGAGAAGGAGTAGCGGCGCATCGCGGAGGCGGGGCGGCCCAGCAGGCGGCACAGCGCGTCGTTGCTGCGCAGGATGCGGCCGTGCTGGTCGCCGCCCATCTCGGCGATGGCCATGCCGGAGGGGGCGTACTCGAACGCCTGCCGGAAGCTCTCCTCGCTGGCGCGCAGGGCCTGCTGCTCGCGCTCCAGGCGGACCAGGGCGCGCTGCATGTTGGAGCGCAGCCGGGCGTTGCTGATCGCGATGGCGGCCTGGAAGGCGTACATCTGGAGCGCCTCGCGGCCCCAGGCGCCGGGCCGGCGGCCGTTGCGCGGTCGGTCCACGGACAGGACGCCGATCAGCTCGCCGCTGTTGCCGCCGCCCTGCGGACCGGGCGCGTACATGGGGGCGAAGAGGCGGTCGGAGGGGTGCCACTCGTCCTCGAAGCGTGGGGCGGGCCCGTCGGTGTACCACTGGGGTACGTCGTCGTCGTCGAGAATCCAGCCCTCGGTGTGCGGTATGAACACCAGGTCGCCCCACTGCTCGCCCATGCGCAGCCGGCGCTCCCAGGAGTCGCGGGAGCCGACCCGGCCGGTGATGAGGGCCTCGGCGGCCTGGTTGCCGGCGAACGCGGCGACCACGAGGTCGCCGTCGGGGCGGACGAGGTTGACGCAGGCCAGTTCGTACCCGAGGGCGTGCACGACGCCGTCCGCCACGGTCTGCAGGGTGTCGGCCAGGCTGCGGGCCGTGTTCATGTCGGCCATGGCCTGGTGCAGTTGCCGCAGGGACGCAAGACGGACGTAGGGTTCCGACTCGGCCTCCATGCTCGCCCTCCCCCCGAGACCTCGCAGCGAATCAAGGGTTCTCGTGCAGCTTCCCCGCCACTGAATCACAGCGCGCTGCCCACTCGGTACACAGGGTCAACAATTCCTACCCCTTGTGACTCAAGTCACAGCGAAACATGAACAATTGGGCGGCGTTTCGGCACTTTCCCGTGCGTTTCCTGAACGCTCCGGTCGGCTCGTTCTGTGGTCCTAGGTCCGGCTTGCGACCGGGGCCCGATGCGGGCCGCGCGGGGCGGCGATTAGCGTGACGGGGTGCCGAACACTACCCCTGCCACTCCCGTCCCCTCCGCGTCGCCGTCCCCTGCCGCCGGGCATGCTGAGGGGGTGAGCAACGAGGAGTTCCGCGCCGCCATGTCCCAGCTCGCCTCGGGCGTGGTCCTGGTGACCGCCGCGGAGCCGCCGCTGGACGCCGACGACCCGTCCGCGCCGCGCGGCGAGGACGTGGGGATGACGGCGACGGCCTTCATGTCGGTCTCCCTCGACCCGCCGCTGGTGCTGGTGAGCCTGCGGGAGGGCTCGCGGATGGACGACCTGCTCGACGAGCAGCCGCTGTGGGCGGTCTCGGTGCTGGCGGAGAGCCAGCGGCAGATCGCCGGCCGGTTCGCGATGAAGGGCCGGATCAGCGACCGGCTGCTGTTCGAGGACCTCTCGTACGCACGCGGGGAGGTCACCGGCGCCCCGCTGGTGGGCGGCGCGCTGGCGACCCTGGAGTGCCGCACCGAGCAGCGGGTGCCGGCCGGGGACCACACCCTGGTGATCGGACGGGTGCTGAGCGCGCGGGTGCCGGGCACACAGGGCGGCCCGCTGACGTACTTCCGGGGGCGGTACCGGCACCTGGCGTGAGCGCTGCGGGGGGGCGGTACCGGCACCTGGCCCGAGCGCTGCCGGGGCGGTACCGGCACCTTGCCCGAGCAGCCGCTTCAGTCCCAGCTCTTGCCGGTGCGGCCCCGCTTGGTCTGGGCGCGCTGCTTCTTCTCCCGCAGCCGGCGTTCGTTGATGCCGCGCGGGACGCGGGTCGGGCGGCGGGGGCGGGGCGGGGGCGCGGTGGCCTCGGCGAGCAGCGCGGCCAGGCGTACGGCGGCGGCCTCGCGGTTGCGCCACTGGGAGCGGTGCTCGGAGGCGCGCACGGTGAGCACGCCGTCGGTGAGCCTTCCCTCCAGGCGCTTCAGCGCCCGCTCCTTCCACACCTCGGGGAGCGCCTCGGTGCGGGCCAGGTCGAAACGCAGCTCGACCTGGCTGTCGGTGGTGTTGACGTGCTGTCCGCCGGGCCCGGACGACCGCGAGAAGCGCCACATCAGCTCCGCCTCGGGCAGCAGGACGGAGCCGCGGATGACATGGGGACCGGACATGCCGTCCATGTTCCCGCTGGTGACCGGTCCACGTCACCCGAATATCGCGGGTAAAGAAAGTAAAGCGACCCGGAACCTTGTGGACCTCCCTCGACGTTCATAGGGGTAGCTGTAGCTTTCTTGCCGTACGTACACGAGGGAAGGGACTCCCAACAATGGCTGTAAGCCTGTCCAAGGGTGGCAACGTCTCGCTCACCAAGGAGGCTCCGGGCCTGACCGCCGTCACCGTGGGCCTCGGCTGGGACGTCCGCACCACCACCGGCACCGACTTCGACCTCGACGCCTCCGCGATCGCGGTGAACACCCAGGGCAAGGTCTACTCGGACGCCCACTTCGTCTTCTTCAACAACAAGCAGACGCCGGACCAGTCCATCGTCCACACCGGTGACAACCGCACCGGCGAGGGCGCCGGCGACGACGAGGCGATCAACGTCAACCTGGCCGCCCTCCCGGCCGACGTCGACAAGATCGTCTTCCCGGTCTCGATCTACGACGCGGAGAACCGCTCGCAGAACTTCGGCCAGGTCCGCAACGCCTACATCCGGATCGTCAACCAGGCCGGCGGCGCGGAGATCGCCCGCTACGACCTGTCGGAGGACGCGGCGACGGAGACGGCCATGGTCTTCGGCGAGCTGTACCGCAACGGCGCGGAGTGGAAGTTCCGCGCGGTCGGCCAGGGCTACGCCTCGGGCCTGGTCGGCATCGCCCAGGACTTCGGCGTCAACGTCTGACGTCCGCTTTCCTGCCCGAAGGGCCCCTCGGCCGTGTGCCGGGGGGCTTTTCCCTGGGCGGTCACGGCAGCAGCCGCTGTTCCTTCGCCGTCGCGACCGCGCCCGTGCGGGTGTCGACGCCGAGCTTGTCGTAGATGCGGCGCAGATGGGTCTTCACGGTGGCCTCGCTGATGAACAGGGCGCGGGCGATCTCCCGGTTGCCCAGGCCGCGGGCCAACTGGGCGAGGATGTCCCGCTCGCGGTCGGTGAGGGCCGGGCGGGGGCTGCGCAGGCCGGCCATGACCCGGCCGGCGACGGGCGCGGAGAGCGCGGTGTGCCCCCGGGCGGCGGCGTGCAGGGCGGCGAAGAGTTCCTCGGGGCGCTCGGCCTTGAGCAGATAGCCGGTGGCGCCGGCCGCGATCGCGCGGGTGATGTCGGCGTCCGTGTCGTACGTGGTCAGGACCAGGACGTGCGGGCGGGGGCCGGGGCCGGTGGTGAGCCGGCGGGTGGTCTCGATGCCGTCGATGCCCGCGCCGAGCTGGAGGTCCATCAGCACCACGTCCGGCGCCAGTTTCGCGGCCAGCGCGAGCGCCTCCTCGCCGGTGCCGGCCTCGCCGACCACCTCGATGCCGGGGGCGCTGTCGAGCAGCGCGAGCAGTCCGGCGCGTACGACGACGTGGTCGTCGCAGACCAGGACGCGCACGGGCGCGGGGGCGGGGGTGGTCATCGGGGGTGCTCCAGGGGGACGGCGGCGGAGACGACGGTGCCCTCGCCCGGGGCGGACTCCACGGTCAGCGTGCCGCCGAGCTGGCGCAGCCGGGCGCGCATCGCGGGCAGGCCGTGCCCCCGGGTGCCCGCCGGGGAGGCGGCCGGTCCGCCGGGGTCGAAGCCGTGGCCGTCGTCGGCGATGTCGAGCAGGGCGGTGTCGTCCAGGACGGTGAGGGTGACGGCGGCGGTCCGCGCGCCGGCGTGTTCGCGGACGTTGGCGAGGGCGCCCTGGGCGATGCGCAGCAGGGCCGACCGGACGCGGTCGGGCAGCAGCGGGTCCCGGCCGCCGTCGTCGACGTGGACGCGGACGGTGAGGTGGTCCCCGGACTCCCGCGCGGCCAGCGCCCGCAGGGCCGCCGGGAGGCCGCCGCCGCGGGCGAGGTCGGCGGGGGCGAGGTCGTGGACGAAGCGGCGGGCCTCGGCGAGGTTGTGCTCGGCGACGGACGCGGCCGACCGGACGTGCGTGAGGGCCTTGTCCGCGTCGGTGTCCCAGACCCGCTCGGCGGCCTGGAGCAGCATCCGCTGGCTGGACAGGCCCTGGGCGAGGGTGTCGTGGATCTCCATGGACAGCCGTTGCCGTTCGGCGAGGGTGCCCTCGCGGCGCTCGGCGGCGGCGAGTTCCCGGCGGGTGCGGAGCAGGTCGTCGATGAGGGCGCGCTGCCGGGCCGCCTGCCGTTCGGAGCGCAGGAACACGGCGGTGGCCAGGGCGGCGACGGCGGGCGGCGCCAGCAGCAGGTTCGGGTCGAAGCGGCCGGCGAGGCGGAGCTGGGCGGCGACCACGAACACCGTGAGCACGCCGACCAGCACCAGCGCGGCCCGCGCCGGGAGGGTCCGCAGGCCGGTGTAGAGGAGCGGGACCGCGCACCAGGAGAAGCTGGGCGCGAGCACGACCAGCACCATCCAGACGGCGACCACGGCGACCAGCCGGAGCCGGGAGGAGACGATGCGGGCGGGGCGGGCGGGACGGGCGGGACGGGTCCTGGGGGCGTCCGGGGCGGGCTCGCGTCGGACGGACCCGGGGCCGTCGCCGTTCAGGGTGGGGCCGAGCAGGTGCAGGACCGCCAGGGTGAGCGACAGCGCGATGATCCACGGGGTGCGGGGCTCGCCCGGGTGACGCAGGAGGAAGCGGACCAGGGCGCCGCCGAGCAGAAGGAAGAACGCCGCGTGCAGCACGGCGCCGAGCCACCGGGCGTCGGGGTCGTACGGCTTCGGCACGGGCACGACCCTCCTTCCGGGACACGGGACACGGGACACGGGACACGCCACCCGTGACGTGGCACACGGCACACGGCACACGGCACACCCTCATTGTCGCCGCCCGGCGTGGGGCGGGGGTCAACCGATCGGACGACCCGGCCGTCATCCTTTCCACCCGCCGTGAGCAGCCGGAACGCCGACCGGGCGGGCCGGCTCCGGGGCGGAGGGTGGAGGGGCAGGAGGCAGCCGGTACCGCAGCGGCTGCCCGGTCCCCAGCCCTTCAGGAGCGAACCCATGCGCAAGTCGTTCTCCCGCCGTACCCGCGTCGCCACCGGCGCCACCGTGCTCGCCGCCGTCGCCGCCACCGCCTTCGGCACGGTCTCCGCCAGCGCCGGCCCCAACGCCTCCGCCCCGGCCGCCGCCCCCGCCGCCTCCGTCACGTCCCGGGCGACCACCACCTCCACCCACCTGACCGTCGACGCCGCCGTCAAGGCCGCTCAGGCCGCGCTGGACGCCGCCGAGAAGGAGAGCCAGCGGGTCACCGTCGCCGTCGTCGACCGCAACGGCAACACGGTCGTCACCCTGCGCGGCGACGGCGCCGGCCCGCAGTCCTACGAGTCCGCCGAGCGCAAGGCGTACACCGCCGTCTCCTGGAACGCGCCCACCTCCGAGCTGGCCGGGCGCCTCGCGGGCGCCCCGAACCTGAAGGACATCCCCGGCACCCTGTTCCTGGCCGGCGCGGTCCCGGTCACCGCGAAGAACGCCCCGGTCGCCGGCATCGGTGTCGCGGGCGCCCCGTCCGGCGACCTGGACGAGAAGTTCGCGCGGGCGGGCGCGGCGGCGCTGGCCCGCTGACCTCCGCTGATCACCGCCGGCCGGCCGGCGCCGACGGCCGCGATCACCGCATACGGCCCATAGGATCGCGGGGTGCGCCCGTCCCGTCCGCTCGCCGTGAGCACCGCCCTCGCCGCCGTCGCCGCGCTCGGCGCGTGCGGCGGCGTCCAGGGCTCCCCGGGCGGCTCCGGGGTGCGCGACCCGTACTTCCCGAAGGCGGGCAACGACGGCTACGACGTCGGCCACTACGCCCTCGACCTCGCCTACGAGCCCGGCCCGCACCGCCTGACCGGTACGGCGACGCTCACCGCTCGGGCCACCGAGGACCTCTCCGCGTTCAACCTGGACCTCAAGGGGCTGACCGTCACCGAGGTCACCGTCGGGGGGCGGCCGGCCCGGTTCCACCGCGCCGGCCAGGAGCTGACCGTCCGGCCGCCCGAGGAGCTGGCGGAGGGGACGGCGTTCCGGGTGGCGGTGCGGTACTCCGGTGCGCCGGAGACGATCACCGACCCGGACGGCTCCGAGGAGGGCTGGCTGCGCACCGCGGACGGGGCGCTCGCGCTGGGCCAGCCCACCGGGTCGATGGCCTGGTTCCCGGGCAACCACCACCCCTCCGACAAGGCGTCCTACGACCTGTCGGTCACCGTCCCGGCGGGCCTGGCCGCCGTCTCCAACGGCGAACCCGCCGGCCGGACGACCGCGAAGGGCCGCACGACGTACCGGTGGCGGACCGCCGAGCCGATGGCGAGCTACCTCGCCACGGTCGCGATCGGCAGGTGGCAGATCCGCAGCACCGCCACCCCGGACGGGCTGCCGGTGCACACCGCCGTCGACCCCCGGCAGGCGGCGGCGAGCGCGGAACCGCTCCGGCGCCTGCCCGAGGTCCTCGACTGGGCGCGGGACCTCTTCGGCCCCTACCCGTTCTCCTCCGCCGGCGCGATCGTCGACCGGCCGGAGGACGTCGGCTACGCGCTGGAGACCCAGAACCGGCCGGTCTTCCCCGGCGCCCCCGACGTGATCCTGCTGGTCCACGAACTCGCCCACCAGTGGTACGGCGACTCCGTCACGCCGAAGACCTGGCGGGACATGTGGCTCAGCGAGGGCTTCGCCACCTACGCGGAGTGGCTCTGGCAGGAGCGGCACGGCGGGGACAGCGCGCAGCGGACCTTCGACGCGCTGTACGAGGGCCGCTACTTCGCCGGTGCGGCGGAGAACGAGGCCGTCTGGGAGTTCCCGCCCGCCGAGCCGCCCGACGCGGCCCGCCTCTCCGCCGCCCCCGTCTACCAGCGCGGCGCGATGGTCCTGCACAAGATCCGGCAGCGGATCGGCGACACCGCCTTCCGCTCCCTGCTGCGCGACTGGGCCGCCGAACACCGGCACGGCAACGCGGACACGGACGACTTCACGGCGTACGTCGAGCGGCGCGCCCCCGGCGAGGACTTCACCTCGCTCTGGGCGGACTGGCTGTACGGGGACGGCCGGCCGGACCGTCCCTGACGTGCGCGGCGGCGTGGCACCATCGTCCCGTGCTCGACATCGGCTACGCCCTCTCCTCCCGTTTTCCCGATCCGCCGCAGACCGACTACCGGCGGGCGGACGTCCATGCCCTGCGGCACGACCTGTTCGCCGGGGACGTGTACCTCGCCGACACGGATACGGACCGGGAGGTGTCCACGGCCTGGGGCTGGGTGCCGGTGCTGGACTTCGCGTGGGCGCTGTGCGACATCGTGGAGCGCGTCGACCGGGACCCGGCGGGGTCCCGGGCCGCCCGGCCGCAGCGGGCGGAGCTGGACTTCACCGAGTCCACCGACCGGCTGCTGTTCGAGCGGCGGTTCGGGTGGGTCGACATCGAGGCGGAGTGGCTGCCCGCGTCCGAGCCGCCGCTCACCTTCTCCCACGCCGAACTGCGCCGCGAGGCCCGGGACTTCCTGCACGATCTGCTCGCCGACCTCACCGACATGCACGAGGACCTGGCGGACAACCCGGCGATCTGGACCCTCCAGGCCCGCTTTCCCCGCGTCCCCTGACCCCCGGCACCACTGTCCGCCCGACGCCACTACCCGGCCGGCGCCGCTGCCCGCCCGGCGCCGCTACGGCACCACCCGCACCCCCAGCTCCGCCGCCAGCACCGGGGCCAGGTCCAGGAGCTGGGAAGGGCTGATCACCGCCCCGGAGAGCCGGTCCACCCCCCGGGCGATCTCCAGCGGCGCGGCCCCGCGCAGGTCGACGTCGGTCAGGACGGCCGTGGAGAAGTCGGCCCCGCGCAGGGCGCAGTCGGCGAACTCCACCCGCTCCAGGCGGGCGCCGGCGAAGTCGGGCTCGACCAGGACGCAGCCCTCGAAGACGACGTCCTTGAGCCGGGCCCGCCGCAGATTCAGGAAGTCGATCTTCCCGCCGCGGATCAGCACCCGCTCCAGCACCGCCCCGTGCATCCGGGTCCCGCCGAGCCGGGCGTCGACCAGCTCGACGTCCCGGAGGGTGGCCTCGGCGAGGTCGGTGCCGACGCCGCGGACGCCGGTGAGGACCGAGTCCAGCAGCCGGGCGCGGCGCAGCGAGGTCTCGTCCAGCGCGCAGCCCGTCAGCGCGCAGTCCATGAAGCGGGCGCCCGCGCCGTCCTGCCCGGCGAGGTCCGTCTCCCGGACGTCCAGCCCGTCGTAGTCCCCGTCCGGCTCCAGCCGCCCGCCCTCGTGTCTTTCCAGGGCCGGCAACCGCACCTCGGGCCGCCGGGCCGCCCGCACCGTCTCCCCCGCCGCTCCCGCCGCTCTCCTCGCCATGCCGCCCATCCTGCACCCCGCCACTGACAACGCCCCTGACCTGCGGGGACGTCCACGTCGGGGGGCCGATGTCACATTCCGCGCGACGGGACCGTCGTAGCAGCAGGAGAACCCGAGCCAAGGGAGTGTGCCCCGCATGCACCGCATCACCGTCATCGGTGGCGGCTTCGCCGGTCTCACCGCGGCCGTCAGCGCCGCCGAGGCGGGCGCCAAGGTCACCCTGTACGAGGCCCATCACACGCTCGGCGGCCGGGCGCGGACCGCAGCCGAGGGGCCGTACCGGACCAACGAGGGCCCGCACGCCCTCTACAACGGCGGCCCGCACTGGGCCTGGCTGCGGCAGCGCGACCTCATCGGCCCGCTGGCGCCCCTGCCGCCGCGGGAGGGGACCCGGCTGCGGTTCCGGCACCGGGACGCGCTGCGCCGCACCCCGCCGCTGGCGATGCTGAAGCTGCTGGGCCCCCGGGTCGGCCCCGCGCCCGTCGACGCCGACTTCCTGACCTGGGCCACCGGGGTGGCCGGCGAGGAGGGCGCCCGCGCCGCCGCCCACTACTGTGCCGTCGCCCTGTTCCACCACGACCCCGGTGCGCTGTCCGCCGCCTTCGTGCAGGAGCGGCTGCGCCGGGCCGCGAAGCTGCCGCCCGAGGCGCACTATCCGCGCGGCGGCTGGTCGGCGCTGATCGACCGGATGGCCGCCCGCGCCTGGAACCTCGGGGTCCGGGTGGAGACCCTCTCCCGGGTCGACACCCTGCCCACCGGCGCCCTGGTCGTCGTCGCCACCTCCCTGGACGCCGCCCGCCGACTGCTGGGCGACGCCACGCTGACCTGGCCGAGCGGCCGTACCGCGCTGATCGACCTGGCCCTGCGCAGCGGGCGGGGGGACGCGTTCGCGGTGTCCGACCTGGACGCGCCGGGCTGGATCGAGCGGTTCACCGCGCAGGACCGCACCCTGGCGCCGGCGGGCGAGCAGCTCCTCCAGGGGCAGATCCCGATCGGGCCGAAGGAGTCCAGGGCGCAGGGGACGGCCCGCGCCGAACGCCTGCTCGACCTGGGGTTCCCGGGCTGGCGGGAGCGGGTCGCCTGGCGGCGGGAGGCCGTCGCGCACGGCCGTACCGGCGCGGTCGACCCGCCCGGCACCACCTGGCGGGACCGGCCGGCCGTGGACCGGGGCGACGGGGTGTACCTCGCCGGGGACCAGGTCGCGGCGCCGGGGCTGCTGTCGGAGGTGTCGTTCAACAGCGCGCTGACGGCGGTCTCCCTGGCGCTGGGCCGGCACGAGCTTGACCTCAAGCTTGCTTGAGGCCGTTGGCTGGGGCGTACGACGTCACCCCAGGGAGCCTTGATGCACGCCATCCGTCTGCACGCCTTCGGCCCGGCCGAGAACCTCTCCTACGAGCGGGTCGAGGACCCCGAACCCGGCCCCGGCCAGGTCCGGATCGCCGTCCGCGCGGCGGGCGTCCACCTGCTGGACACCGCCCTGCGCGAGGGCCACCGGGGCCCGGCGCCCGCGCCGCCCGCGCTGCCCACCGTCCCCGGCCGCGAGGTCGCGGGCGTGGTCGACGCCCTCGGCGCGGACACCCCGGGCGACTGGCTCGGCAAGCGCGTCGTCGCCCACCTCGGCTTCGCGCCCGGCGGCTACGCCGAACTCGCCGTCACCGACGCCGCCCGCCTGCACGAGATCCCCGCGAACCTGGACTTCGCGGCGGCCGTCGCCATGATCGGCACGGGCCGTACGACGCTGGGGATACTCCAGTTCGCCGCGCTGGGCCCGGACTCGGTGGCCCTCGTCCCGGCCGCGGCGGGCGGCATCGGCACGCTGCTCGTGCAGTACGCCCGGCACGCCGGCGCCACCGTGATCGGCCTGGCGGGCGGCCCGGAGAAGGTCGCCCGGGTCGCCGCGAACGGCGCCGGCCTCGCCGTCGACTACACGGTGCCGGGCTGGCCGGAGAAGGTCCGCGCCCACCTGGGCGGGCGGGCCGCCACCGTCGTCTTCGACGGCGTCGGCGGCGACGCGGCCCGCGAGTGCGTCGCCCTGCTCGGGCCCGGCGGCAGGCACCTCGTCTTCGGCTGGTCCGGGGCGGGCCTGCACGACGGCGAGCCCTACCTCGTCGACGGCGTCTCCGAACAGGTCCTCGGACCCGCGATGCTGAGCCGGGCCGGCGGCCCCGACCCGCTGCGCACCCTCGAACTGCGCGCCCTGGCCGAGGCGGCCGCGGGCCGGCTCGTCCCCGCCGTACAGCGCTTCCCGCTCACCGAGGCCGCCGCCGCGCACCGGGCGCTGGAGGGCCGCCGCACGACCGGAAAGGTGGTCCTCGAACCATGACCGACGCGAAACGAAGTCCCGCCGACGCGGATGCGAACCGCTCCGAACCGTGGTCTGCTGGCCAGATGGCTGCCCCCCGGACAGGTGAGACGGTCACGCCCCCGGACACCGATCCGCGCCGCTGGTGGGGGCTGGTGGTGATCGCGCTGGCCCAGCTCATGGTCGTGCTCGACGCGACCATCGTGAACATCGCCCTGCCCTCCGCCCAGCGCGACCTGGGCATGAGCGACGGCAACCGGCAGTGGGTGATCACCGCCTACACGCTGGCCTTCGGCGGACTGCTGCTGCTCGGCGGGCGGATCGCCGACCTGGCGGGCCGCAAACGCGCCTTCGTGACCGGCCTGGTCGGGTTCGCGGTGGCCTCGGCGCTCGGCGGCGCGGCGAACGGTTCCGCGATGCTGTTCGGCGCCCGCGCCCTCCAGGGGGTGTTCGCCGCGGTCCTCGCGCCGGCCGCGCTGTCGCTGCTGACGACGACGTTCACCGATCCCAGGGAGCGGGGGAAGGCGTTCGGGATCTACGGCGCGCTGGCGGGCAGCGGCAGCGCGATCGGCTTCATCGTCGGCGGTGTCCTCACCGAGTACCTCGACTGGCGCTGGTGCCTGTACGTCAACGTCCCCATCGCCGCCGTCGCGGTGATCGGCGCGCTGGTGCTGCTGCACGACCGGCCGGTGCGCGGGGACGCCCGGCTCGACGTGCCCGGGGTGGTGCTGGGCTGCGGCGGCCTGGTCGCGCTCGTCTACGGCTTCAGCGAGGCGGAGTCGCGGGGCTGGACGGACCCGCTGGTCCTCGGGCTGTTCGCGGCCGGGGCGGTGCTGCTCGCCGCGTTCGTGTGGTGGCAGGGCCGGGCTCCGATGCCGCTGCTGCCGCTGCACGTGCTGCGGGACCGCAACCGGGCGGGGTGCTTCCTCACCATGATGCTCGCGGTGATCGGCATGTTCGGGCTGTTCCTGTTCATGACGTACTACCTCCAGGTCGTCCTCGGCTACTCGCCGGTGCGGACCGGGCTGGCGTTCCTGCCGCTGACCGCGGCCATCGTCATCGGCGCGACGCAGATCTCGGCACGGCTGCTGCACCACGTGCCGCCGCGGCTGCTGATGGTGCCGGGGATGGTCCTCGCCTCCGGCGGCATGGTGATCCTCACCCGGATGACGGTGCACTCGGCGTACGCGACGGAGATCCTGCCGGCGCTGATCCTGATGGGCCTCGGCATGGGACTCACCTTCATGCCGGTGTTCGCCACGGCGACGGCGGGGGTCGCGCCCCAGGACGCCGGGGTCACCTCGGCCACGGTCAACACCTCCCAGCAGGTCGGCGGTTCCATCGGCACGGCCCTGCTGAACACGATCGCCACGACGAGCAGCGCGTCCTACGTCACCGCCCACCTCACCGACCCGTCCCGCCGGGCCGCGGTCGTCCGGGCGGGCGTCGTGCACGGCTACACGGTCGCGATCTGGGTGGCGGCCGGGGTGATGCTGCTGGCGGCGATAGCGGCGGGAACGATGGTGACGGCCCGAGCCCCGCGCCACGGGGTCCCCGCGGGGGCGGCGGCGGGTTAGCGCTCGCGGTCACCCGCGGGCCGCGGTCAGCCTCGGCCCGCTATCGCGTCGGCCAGGCGGGCCAGGGGGGAGGTCGTCGGGCGGTATGTGGTCGCCTCCTGGTGGTCCGCCGCGCGGTAGGCCGCGTACAGGGCGTGTACGCCCAGCCAGCGCAGTGGCTCGGGCTCCCAGGGGCGGACGTGGTGGCCGGTCCAGGGCAGGGTGGTCAGTTCCGTGGGGCCCTGCCGCAGGACGAGGTCGCGCAGGGTGCGGGCCGCGAGGTTGGCCGTGGCGACGCCGGAGCCGACGTAGCCGCCCGCCAGGCCGAGGCCGGTCGCGGGGTCGAGGGCGACCGTCGCGCACCAGTCGCGGGGGACGCCGAGCACCCCCGACCAGGCGTGGGCGATCCGCACCCCGGCCAGGGAGGGGAAGAAGTCGGTCAGGACGTGCCGCAGGGCGGTCACCGTCGCCGGATGCGTCGTGCCGTCGTCGTCGGTGCGGGAGCCGTAGCGGTACGGCACGCCCCGGCCGCCGAGGGCGATCCGGCCGTCGGCCGTGCGCTGGGCGTACATGTAGGCGTGGGCCATGTCGCCGAGCGTCTGCCGGTCCGCCCAGCCGATCTCCTCCCACCGGGCGTCGCCCAGCGGCTCGGTGACGATCATCGAGGAGTTCATGGGCAGCCAGGCCCGGCGCTGCCCCTTGAGGGAGGCCGTGAAGCCTTCGGTGCACCGCAGGACGCAGGGCGCCCGCACCGTGCCGTACGGCGTGACCGCGTGCCCGGGGCGGATCTCGGTGACCGGCGTCGACTCGTGCAGCGTGACGCCGAGCCGCTCGACGGCCGCCGCGAGGCCCTTGGCCAGTTTCGCCGGGTGCAGCCGGGCCCCGTGCGGCGTCCAGGTGGCGCCGACCGCGTCCGCGACCCGGATCAGCCCGGCCGTCTCCCGGGCGCCGTACAGCTCCCGGTCCGTCTCGCCGAAGGCCCGTTCCGCCGCGTGGAACGCCCGCAGCCGGGCGAGCTGCGCGGGCGTGCGGGCGACCTCCAGGACCCCGCCCTTGTGCAGGTCCGCGTCGATGCCCTCGGCCCCGGCGGCCCGGATCACCTCGTCGACGGTGTCGTTCATCGCCCGCTGGAGCCGCGCCGCCGCGTCCCGGCCGTGCAGCTTCGCGTACCGGTCGCGGCCGGCGACGCCGTTGTAGAGCCAGCCGCCGTTGCGGCCGGAGGCACCGTACCCGCAGAACTTCTGTTCGAGGACGGTGATCCGCAGGGACGGGTCCGCGCGTTTGAGGTAGTAGGCCGTCCACAGTCCCGTGTAGCCGCCGCCGACGATCACGACGTCCGCCGACCTGTCCCCGGCGAGGGGCTCGCGCACCGGCGGGAGGCCGTCGTCCGCGTACCAGAAGGAAATGCCACCGTTCACGACACCGCTGGTCGAGCTGCTCATGGGCGGGACGGTAACCCGGGCCGGCGGTCGCTGTCCCCTTCGGATTCCGTGGACTTCGGGCCCCGGGCGCGCGTTTATTCGGGTGACCCGGCCGGCGGGCGCCGGTAGCGTCCCCGGGTGTGATCGACGTACCGCAAGCTCTCGCGGCGAGTCAGGCCAAGTACAACGGCGCGGCGGGGCGGGCCTTCGTCGCCGCGCTGCCGGAGCTGGCCGCCCGGTACCTCGGCCGGTGGGAACTGCGGCGCGACGGGCCCGCCCTGCACGGCTGGGCCGCCCTGGTGCTGCCCGTCGTCCGCGCGGACGGCGTCCCGGCCGTGCTGAAGCTCCAGATCCTGGACGACGAGACCGAGGGCGAACCGGTCGCCCTCGCCCGGTGGGCCGGCGAGGGGGCGGTACGGCTGCTCGACCACGACCCGGCCACCGGCACCATGCTGCTCGAACGCCTGGACTTCACCCGGCCGCTGGGCCGGGTCGCGGACTCCCGCGAGGCCGTCCTGGTCCTCGCCCGTCTGCTGGCCCGGCTCACCGCCGCCCCCGCGCCGCCCGGCCTGCGCGGCCTCGGGGACATCGCGCGGGGCATGCTGGAGCGCACGCCGTGGACCCTCGCCCGCATCCCCGACCCGGAGGCGCGGCGCCTGGTCGCGGACTGCGCCGCCGCCGTGCGCGAGGTCGCGGACGAGCCCGGGGACCGGCTGCTCCACTGGGACCTGCACTACGGCAACGTCCTCGCCGCCGACCGCGCGCCCTGGCTCGCCATCGACCCCAAGCCGCTGTCCGGCGACCCCGGGTTCGACCTGATGCCCGCCCTCGACAACCGCTACGACCCCGCCGAGACCCGCTGGCGCTTCGACGCGCTGACCGACGTCCTCGGCCTCGACCGGGAGCGGGCCCGCGCCTGGACGCTGGGGCGGGCCCTGCAGAACATCCTGTGGAACGTGGAGGACGGCGATCCGGTGGAACGCGAGCAACTGGAGATCGCCCGGGAGCTGTTGAACGGGCGGGTCCACGGCCCTCGCACGTCCGCTGGTTGACCCGCCCGAGGGGTGCTGACCGAGCGTGCCGACGCTCCTCGTACGTCCGTTGGTCGACCGTCCGGGAGGACCTGGTCGACCCTCCGGGAGTACCTGGTCAACCGTCCGGGAGGACCGGACGCCGCCCTTTCGCGGTCGGTCCGGCCCCCGACCCCGGCGGTCACCCCGGCACGGCCGTCTCGCCCCCGCCCCCGGCCCCCGGCGCCCCCGCCCGCTCCAGCGCGTCCCGCAGTTCCGCCCGGCGGCGTATCCGCAGCTTGCGGTAGGCGCTGGTCAGGTGGGTCTCCACGGTCCGCCGGGCGAGGTGCAGCAGGTCGGCGATCTCGGTGTTGGTCCGGCCGTCGGCGGCCAGTCGCGCGATCCGGCGCTCGCTCACCGTGAGGGCGCCCGACCCGGTGCCGGGCGTGGCGGCGCGGCGGGCACCGCTCTCCCGCAGCGCCGCGCCGGCCAGCGTGCCCCACCGCACGGCACCCGTCCGCTCGGCCCGTTCCGCCGCCTCCCGCAGCACGTCACGGGCGTGGGAGCGCTCCCCCGCCGCCATGAACTGCCTGCCCTGCGCGATCAGCGCCGGGATCAGCTCCAGGTCGGTGCCGGGGGCCTCCCGCAGGACCCGGACCGCCTCGGCGGCCAGCTCCCGGCCGCGCCGACCGCCGGTCGCGGCGCCCAGCACCCGCAGGGCGCGGCCCACCGTGCGCGGGGTGTCCCACACCCGGGCCAGGCGCAATTCCTCCTCGGCGAGGGCCACGGCCTCCCGGGTCAGGCCCGCCGCCAGCCGGATCTCGGCGACCGCGGTGCGCCACGGGGTGACGACGGGGCTGACCACCTCCCGGGCGGCCTGCCGGCGCCCGCACTCCAGGAAGTCGTGCAGCGCCCCCGGCCCGTCGCCCTCGGCGGCCCGCAGCACGCCCCGCGCGTACAGGAAGCGGTTCAGCTCCCAGTTGTCCGGTGCCCGGCTCAGGTCGAAGCCGTCCGCGACCCGCCGCGCCTGGGCCGGGCGCCCGGTGTGCACCAGCGCCAGCACCCGGTGGGCGTCGGCGTTGGACGGCCCGGCCGCCGCGCCCCGGCCGGTGTCGTCCGCGAGGACCTCCAGGAGCTTGTGCTGGTCGCCCCGCGCGGCGGCGATGTCCGCCCGGGTGTTGACCAGCGCGTGGTGCGTGGGGTGCAGCAGGGACAGGCGTTGCAGGGCCAGTCCGCGTTCCACCAGCCGGTCCGCCTCGTCGAGTTCGTCGGCCCACTGGGCGACGGCGGCGGCCGTGCCCAGCAGGAAGGGCTCGGCGAGCGGGTCGGTGGGCTCCGCGAGCAGGGCGCGCACCCGTTCCATCGCGTCCCGCGCCGAGATCAGCCCGGCCGTGGCCGCGTACCGCACGAGCAGGGCCTGTCCGGCGGTGCCGACCCGTTCGGGCGAGCGTTCGGCGGCCTCGCTCAGCCACCGGTACGCCTCCCGCCGCTGCCCCTGGTCGTGGTCGGAGAGCAGCGCGGAGGCGGTCTGCATGGTGCGGGCCAGCCCCGGGTGCCCGGCGAGTCCGCCCTCGGTGCGGCGCAGCATCCGCATCGCGGTGCGCACCTCGCCGCGGCCGGCCAGGGCGGTGCCCAGGGCGACGGCGGTACGGACCCGGTCGCGCGGCTCGGCGGGCAGGTGCAGGGCCTCGGCCAGCCGGGCGATGGCGGAGGCGGCGCCGGCCGACACGTACTCCAGGGAGCCCAGTTCGGTCAGCAGCCGTTGCCGCAGGCCGTCCGGCAGCGGCTCGTCCAGGGCGCGGCGGAGGTAGCCGACGGCGGCCTCGGGGCGGCCCTCGTCGACGGCGAGGGTCGCCGCGTCGCGCAGCACGCGCAGCGCCCAGGGCAGGCCGACCGGGCCGGCCCGCAGCAACTGCCGGGCGACCGCCTCGACGCGGGCGCCCCGGCGGAGCATCGCCTGCGCGGCCGTGCGGTGCGCGGCCTGCCGGCGGGCGGCCGGCCAGTTGCTGAGGACGGCGTCCCGCAGCAGCGGGTGGGCGTAGCGGCGGCGCCCGGCGGCGTCCGGGCGCAGCAGGCCGATCCGGGTCATGGCGGTGAGCCAGCCGGTCACCCGGTCCGGGTCGGCGCCGGCCGCCTCGGCGAGCAGGTCCGCCGGGTCCGGGTCGCTGTCCGGGGCCCAGGTCTGTTCCAGCGCGGCGAGCACCCGGGCCACCTCGGCGGTCGCCGGCCCGGCGTTCTCCAGCCACCAGGCGACGGCCGCCGGGTAGGCGCCGGGGTACAGCGCGGCGCAGGTGTCGGGCACGGGCTGCTGCGGGATGCCGTGCAGGTCGTCCAGGAGGGCGTGCAGCAGCAGCGGGCTGCCCGCGGCGGCCCGTACGCAGTCCGCGGTCCAGGCCGCGCCGGCCAGCGGGCGGGCGGCGCGGACCAGGCCGGTGGCCGCGTCGTCGCCGAGCGGGGCGATGGTGCGGGTGCGTACGAGGGACGGCGACAGGGTGTGGGTCAGGCCGGCGGGCGGCGGTTCGATGTCGTACTGGCTGCGCTCGGTGACGACCAGGAGCAGCGCTAATCGGTCGACCCGGCGGGCCGCCTCCACCAGCCAGTGGCGCGAGGCGTCGTCGGCGAGGTGGATGTCGTCCACGGCGAGCAGCACGGGGCCCTCGGCGGCGTACGCGCACAGCGTCTGCCAGAGCCGGCCGCCGTCCCCGGGTTCCGGGAAGGCGAACCCCAGGGCGGGCGCGAAGAACTGACCGACCGTCGACAGGGGCACGTCGGTCTCCCGGGGTGAGCAGCGGGCACGCAGCACCCGGATGCCGAGGTCCGCGGCGTGCTCGGCGGCGGCCTCCAGCACGGCGGTGCGGCCCGTGCCGGTGGCGCCGCGCAGCAGGACCAGGCGCCCGGAACCGCCGCGGACACGCTCGGCCTCGGCGGCGAGCAGCGCCAGGACGTCCGCGCGTTCGCGCAGCTTCTGGGTCATGACTGCCTCCATCCTTGCCTCCTGTCCTGCCCTTGGGGCTCTGGTGGGTGAGAGGGACGAACCCGCCTCATGGTGGTGTGAGGTGTCCCACAACTGCCGCGGCCGGAACCCCCGTCCGGTCGACGCACCACCGCTGAGCTGCGGTTCCGTCTTGGTGGGTGAGGGGTTCTCGCGCTGTTCTCGTGGTGCGGCTCGTGGTTATCAACGATTGCCCGCGCCACCTGGTTCACAGAAGTGTGGAACACGCCCATCCGTCTACCGACCTCGCCGGACTACGGGCCCGTGAACAGGGGGGAAACGGTTGCTCACCACACTGCGGACCGGTACGGACACCGGCATCGCCGCCACGCGGCGCCGGGTGCCCGTGGCGGTGACCGCCCGCGATCCGATCAGCTTCGAGGGTGCCGTCGGGCAGTTGCGCCGGCATCCGGACATCGACCTGCGCGAGGAGTCCGGTCCCGGCACGGTCGCGCTGCTGATCGAGGACGCCCTCGACGAGGCGGCGCTGGTACGGCTGCGCCGGGTGGCGCGCAGCGAGGGGGCGCGGGCCGTGCTCGTGGTGGGCGCGCTGCGCGAGAACGAGCTGCTCGACGTCATCGAGTGCGGGGTCGGCGCCATCGTGTGGCGCCAGGAGGCCACCGGCCACAAGCTGGCGCAGGCGGTCCTCGCCGCGTCCCGGGGCGACGGCGATCTGCCCGCCGACCTGGTCGGCCGGCTGATGAGCCAGGTCGGCTCGCTGCACCGGGGCACGTCCGGGCGGACGGGCACGCCTTCCATGGGCCTCACTCCCCGCGAGGTGGATGTCCTGCGGCTGGTGTCCGAGGGCCTGGACACCGGGGAGATCGCCGGCAAGCTGTCCTACTCCGAACGCACCGTCAAGAACGTCATGCACGGGCTGACCACCCGCCTGCATCTGCGCAACCGCGCGCACGCCGTGGCCTATGCCCTTCGGGAAGGCTACCTCTGACCGAACGGGCGATCGAAGGCGGCTCGCGGGGCAACTCTTCTGCCCCGACGGCCAGGTGGCGGGTCAGGACGGTACGGCGGGACGGCAGAGCGGGAGCGCGGCAGTGATCCACGAGGTGGACCAGGTCATCAAGGACCTCCTCGACGGCGGGGTCCTCGCGGGCTCCGGCATCGACGTGTCCTTCGAGGCACCCACCCGCGACTGGGCGGCCCGGCGCAACGGGCCCGTGATCAACACCTATCTGTACGACATCCGCGAGGACGTCTCCCGGCGCCAGCGCGGCCACACCGCCGTCCGCGACGAACGGGCCATCGTGGTACGGCGCCGCCAGCCGCCGCGCTGGTTCCGGCTGTCGTACCTGGTGACCGCGTGGACGAAGACCCCGCAGGACGAGCACCGGCTGCTGTCCGCCGTCCTCGCCACCCTGCTCCCGCACGAACTGCTGCCCGCAGCCGGGCTGCCGGGCGCGCTCGGGAAGCTGGGCCTGACGGTGCCGCTGACGGTGTCGGGACTGCAGTCGGAGTCCCGTTCCCTCGCCGAGATCTGGTCCGCCCTCGGCGGCGAACTCAAGCCCTCCCTGGACCTGGTGGTGACCGCGCCCTTCCCGGCCTTCCCCGAGTACGACGCCGGGCCCCCGGTCACCGAGGGCGCGCTGGTCCGGATCGGCACCCTGGACGACGACGACCCGTCCCCGTCCTCGGAGCGCGCCCACCGCCCCCACCAGGTGGCGGCGGCCCGAGCCGCCCGTGACCCGGAGAACCGATGAGCACCTCCGCACCGACCGCCGGCGCCCCCGCCGACGGGCTCCCCGAACAGCCCGCCGAGCAGCCCGCCGAACAGCCCTCCGGACGGGCGGCCGAGCAGCCCGCCGAGCAACCCGCCGGACGGGCGGCAGAGCAACCCGCCGGACGGGCGGCCGAGCCGGCCCGGCCGCTGCTCGCGAGGCTGGCCGGGCTGCGGCACGCCGTGGGGGCACTGGTCGACCGGCGGGCCGCCGACGACCCCACGGCCGACGACCCGCTGCGCGGCCTGTACCTGTCCGAGGACGCCGTACGGCACCTGCTGGACACCTGGCCCGAGGCCGCCCCGCACCCCGGCCTGTCCGAGGACCCGCCGTCCGCCCCGGCCGACCCCGACGACCTGCTGGGCAGCCTGGCCGCCGGGCTGCGGCTGACCGAACTGGACACCGCCGTCCTGCTCATCGCCCTCGCCCCGGACCTGGACCGCACCTTCGAGCCGCTGTACGGCTACCTCAACGACGACGTCAGCCGCCGCCGCGCCACCGTGGGCCTCGCCCTGGACCTGTGCGGGGTGCCCGCGCACCTCCCGGCCGCCCGCGCCCGCTTCCACGCCTCCGCCCCGCTGCGCGCCCTGGGCCTGCTGGAGGTGGCGGAGCCCGAACGCCCCTTCCTCTCCCGGTCCCTGCGCGTACCCGGACGCCTGACCGCGCACCTGCTCGGCGACGACACCCCCGACGCCGCCCTGGTGGGCCACCTCCAGCCGATGCCGCGGCTCCCGCCCGAGGGCGACGACCCCGACTTCGTCCGCCGGCTCGCCGCCCGCCTGCGCCTCGGCCCGTGCACCGGCTACCTCCGCGAGCGCCAGGAGGGCGACGGCCTCGCCGTGGCCGCCGCCGCCCTGCGCACCGCGGGCCTGGACGCGCTCCGCTTCGACGGCACCGAGGCCCACGTGCCCGGCCTGCTGCGCGAGGCCCGCCTCACCGGCCGGGCCGTCGTCGTGCCCCGGCTTCCCGAGGAGCCCGGCCCGCTGGTCCGGGCGCTGACCTCGGCGGCGGACGTGACCGTCCTGCTGACCGGCACCCGCCCCTACGACCCCGAGTGGTCCCCGCACGACCCCCTGGTCCTCCAGGCGCCGCGCCGCCCGGCCGGCGGGACGGCGGCGTGGCGGACCGCGCTGGGCCCGGACACCGACGGCTTCGACCTGGCGGCGACCGTCGCCCCGTACCACCTCGGCGGCGAGCGCGTCGCCCGCGCGGCCCGCGCCGCCCGGTCCCTGGCCGCGTTCGACGGGGTCCCGGTGGGCGCCGCGCACGTCCGGCTCGCCGCCCGCCAGCAGTCCGCCTCGGGCCTGGAACGGCACGCCCGCCGCATCCGCCCCGAGGTCGACTGGAACGACCTGGTGCTGCCCGACGCCCCGCTGACCCAGCTCCGGGAACTCGCCCTGCGCGCCCGGCACCGCGACCGGGTCCTGGGCGACTGGCGGCTCAGCGCCGGCGGCGGCCGCGGCCGGGGCGTGCTCGG
This sequence comes from Streptomyces sp. NPDC000134, assembly GCF_042899225.1. Lineage (NCBI taxonomy): Bacteria > Bacillati > Actinomycetota > Actinomycetes > Kitasatosporales > Streptomycetaceae > Streptomyces > Streptomyces sp. NPDC000134. The sequence goes on from NZ_JBIAZN010000002.1 coordinate 369,356, forward strand.
CCTGTTCGCGGGCGAGTCCGGCACCGGCAAGACCCTGTCGGCCGAGGTCGTCGCCGCCGACCTGGGCCTGGACCTCTACGTCGTCCAGCTCTCCTCGATCGTGGACAAGTACGTCGGCGAGACCGAGAAGAACCTCGAACGGATCTTCTCGGAGGCCGACCGCACCGACGCCGTCCTCCTCTTCGACGAGGCCGACGCCGTCTTCGGCAAGCGCTCCGAGGTCAAGGACTCCCACGACAAGTACGCCAACATGGAGAGCGCCTACCTGCTCCAGCGGCTGGAGTCCTTCGACGGCATCGCGCTGCTCACCACCAACCTGCGGGCCAACATCGACGAGGCGTTCACCCGCCGGCTCGACCTGGTGGTCGACTTCCCGTTCCCCGACGCCGGGCAGCGGCAGGCGCTGTGGCGGCACGGCCTGTCGCACGTCCCGGCCGCCGAGGGCATCGACCTGGCGCCGCTGGCCCGGGAGTTCGAGCTGGCGGGCGGCTCCATCCGCAGCGCCGTGGTGACCGCCGCCTACCTCGCCGCGGGCCGCGGCGGCACGGTGACGGCGGACGACCTCCTGGAGGGCGCCCGCCGTGAGTACCGCAAGGCCGGGCGGCTGGTGCCCGGCGAGGGCACCTGGTAGCCGGCCCGGCCGGTCACGCCTTGGTGCGCCTGACGATCGTCCACTCCTGGTCGTCGTCGTTGCGGCAGTCGAACAGGGTCAGGTTCGCCCCGTCGCCGCCGTCGCTCCACCCGGCCACGTCCAGGCACTTGTTGTTGCTGGCGAAGTTGCGGACCCAGTAGGCGCCGCTCTCCTGCTTGTCCAGCCACCAGAGCTGGTTGTCGTCGGTGGTGCCGGCGCAGTCCGCCTCGGTGATCGGCGTGGTGATGGGCTCCGCCCCGTTGTTGGGCAGGTCCATGCAGAGCCCGTCCTTGTCGTTGCGGATCAGGAACAGCGGCGTCCCGCCGGGGCCCGACTTCGGGTACTTGACGTCCAGGTCCCACAGGTGGTTGTCGGCGTCGGTCTGGTTGCAGGTGGACTGCTGGACGTTCACCTGCCGCCCGCCCCGGCCCTCGCCCGGCAGGTCGGCGCACTTCTTGGTGGTGGCGTTGCGCAGCAGGATGTCGTCGGCCGGCACGATCCCCGGCTTCTTGGGCTTCTTGCTCGGCGACGGCGACGCCTGGCCGCCCCCGCCGCCACCCCCGCCGCCGCCGCCCGCGTCCTCGTCACCGGCGGGCGCGGACGCGCCCGGCTCGGGCTCCTCCGGCTCGGGCGTCGGCGAGGGCGTGGCCAGCGGCTTCTCCGCCGACGGGCTGGGCGCCAGCGCCACCCCGGCCTCCTGCGGACTCTCCCGCGCCGCGCTGCTGACCTGCGGCTTGTACGCCAGCCAGATGATCGCGAAGGCGATCACCAGGGCCATGAAGGCGCCCGTGAACGTCGCCAGCCAGCCCGGCAGGAAACTCCGCTGCACATAGGTGCCGTCCACGCCCACCGGCGGCACACCCGAGCGCTGCACGGCCAGCGTGTACGGCCGCTCCTCCTTGGCGCCGAACCAGATCACCCGCTTGGGCCGCAGCGTCGCCTTCACGAACGCCGCCCGGCCCGGCTCGATCTGCACGCTGCCCGGATGGATGTCGTACGACAGGTGGTCGCCCTGGTCGGTACCGCTGACCGAGGCGGTCACCCTGGTGTTGCCCAGGTTGTCCACCGCGAGCCGGGGCCGGCCCCGGAACCGCCCCTTCACGGTCGGCGGCACCAGCTCGGCCCGCACCTCCGTGAACGGCGTGATGGTCAGGTTCCCCTCGGGGACGGTCACCGCGTCCGGATGCTCGGTCGGCGTGATCCGCACCGCGTACGGGTTGGGCCCGGCGGCGGCGTCCGGAGTGCGCGGCGGGGCGAACGTCAGCTCCACCGTGCCCGTCGTCCCCGGGTAGAGCCGCATCGTCGGCGGCTCCACCGTCGTCCAGGGCGCCAGGTCGCCGACCGGTTCGAAGCGGTACTCGTCGACGATGTCACCGGTGTTGCGCACGCGCAGCCGCACCCGGGTACTGCCACCCGGGTCGACGGTCGCGGACGCGGGTTCGAGGGAAGTCCACAGGCTCACGCGTCGACGCTAGCGACCGCCCGACGCCGCGTCAGGAGGCGGCCGGGCAGACCGGGTTGCCCGAAAGGTCAGGTGCGGCCGTCGAGAGCCGGGCGGGCCCGGCACGGGGCCGGTGCGCGGGGTCAGCCCGGCCGGCGCTGCCCCCAGGGGCACGGCACGGGGCAACGACACTGCCCCCACACCGGCACCGGGGGACGTTTCGTCCGGGATGAGGCACGCGCGAGTGTGAAGGGCGTCCTGTCTCGTACCCCGAGGAGAGCAGAGCATGCCGTCCTACCTGTCGCCCGGCGTCTACGTCGAGGAGGTGGCCAGCGGCTCGCGTCCGATCGAGGGAGTGGGAACCTCCGTGGCGGCCTTCGTCGGGCTCGCCCCCAGCGGCCCGCTGAACGAGCCCACCCTGGTCACCAACTGGTCCCAGTACGTCGCGGCCTTCGGTGACTTCACCGACGGGTACTACCTGGCGCACTCCGTCTACGGCTTCTTCAACAACGGCGGCTCGGCCGCGTACGTCGTCCGGGTCGGCGGCTCCGCCGACGGCCTCGCCGAGGACGGTTCCGCGAACGGCGCCCGCCCGGCCGCGCTGGCCGGCACCGCTGCCCCCGCCGCGCTGCCCGCCGCCGAGCCCCGGCAGCTCGGCACCTTCACCGTGACGGCCACCGCCGCCGGACAGCACGGCCCGCTGAGCGTCGAGGTCGCCGACCCCGAGGGCGAGGGCCCCGCCGAGCGCTTCAAGCTGATCGTCAAGGACGGCGACAAGGCCGTCGAGACCTTCGACGTCAGCGCCAAGAAGGGCAACCGCTCCTACGTCGTCACCCAGGTCAAGGAGCGCTCCAAGCTGATCTCCGTGGCCGAGGCCGCGCCGTCCGCGCAGTTGGCCCGCCCCGAGAACCAGACCGTGGCCCTGCCCGCGCCGCCCGCCGCCCCCGCCGAGGCCGCCCCGGCCGAACAGGACGGCAGCGCCGACCCCGGCCCGGCCCAGTACCTCGGTGACAGCGCCGACCGCACCGGCTTCGGCGGCCTGGAGGCCATCGACGAGATCTCCATGGTGGCCGTGCCCGACCTGATGGCCGCCTACCAGCGCGGCGCGATCGACCTGGAGGCCGTCAAGGCCGTCCAGTTGGGCATGATCGCCCACTGCGAGCTGATGGGCGACCGCGTCGCCATCATCGACCCGCCGCCCAGCCTCAACGCCCGCCAGATCCGGGTCTGGCGCCAGGAGACGGCCGGCTACGACTCCAAGTACGCCGCCCTGTACTACCCGTGGATCAAGTCCTTCGACCCGGCCACCGGCCAGTCGAAGATCGTCCCGCCGTCCGGGCACGTCGCCGGCGTCTGGGCCCGCAACGACTCCGAGCGCGGCGTCCACAAGGCCCCCGCCAACGAGGTCGTCCGCGGCGCCGTCGACCTCGAACTCCAGATCACCCGCGGCGAGCAGGACCTGCTCAACCCCGTCGGCGTCAACTGCATCCGCGCCTTCCCCGGCCGCGGCATCCGCATCTGGGGCGCCCGCACCCTCTCCTCCGACCCGGCCTGGCGCTACCTCAACATCCGCCGGTACTTCAACTACCTGGAGGAGTCCATCCTCCTGGGCACCCAGTGGGTGGTCTTCGAGCCCAACGACCAGAACCTGTGGGCCCGCATCCGGCGCAACGTCTCGGCGTTCCTGGTCAGCGAGTGGCGCAGCGGCGCCCTCTTCGGCTCCCGGCCGGAGGAGGCGTACTACGTCAAGTGCGACGAGGAGACCAACCCGCCGGAGTCGGTCGACCTCGGCCGGGTCGTCTGCGAGATCGGCATCGCCCCCGTCAAGCCCGCCGAGTTCGTGATCTTCCGGCTGGCCCAGTTCTCCAGCGGAAGCGGCGAACTGGAGGAGTAGGCGGCAGCCCGCTCCTCACCCCTCCCCACTCCTAGAAGGACGCGAAACAGGTGCTTCCCAACCCGGGTGACTCCCTAACTTCACACAATTTCGGCCTGCAGATCGACGGCGTGATGGTCGAATACCTCGCCGAGGTCAACGGCCTCAGCCTGGAGCAGGACGTCATCAAGCACTACCAGAACTCCCAGCAGGGCAAGCCCGAGGTCAGCCTGATGCCCGGCACGCAGAAGGACGGCCAGTGCACGGTCGTGCGCGGCATGACCCAGTCCCCGGCGTTCACCACGTGGATCAACGACTCCATCGCCGGCCAGATGAGCACGGCCCGCAAGAACGCCTCCATCATCATGATGGACTACCAGAACAACCCGGTGAAGCGGTACAACATGCGCAACGCCTGGTGCAGCAAGGTCGACGCCAGCGCGCTGAAGGCCGGCGAGGCCGCCGCCCTCACCGAGACCGTGACCATCGTCTTCGAAGAACTGGTCATCGAGTAATGCGGCGTTCGGCTGTCGGTGCGCCGCGCACGGGCCCGGCCACCCCGGCCCCGGAGCCGGAGGCCACCCCTCCGGCTCCGGCCGCCGCCCCGGCCGACCCCGCGCCTCGCCAGCAACTGCGCACCGAGTTCCCCTTCGAGCTGCCCCGCGGCTACGTCGACGACTCCGGCACCGTCCACCGCGACGGCGTGATGCGGCTGTCGACCGCCCGCGACGAACTGATCCCGCTGCGCGACGTCCGCGTCCAGGAGAACCCCGCGTACCTCTCTGTGGTCCTGCTCGGCCGGGTCATCACCCGCCTCGGCACCCTGCCGATGGTGCACGACGGGATCGTGGAGAACATGTTCGCCTCCGACCTGGCGTTCCTCCAGGACTTCTACCGCCAGATCAACGCGGAGGGCCACACCCGCGCGGCCGTGCAGTGCCCGCACTGCTCGGAGCCCTTCGAGGTGGAACTCGGCGGGAGCCGCCTGGGGGAATCGTGACGTACGCGACCGACCGGCTGCACGAGGAGATCGCGTACGTCGCCTACCACTTCCACTGGAACCTGGAGACGATTCTGGACCTGGAACACCACGACCGCCGCCGCTACGCCGACCAGATCGCCTCCCTCGTGACCCGCGCAGCGGAGGGCTGACCGGTGGGACTGCTGAACCGCTGGCGCGGCAGGGGCGAAGGCGCGGACCAGGGGACGGGCACGCCTGGTCCTTCCGAGACGGGTGCGGGTGCGGTGCCGGGCGCGAGTGCGGTGCCGGGTGCGGGCGCGGGCGCGAGTGCGGTGCCGGGCGCGGGTACGGGCCCGGCAGCGGGTGCCGGGGCCGCCGGTACGGGCTCGCAGGCGCGCGGTGGTGACGCGGGCGGGCGTACGGGTCCGGTCGTGGCCTCCTGGTCTGCGGTACCGCCGATCCAGCGCAGCACGGGCACGGGACGTACGGGCGTCGCGGACGCGGCGTTCGGCGGACGCCTGCCCTCCTGGCAGAACCCGGCGTTCATGTCGGTGCCCTCGCCCGCCGTCCTGAACACGGCCCCGGACAGCATGCTCTCGGGGTTCACGGGGGCCGCCCGGCCGGTGACGGGACTCGAAGGCCCCGCGACGCCCCGGCCGCTCGCCGGTCCCGCGCGGGAACCCCAGGTGCAGCGGGCCCCGGCGGTCCCGCTGCGGTCGCTGCCGACGGAACCGGCGCCGGCCACGGCTCCCCGGCCCTCCGCCGCGCCCGTGGCATCCGCACCGGCCGTCCGCGCGACACCCGTGACCTCCCGTCCGGAGCCGCCCACCGCCGCACCGGGCGTCCGCGTGACGCCCGCGGCCTCGCGCCCGCCCCGGGAACCCTCCCTGACCAGGGCACCGGCCGGGCCGACCGCCGTACAGCGCAGGGTCCTCCCGACGACACGCCGCGAAACTCCGACCACGCCGAGCGCCGGCCCGGGACCGGCCGACCCGTCGCCTGCCGACCCGTCACCTGCGCATCGGGGCTTGGGTGCGGGCTCGGGTGCGGGCTCGGCTCTGGGTGCGGGTGCGGGTGCGGGTGCGGGTCCGGCTTCGTCTCCGGGCGCGGCTTCGTCTGCGGGCGCGGGTGCGGTCCCGGGCGCGGGTGCGATCCCGGGTGCGGGTGCGATCCCGGGTGCGGGTGCAGTCCCGGCTCCGGCTCCGGCTCCGGCTCCGGCTCCGGCTCAACGAACGAGTCCGGTTCAACGAGCGACTCCGCATCGAGCCCCGTCCCCGACGCGGGGCCCGTCGGCGTCCCCTTCGGCGCCCACGCCGGCTCCTCGGCAGGCCCCGAGCACTTCGGCTGCCACGCCGGTCCAGCGGGCGTCGGCCCCGTCGGTGCCCGCCCCGTCCCGGCAGGCTCCCAGCCCTTCGGCACCCAGCCCGAGCAGGCAGGCCCCGGCACCCTCGGCACCGACGCCGGTCCAGCGGGCCTCGGCCCCATCGGCGCCCGCCCCGACCCGGCAGACCCCGGAGCGAGCGGCGAAGCCCTCGGCACCCACGCCGGCCCAGCAGACCCCGAACGCCTCGGCTCCCACGCCGGTCCAGCGGGCGTCGGCGCCTTCGGCACCCGTCCCGTCCCGGCAGACCCCAAGCCCCTCGGCACCCGCCCCGACCCGGCAGTCCCCAAGCCCCTCGGCACCCGCCCCGACCCCGCAGGCCCCGAGCCCTTCGGCACCCGCCCCGACCCCGCAGACCCCGAGCCCCTCGGCACCCGCGCCGGTCCAGCGGGCCTCAGCCGCTTCGGCGCCCGTCCCGACCCGGCAGACCCCGGGCCCTGCGGCACCCGGCCCGACCGACCGGGCGTCGGGCCCCTCGGCGCCCCGCGCGAGTGCGCCCGCCGCCACGCCCGTACAACGGTCCGTCTCCCGCCGAGCGGCGCCGCTTCCGTCCCCGGGCTCCTCGGCGCCTGCCCCGACTCGGGCTGAGGGCCCCGCGCCCACCGCCCCGACTCCCGGCCCCAGCACGGCGCCGGCCTCCGGCCCCGTACAGCGCGCGATACCTCCGCAGGCACCGACGCCTCCGCCCCCGGGCCCCTCCTCACCCGCGCCGACCCAGGCTCAGGCCCAGGGCCCCGCGTCCACGGCCCCGCCCCCCGGCACCAGTACGGCACCGGCCTCGCCGCCCGTGCAACGGTCCGTCTCCCGGCAGACACCAGCCCCGGGCCCCTCCACCGCCCCCGGCAGGGCATCGGCCTCCGGCCCCGTACAGCGCGCCGTACCCCGACACGCACCGACGCCTCCGCCCCCGGGCTCCCCCACGCCTGCCCCGGACCGCGCTCAGGCCCCCTCACCCGCCACGGCCCCGACCTCCCCGCCCGTACAACGCGCGGTACCCCCGGTTCAGGGCCCGCCCACGGCCCCGGCTCCCCGTCCGGCCGAGACGCCGCAGCACCCGGCACCGGCACCCACCCCCGTACAACGAGCGGCAGGCCGGCCGCCGACGACCACCCCGGCGCAGACCCCGAGCCCGTCGCCCACGGCCCCGGCCTCCGCTCCCGTGCAACGGGCCGTCGCCCCCCAGGCGGCACCGACGCCCCCGGTCACGGCACCCTCGGCCCCGGCGAGTACGGCCCCGCCCCCCGCCCGCGCGACGGCGTCGGCCACCGACCCCGTACAGCGGACCGTCTCCCGGCAGGCACCGGCGCCCGGCCCCTCGGCGACGGCCGCCCCGGCAACCCCGCCCGCGCAACGGGCGACGCCCCCGGCTTCCCCGTCGGCCACGGACGTGACACCGCACGCCGCCGCCCCGGTACAGCGCACCGCGTCCCGTGCGCGTCCCGTCGGCCTCGGCGCGCCGATGACCGGCCCCGCGTCCCCGGCGCGGTCGGACCGTGCTGCGCAGGCGGCGACGAACCCCCCGGTACAACGCCGGACGGCCACCCCGAGCCACCCCGCGACACCGCAGGGCGCCCCCCACCGGCCCTCCGGACCGGCGACGGGCGTCCAGCGCGCGCTGCCCGCGGCCGAGGCCGGCCGGACCGCCCAGCCCGCGCCCTCGCGCGCCCCGCACCCGAACCCCGGCCCGCCCACCGAGGCCGCTCCGGTACCGCACCGCACCTCCGAGCACCGCGCCCCCGAGCGCAGCGCCTCCGCCGCACCGGCCGCGCTCCCGTCCGTGCAGCGCGCCCCGCTCCCGGCCGCGGCCACCCCGCCCCGGCCCCCGCTGCCCGTCGCCGCCCCCGTCCAGCGCACCCACTCCGCCGCCCCGCCGGCGTCCCCGACGCCCCCAGTCGCCCGCACCTCGGCGACCGCCCCCGTCCACCCCGCCCACACCCCGACGACCACCACCCCGATCCAGCGCACCCACTCCGCCACCCCAACCGCCACCACCCCGATCCAACGCACCCACTCCGCCACCCCGACGACCACCACCCCCGTCCAGCGCACCCCAGCAGCCCCCGTACGCCTCCACGCCCCCGCCCCCGCCCCCCGGCACCACCCGGCGTCCTCCGCCCCGGCCCGCACCCCGCTGCCCGTCGCCGCGCTCACCCCGCCCCCGGCCGCGCCCCCGCTGCCCCTCCTCACCGAGGCGCGCCCCGCCGCCGCGCTCCCCGTGCAGCGTTTCCCCGGGCGTACCGTCGGCGCGCTCGCGTCCGCCGCCGCCTCCACCGTCGCCTCGACGCTGACCCGCTTCCGCCCCACCACCGCCCCGCCCCCGCACTCCCCCCAGCCGGCCCCGACCGACGCCCCGCCGCCCTACTCCCCGCCCGCCTACGCCGCCACCGCCCCGCCGCCTCCGTACACCCCCGCCCCGGCCGCCTCCGGCCAGGGCGCGCCCCCGCCGTCGTACTCGGAGATCCCGCCCGGCGCCTTCGACCCGCGTGCGCTCACCGACTTCCAGCTCGACGAGTTGGTGCACCGGATCATCGGCCGCGTCACCCGTCTGCTGCGTACCGAACTCCGCATGGACCGCGAGCGGATCGGCCGCCTGCGCGATCCCCGCCACTGACCCCCGCCGCCGGCCCCCGCCACCGACCCGTCAGCGTTCCGTCCGACCGTCCCCGACCGAAAGGCCCCCGCGATGCCCCGCCAGGACCCGGGCTCCACGATCTACTTCACCCTCACCATCGACGGCGCCAGCCTCGGTTACTGGAACGGGTGCGAGGGCCTGTCGTCGCAGGTGGAGGTCGAGCACCGGCAGGAGGGCGGCAACAACGGCTTCGTGTGGCAGCTCCCGACCCGCGTCACCTTCTCCACCATCCGGCTGACCCGTCCGCTCACCCCGGACACCACGAAGGTCGCCAAGTGGATCTCCTCCATCCAGACCGGCATCCAGCGGCCCACCGCCCAGATCGCCGCCCTGCGCGCGGACGGTTCGGAGGTCGCCCGCTGGGGGCTGGTCGACGTGCTGCCGGTGAGCTGGCAGGGCCCCAGCCTCGACCCGGCCAACCCGGCCGTCGCCACCGAGGTCCTGGAGATCACCCACCACGGCTTCACGGACTGACGGACGACGGACCGACGGACTGACGGACGACAGGGACACGAAGAGGGAAGTCATGGCCAACAACTCCCGCGGCGCCGGCAAGAGCCTGGTCCGCGCCAGCCTCGCGATCTACGAACCCCCCGTCGGCATCAGCACCAGTCCGGGCGGGCTCATCAAGACCTTCGACTTCGACTTCAACCCCGCGCAGTTGTCCCTCAGCCGCCGCGCCCAGTGGAAGGTCACCCCGGCCGCGGCCGTACGCGGCGGCACCAAACCGGAGTTCATGGGCCCGGAGCCGCGGGAGATGACCGTGGAGATCTTCCTGGACACCTCCGGCAAGCCGACCAGCAACACGGTGCTGAAGAAGGTGGAGTCCCTCATGAGCTGCTGCGAGGTCACCACCAAGAGCATCGCCGCCGAGCAGCCCTCCCCGCCCTGGGTGGAGTTCCAGTGGGGGTCGTTCTCCACCGCCCGGTTCACCGCGTACGTGGCCTCCGTCGAGGCGTCGTACACCCTCTTCGGCACCACCGGCGTGCCCATCCGCGCCACCTGCCAGGTCGAACTGCACGAGATCCCGGGTGCCACCAAGGGCCAGAACCCCACCTCCGGCGCCCTCACCGCGCGCCGCGTGCACCGTGTCGTCGCCGGGGACTCACTGGAGTCCCTGGCCTGGCGCGAGTACGGCGACTCCACCGTGTGGCGCGCGATCGCCGAGGCCAACGACATCGACGACCCGCACCGGCTGCCCACCGGCGCCGAACTCGTCCTGCCCGCCGCCGAAGAGGTGCGCCGCTGATGGTGCAGACCGCCTTCTCCACCGTCATCCGGGTCGCCATCGGCGGCAGCAAACTCCACCCCGACATCGCCTCCATGCTGGTCGACGGCTGGGTCGACCAGGGCGCCGGCGTGCCCGCCGCGTTCCGCCTCACCTTCCGCGACCCCTACCACCTCGTCCTGCAGCACCTCGACGTCACCTTCGGCACCGAGGTCGTCCTCACCCCCGTCGCCGACGGCCAGGACGCCGGCCCCCTGCTCACCGGCGAGGTCACCGGCCTGGAAGCCGACTACGACGGCACCGGCAGCTTCACCGTGATCCGCGGCTACGACTACGGCCACCGCCTGCTGCGCCAGCGCCGCGTCGCCGCCTACCGCAACCAGAGCGCCTCCGACATCGCCCGCAAGCTCGCCGCCCAGGACGGCGTCCCCATCGGCCGCATCCAGTCCACCAGGACGGTCTACGAGTTCATCAGCCAGGCCAACGTCACCGACTGGGACTTCCTCGCCCGGCTCGCCGACGAGAACGAGATGATCATGTCGCTGGACGCGGACGGCAAGTTCCAGTTCGTGTCGCCCAAACCGTCCTCCGGGGCGCCCTCCCCGCAGACCGACGGCGACAAGAGCCCGTTCGTCCTCCAGGCCGGTCACGACGTGCTCCGGCTGCGCACCGCCGTCACCGCCGCCGACCAGGTCGCCCAGGTGGAATCCCGCGGCTGGGACGTCACCACCAAGAAGAAGCTCGTCGCCACCTCCCCCGCCGCCACCAACCCGGCCATCTCCATCGGCAGCACCCCCGGCGCCGCGGCCGGCAAGTTCAAGGCCGCCAAGCTGGTCGAGACGGGCACCCCCTACGACAAGCAGACCGAGGTCAAGCACGCCGCCGACGCCCTCTCCGACGACGTCACCTCCTCCTTCGCCGAACTGGAGGTCGCCGTCCGCGGCAACCCCGAACTGCGGCCGGGCGTACCCGTCGCCCTCGCCGACGTCGGCAAGCCCTTCGAGGGCAAGTACACCGTCACCTCCGTCCGCCACGTCTTCGGCGACGGCAAGCACTACGAGGCATGGGTCACCGTCAGCGGCCGCCAGTGGCGCTCCCTGTACGGACTGACCTCCGGCGGCGCCGACACCGCGCCCCGCCTGCCCAGCGTCGCCAACGCCCTCGTCACCGACGTACAGGACCCCCTCAAACAGGGCAGGGTCAAACTCCAGTTCCCCTGGCTGGACGACGCCTACGTCAGCGACTGGACCCGCGTCACCCAGTGGGGCGGCAAACGCGGCGGCTCGATCTTCCCCATGGACGTCGGCGACGAAGTACTCGTCGCCTTCGACCGAGGCGCCCTCGACCACCCGTACGTCATCGGCGGCCTCTACAACGGCAAGGACAAGCCGACCCCCGTCAAGGACGTCCCGCTGCACGACGGCGCCCGCGGCCGCGGCTCCCGGCACACCCTCTCCGACCGCACCGGCAACCGCCTGGACCTGCTCAGCCAGCGCACCGGCGGCAAACAGGGCGTACGCCTCGCCAGCGGCGACGACAGACTCGTCATCAACCTGGACCGCACCCAGACCGAGATCACCGTCGACAGCAAGGGCACCGTCAGCATCAAGGGCAGCCGGTCCGTCTCCATCGAAGCCGGCACCGACCTCACCCTCAGCGCCGCCCGCCGCCTCACCATCAAGAGCGGCGGCCCGCTCGACATCCAGGGCCGCGGCCTGGTCAACGTCAAGTCCCTGGGCGGCGCCGTCACCGTCGACGCCGTCGGCGCCCTCAACCTCAAGGCCGTCGGCGCCACCATGATCACCTCCGGCGGCACCCTCCAGGTCAACTCCATCGCCAACGTCGGCATCCGCGCCGCCACCCTCATGCTCCAGGGCGTCGTCCTGGTCAACAACAAGCCCTACCCCATCCCGTGACCGCACCCGCGACACCCCGACGCAAGGAACAGGTGGACCTCTGATGGCCGAACAGTTCGTCGGCTCCGGCTGGGCCTTCCCCCTGCGCATCGGCCCCACCGGCGGCATCGCCCTGGTCAGCGGCGAACGCGAGGTCGAAGAGGCCATCCGCCTCGTCCTCGCCACCGCCCCCGGAGAGCGCCCCATGCGCCCCGAGTTCGGCTGCGCCATCCACGACCTGGTCTTCGCCCCGGTCAACGAGCAGACCGCCGGCCGCATCCAGCACGAGGTGCACGCCAGCCTCGACCGCTGGGAACCCCGCATCGAGGTCCACGACGTCGACGTCACCACCGGCACCGAACAAGGCGTCCTCTACATCGACGTCCGCTACGCCATCCGCGGCACCAACAACCCGCGCAGCCTCGTCTTCCCCTTCTACGTCATCCCGTCCCACGAGGAACCGGACGGCCCCGCCCCCACCGACGGCGTGCACGGCCCCGGCACCTCCCCCGAAAGCGACCGCTGATGCCCCTGCCCTCCCCCAACCTCGACGACCGCCGCTTCCAGCAGTTCGTCGACGACGCCAAGCGCTACATCCAGCAACGCGCCCCCGAATGGACCGACCACAACGTCTCCGACCCGGGCGTCACCCTCGTCGAAACGGTCGCCCACATGGCCGACCAGATCGTCTACCGCCTCAATCGGGTCCCCGAGAAGAACCACCTGGCCTTCCTCGACCTGGTCGGCATCACCCTCTTCCCGCCCGCCGCCGCCCGCACCGACGTCACCTTCTGGCTCTCGGCGCCCCAGGAAGAACCCATCCACGTCCCCACCGGCACCGAGATCGCCACCCTGCGCACCGAACGCGAGGAAGCGGTCGTCTTCGCCACCGAACGCCCCCTGGCCGTCGTCCCCACCGCGCTGCGCCACCTCGTCGTCCAGCACCGCGGCCAGCCCGTCACCGACCGCACCACCGAACTCGCCGAACACAAAGACGTCCTCTGCTTCGCCGAAGCGCCCGCCCCCGGCGACTGCATGCTCCTCGGCCTGACCGCCGCCGCCCCCCACTGCGCCGTCACCCTCGAACTCGACAGCCGCGTCGACGGCGTCGGCGTCGACCCCCGCCAGCCGCCCCTCGTCTGGGAGGCCTGGACCGAGGACGGCTGGCAGCCCTGCGAAGTCGACCGCGACGGCACCGGCGGCCTCAACCGCCCCGGCGACATCGTCCTGCACATCCCCGCCGGCCACGTCCTCTCCCGCAACGGCGGCCAGGAAGCCGGCTGGCTGCGCTGCCGCGTCACCGACCCGCTCCCCGGCCAGCCCTTCTACACCACCTCCCCCACCGTCCGCTCCGCCGACGCCTACACCATCGGCGGCACCACCCGCGCCGTACACGCCGAGACCGTCCACGACGAGGCCCTCGGCGAGTCCACCGGCCTGCCCGGCCAGCGCCTGCGCCTGGCCCACGCCCCCGTCGTCGGCGACGACCCGCCCGTACTCCTCCAGACCGCCGCCCACGACGGCTGGCAGGACTGGCAGGTCGTCCCCCACTTCGCCGCCTCCCGTCCCGACGACCGCCACATCACCCTCGACGCCGCCACCGGCGAGATCGCCTTCGGCCCCGCCGTCCGCGAACCCGACGGCACCCTGCGCCAGTACGGCGCCGTGGCCCCCAAGGGCGCCGTCATCCGCGCCCGCCGCTACCGCACCGGCGGCGGCCGGGCCGGCAACGTCGCCCGCGGCACCATCCAGGTGCTGCGCACCTCCATCCCGTACGTATCCGAAGTCGTCAACCGCGAAGCCGCCCGCGGCGGCGTCGACGGCGAGACCGTCGAAGAGGCCAAACTGCGCGCCCCCATCACCCTGCGCGCCCAGGAACGCGCCGTCACCCTGCGCGACTACGAGGAACTCGCCCGCCGCGCCGCCCCCGAGACCGCCCGCATCACCTGCCTGGAGGGCGCCGAGGGCGAACACGGCTCCTACGCCGTACGCGTCCTGGTCGTCCCCCAGGCCGTCCCCGACCCGGGCGGCCGCCTCCGCTTCGAACAACTCGTCCCCGGCGACGCCCTCCTCGAACGCATCACCCGCCACCTCGACGAACGCCGCCTCATCGGCACCCGCCTCGCCGTCGGCCCGCCCTTCTACCAGGGCGTCACCGTCGTCGCCACCGTGCACGCCTTCCGCGGCACCGACACCGACCGGGTACGCCGCCAGGCCCACGACGCCCTCTACCGCCACCTCGACCCGCTCACCGGCGGCGCCGACGGCCGCGGCTGGCCCTTCGGCCGGCCCGTCCAGTCCGGCGAGGTCTTCGCCGTCCTCCAGCGCGTCCCCGGCGTCGAACTCGTCGACGAAGTCATCCTCCACCCCGCCGACCCCCTCACCGGCAAACGCGGCGACCCCACCGACCGCATCGACCTCCAGCCGCCGTCCCTGGTCTTCTCCTACGACCACCGGGTCCGGGTCATCGGGGACAGCGCATGAGGGGCTCCATCGACGGCCTCGGCTCCTCCGCGCCGCTCGGCACCATGCTCCCGGCCGTCTTCGCCGACGACGACCTCGCCCAGCGCTTCGTCGCCGGCCTCGACGAGGTCCTCGCCCCCATCCTCAACGTCCTCGACTGCCTCGACACCTACTTCGACCCCGCCCTCACCCCCCTCGACTTCGCCCAGTGGCTCGGCACCTGGATCGGCGCCGAGACCGACGGCACCGAACCCGAGGACCGGCTGCGCGCCGCCGTGGCCGCCGCCGCCCGCCTGCACCGCGTCCGCGGCACCCGACGCGGCCTGTCCGAAGCGGTACGGCTCGCCTTCGGCACCGCACCCGAGATCACCGAGAGCGGCGGCGCCGCCTGGAGCGCCCGGCCGCTCGGCCCGTTCCCCGGCGCCCCCCGCCCCCATCTGCACGTCACCCTCCGCCTGCCCGACCCCACCCCCGCGGACACCCACCGCCTCGACACCCTCGTGGCCGCCGCCCGCCCCGCCCACATGCCCTACACCGTCACGGTGACCGCCGCCGAAAGGACCCCGGAGAAATGACCACGCAACACTGCGCCGAGTGCGGCACCCGCGCGGAACCGGGCCAGTCCTTCTGCGACTCCTGCGGCGCGGTCCTCCGCTGGGACCAGCCGGCCCCGCCCCGGAACACGCCCCCGGCGCCCGGCGGTCCCTCGACGCCCGGCACCTCCTCACCCACCGGCACGGCCCCACCGCCCACCGGCACGGCCCCCAACCCCACCACCACGCCCACACCGGCCGGCACGGCCCCGAACCCCACCACCACGCCCCCCGGCACGCCTGCGGACCGCACCGCCGCGCCCACACCCCCCGGCACGCCTCCGGACCGCACCGCCGCGCCCGCGCCCGCGCCCGCCGCGGCCACGCCCGGCACGGCTCCGGCCCACGGCACCACCCCCACGCCGAGGACCGCACCGACCCACACCACCGCCCCGGCGCCCAGCACACCCCCGGCCCACGGCACCGCACCGACCGCCGGCAGCCCCGACGACAGCACCCCCCGCTGGGACGCCTTCGGCGGCTCCACCCCCGCCAGCACCGGACTCGCCCCCACCCGGTACGGCACCCAGGCCGCCCAGGCCCGCTCCGACACCCCCACCACCCCGCCCGGGGCACCCCACCCCACACCGACACCCCAGACCCCGCCCCCGACCCCGTCTCCCACCCCCACCCCGTCCCCGTCCCCGACCCGGGCCCCGGACGAGACCGCCCCCACCGTCCCGGTCCCCAACGCCCTCACCGACACCATGTCCGACCGCGCCCGCTCCCTCCTCGTCCCCGTCGACGACCCCGAGCCCGCCCGACCGGCCCCACCCCCCGCCGTCGCCCCGGTCCTTCCCGGCCGCCCGGAGGCACAACGCCCCCAGGTCCGCACCCCCGCCCCGCAGCACGACCTCACGACCGGCCCGCCCTGCCCGTGGTGCGCCACCCCCAACCGCCCGGACCGCCACTTCTGCGTCCGCTGCGCGATGCCGCTGGCCGGCCGCGACGACACGACCCCGGCCCGCCTGCCGTGGTGGCGCCGCCTCTTCGGCTCCCGCCGCCAGGAGACCCCGTGGGCCGGCGACCGCCCCCGCCTGCGCCGCGTCTTCGACCGCATCGGCACCTGGATCGGCGTGGTGGTCGTCGTGACCCTGGTGGTCCTCGGCTTCCTCTACATCCCCGACGGCGTCCAGGCCACCCGCGACCACTTCGCCAAGCGCGCCCCGGTCTCCCCCGACCGCGTCACCGCCTCCCGGTCGTACCCCGGCCACAAGCCCGAGCTGGTCTTCGACAAGCTGAACGACACCTGGTGGGGTCCGGGCGTCTCGCAGTCCGGCGAGGGCGAGTGGATCGAGGCCAGCTTCGAGGAGCCGACCCGGCTGCTGGACGTGATCATCACCCCGGGCGTCTCCACCCGCCCCGACCAGCTCGGCGAGTCCGCCCTGCCGCACCGCGTGAAGGCCACCGTCACGCTGAAGGACGGCAAGACGGTCACCCGCGAACTCACCCTGGACCAGGGCGCCGGCGGCCAGCGCCGCCCGTTCCGCGTCGGCGACGCCACCAAGGTCCGCTTCACCGTCGAGTCGGCCCACGCCGCCTCCGCCAAGAAGCAGATCGCCATCGCCGAGATCGAGTTCTTCGGCCGTTCCAGCGCCAACCGCACCTGACCGCCCCCACGCACACGGAAAACGGCCCCCCGCCTGTGACAGGCGGGGGGCCGTCCCCGTACCGGAGCCCCCTGTCGGATTCGAACCGACGACCTGCGCATTACAAGTGCGCTGCTCTGGCCGGACTGAGCTAAGGAGGCACCGCGCACCGCAACACCGTGCGCGAGGCGGCTCCACTGTACACAGAGCCCCTTTCCCCAGGCCACGGACTTCCGCTTCCCGCCCTCACCGAGACCGTCCGTGACCGCCCGCGCGGAATTCCTCCGAAGTTCACAGCCCTCCAACTACTGACAGACCAGGTGAACGCGGGGTACGGTCCTGAGCCAGTTCACCTGTGTGGCCTACACCAGGCGTGAACCTCCACAACTGAACATCCACGGACACCACCACGGGGCGACCCGTCGTGGCACCACCTTCCTACAACGGATCGTCCGGCACGTTCCTGCCGGTAGAAGGGGGCCCCTCACCATGGCCACTGTCACGTTCGACAAGGCGACCCGGGTTTACCCGGGTTCCACCAAGCCCGCCGTCGACCAGCTCGACATCGCGATCGAGGACGGCGAGTTCCTCGTCCTGGTCGGACCCTCCGGTTGCGGCAAGTCCACCTCCCTGCGCATGCTCGCGGGCCTGGAGGACGTCAATGGCGGCGCCATCCGCATCGGTGACCGCGATGTCACGCACCTGCCGCCGAAGGACCGGGACATCGCCATGGTGTTCCAGAACTACGCCCTGTACCCGCACATGACGGTCGCGGACAACATGGGCTTCGCGCTGAAGATCGCCGGTGTCAACAAGGCGGAGATCCGGCAGAAGGTCGAGGAGGCGGCGAAGATCCTCGACCTGACCGAGTACCTGGACCGCAAGCCGAAGGCGCTCTCCGGCGGTCAGCGTCAGCGCGTGGCCATGGGCCGCGCGATCGTGCGTGAGCCGCAGGTGTTCCTCATGGACGAGCCGCTGTCCAACCTGGACGCCAAGCTGCGTGTGTCGACCCGTACGCAGATCGCCTCGCTCCAGCGCCGCCTCGGCATCACCACCGTCTACGTCACCCACGACCAGGTCGAGGCCATGACGATGGGCGACCGGGTGGCCGTGCTGAAGGACGGTCTGCTCCAGCAGGTCGACACCCCGCGGAACATGTACGACAAGCCCGCGAACCTGTTCGTCGCCGGCTTCATCGGCTCGCCGGCGATGAACCTGGTCGAGGTGCCGATCACCGACGGTGGCGTGAAGTTCGGCAACAGTGTCGTCCCGGTCAACCGTGACGCGCTGAAGGCCGCCGCCGACCGGGGCGACCGCACGGTGACCGTCGGCGTCCGCCCGGAGCACTTCGACGTGGTCGAGCACAACGGCGGTGCCGCCTCCGTGCTGGCGAAGGACACCGAGGGCGCCCCGGCGGGCCTCGCGGTCTCGGTCAACGTGGTGGAGGAGACCGGCGCCGACGGCTACGTCTACGGCACGGCCGAGGTCGGCGGGGACACCCGCGACCTGGTGGTCCGGGTGAACAGCCGGGCGGTGCCGGAGAAGGGCACCACGCTGCACGTCGTGCCGCGGCCGGGCGAGACCCACGTGTTCTCGTCCTCGACGGGTGAGCGTCTGACCGACTGACGTCCGCCGGGCCGGGTATTTCACCCGTCCTGACGAAAGGGGCCTCGCGGTGCTGCCGCGAGGCCCTTCTCGTTGTCGATAAATACCCCGGCACAGCGGACATTTCGCTTCATGTTCGTCAACGTGCTACCCACCACGGGCCACTTTCTCATCCCCCGTTCCGGTGACTAAATGTCGCCAAATCATTACCGGGCGCTACCCTCACTCGCGTGAAGCACTCCGTGAAGCACTCCACCACCCCTCAGACGCGACGCGGCCGGGGCCCCGCCCACCGGATCGGCCGTTCGCTCGCGCTCGTCCTGCCCGTCGTCCTGGTGCTCTCCGGGACCCTCGCGGTCACCCGGGTCAACTGGTCGGGGGACCCGTCGAACTCGGTGCTCACCGCGTCGGACGCCGCCGCCCCCGAGGCGTCCTCGCCCGCGGCGGCCCGTGCCCCGCACGAGGTCCTGCGCGACCGGCTCCTGACCGAGTTGCAGGAGGAGGACCCGGGCGTCGCCCTGACCCATCTCCAGCAGGCCGTGCACGACCGTCCCTCGCTGGCCGAGCACTGCGCCTCCATCGCCCGTGCCCTGGGCCGCGCGGCGGTCCGGGTGTACGGCCCCACCCGTGCCCAGTCCTACGCCCGTCCCGTCTGCGACACCGCGTTCGCCTCGGGCGTCCTCGCCGCCCACGGCTGACCCCGTGCGGGAGCGGCCACGTACAGTTCGGGCATGACCGATCCGATCGCTGCGTCCCGCCGCCCCGTCCAAGCCGTCGTCCTGGCCGGCGGTCAGGGTTCCCGGCTGCGTCCGTACACCGACGACCGGCCCAAGCCGATGGTCGAGATCCCCGGTACGGGGACGCCGATCATCGGCCATCAGCTCGCCTGGCTGGCCGAGGAGGGCGTGACGGACGTGGTGGTCTCCTGCGGGCACCTCGCCGAGGTGCTGCAGAAGTGGCTGGAGACCGCCGACCTGCCCCTGTCCGTCACCACGGTCGTGGAGACCGAGCCCCTGGGCCGCGGTGGCGGTCTGCGCTACGCCGCCGCGCATCTGCCGCACCCGGACCGGCCGTGGTACGCCACCAACGGGGACATCTGGACCCGTTTCTCGCTGCGCGACATGGCCGACTTCCACACCGAGCGGGACGCCGTGGCGACCCTCGCCCTGGCCCGCCCCCGGCTGCCGTGGGGTGCCGTGCAGACGGACGGCTTCGGGCACATCAGCGACTTCATCGAGGCGCCCCCGTCGACTTTCGAGATCAACGCGGGGGTGTACGTCTTCTCGCCCGCGTTCGCCGCGCTGCTCCCGGAGCGCGGTGACCATGAGCGGACGACGTTCCCGAAGCTGGCCCGGGAGCGCAAGCTCGCCGGTTTCCCGATCCCGCAGGGCTCCTACTGGCGGGCGATCGACACCGCCAAGGACCTGACGGAGGCCGCGAAGGAACTGGCCACGCTCGCCCGCTGACACGCCCCCCGGAGGGTACGGCGAAGGGGTCCCGCACGTTTCCCGTGCGGGACCCCTTCGGCGTATCCGGTGGGCTATCCGAGCAGGCCGCCGACGAGGCCGGGCTCGGGCTCGGTCACCCCGCCGTCGCCGCCGCCGGTGCCGGTTCCGGAGCCGCTGCCGCCGGTGGTGCCGCCGCCTCCGGTGGTGCCGCCGCCGGTGGTGCCGCCGGTGCCGGTGGGCCCGGCGGTGCTGCTCGGGGCCTGCTGGGCCGGTGCGGTCTGCCGCGGCGGGGCCTGGCCGCCCGTGGTGCCCTGCGTCTCGCTGGGCGTACCGGCGGTGCCGTCGGTGCCGTCGGTGTCGCGGGTGGTGCCGGGGGCGGTCGCGGTGCCGCCGTCGGGGCCGGTGGTGCCGGTGGTGGCGCCCTGGGTCGGGGAGGCGGACGCGGTGGGGCTGCTGGGCCGGCGTTCGCCGGGTTCCTGGGGCAGGGGGGAGCCGGGCAGTTCGTTGCGCGGGGATTCGCCGGGTCCGGGGACGACGATCCGGTCGGAGTCCCGCACGGCGCCGCCGAGCAGGGAGCCGACCAGGAGGGTGACGCCGGTGACGAGGAAGGTGACGAGGGCGCCGCGGCGCAGCACGTACCGGCGCAGGTCCCAGATGTCGGCGCGGGGGCCGAGCCGTCGCCAGGCGCCGCCGGCGAGCCGGCCGTCGACGGAGTACACGGGGGCCCCGGCGATGATCAGGGGGGACCATGCGGCGAGGTAGATGATGTCGGGGGCGTCGTAGGCGGGGACGCTCTTCCAGCTCACGGTGACCAGGAGCGCTGCGGAGAGTCCGGCGCCGAGGACGGCGGCGACGCGCTGCCAGCAGCCCAGCACGGTGAGGACGCCGACGATGACCTGGAGGAAGGCGATGACCAGGCCGGAGCCGATGGGGTGGGCGAGGGCGAACTGCCGCAGGGGTTCGGCGACGTCCCAGGGGTGCAGGGTGTTGAGCCACTTGACCATGGAGCCGCGTTCGCCGCCGTCGAAGTAGACGGGGTCGCAGAGTTTGCCCATGCCGGCGTAGGTGGAGATGCAGCCGAGGAAGACGCGCAGGGGCAGCAGCACCACGCCGAGGTTCATGCGGCGGCCGGGGTAGTAGGCGTGCCGCGCGGGGTCCTCGGTGTGGCCCCGGCCGGTGTCGTCGGGGTCGGTGTCCTCGTCGAGGTCGTCGAGGTCGGGGTCGGTGGCGTAGTGGCCGCCGGTGTAGGCGGGTTCGTCGTAGGCGCTGCCGACGGTGCGCATGGCGGGGAGGAGCCGGGTGCCGTCGGTGGGGGCGTGGGGGGAGCGGTGGGTGCGCTGGGCGCCGACGAGGGGGGTTTCGAGGGTCTGGGTGGTGAGGGGGTCGTCGTGGCCGCCGTATCCGCCGGGGGGCGGGCCGCCGGCGGAGAGGCGGGGGATGACCTGGGTGGCGCCGGCGTCGGCGGGCGGTTCCGTGGCCGGGTCCTCGGTGTACCGGCCCGCTCCGGCCCGCACGGCCTGGAGGAGCCGGTGGGCGCCGGTGTCGTCGGGGTCGGACCGGCCGCTCCAGACGACGGCCCGGCGGCGGGGGGCGGCCGGGACGCGGGCGGTGTCCTGGGTGGCGCTCAGGTGCCGCGCGATCCGCGGGGACCGGGTGCGTCCCGTCGAGGCCCCCAACTGCACGCGGAAACTCGCGTGGTTGACGATGACCTGAGCCGGATCGCTCGGCACCTTCACCATGCTCAGCGCGGGAGCGTCGTCGATTCCCGACGAGCGGTCCCCCGTGGGAGTGCGGGGTGTTCTGGTGTCCACACTCATCTAACCGAGTGACGTGTCGTTAGGACACTGCCTTGACCGCCCGGATCTGTCCGGGCCGCGTCAAGATCACCGGGTCCCCCGGGGGCCCCGCGCCGGGCGTCCGGTCAGGCCCGCCGGCGGGCCGCCTCGTACAGCACGACGCCCGCCGCGACACCGGCGTTGAGTGATTCGGCGCCGCCGGGCATCGGGATGCGGACCCGGAAGTCGCAGGTCTCGCCGACGAGGCGGGACAGGCCCTTGCCCTCGCTGCCGACGACGATGACGACGGGTCCGGCGAGGGATTCCAGGTCGCCCAGTTCGACCTCTCCGTCGGCGGCCAGGCCGACCACGACGAGGCCGGCCTTCTGGTACTGCTCCAGGGCGCGGGTCAGGTTGGTGGCGCGGGCGACGGGGGTCCGGGCGGCGGTGCCGGCGGAGGTCTTCCAGGCGCCGGCGGTCATGCCGGCGGCGCGCCGCTCGGGTACGACGACGCCGTGGCCGCCGAAGGCGGTGACGGAGCGGACGACGGCGCCGAGGTTGCGCGGGTCGGTGACGCCGTCCAGGGCGACGATCAGCGGGTCCTGACCCTCGTCGGCGGCGGCGTCGAGGAGGTCCTCGGGGTGCGCGTACTCGTAGGGCGGGACCTGGAGGACGAGGCCCTGGTGGTTGAGGCCGTTGGTCATCCGGTCGAGTTCGGGGCGGGGCGCCTCCATGAGGTTGATGCCGCCGCGTTCGGCGGCCACCTGGAGTGCTTCGCGGACCCGCTCGTCGTTGTCGATGAACTGCTGGACGTACAGCGTGCTGGCGGGCACGCCCTCGCGGAGTGCCTCCAGGACCGGGTTGCGGCCGACGACCAGCTCGGAGGTGCTGCGTCCGCCGCCGCGCCGGGCCTGTGCGCGGCCGGTGGTGCGGCGGGTCTTGGCGTTGGCGGCGCGCTGCTTGACGTGTCCCTTGCGCATCTCGGCGGGGGGCGTGGGCCCCTTGCCTTCCAGGCCCCGGCGTCGCTTGCCGCCGCTGCCGACCTGCGCGCCCTTCTTGCCGGACATGCGGCGGTTGTTCGCGGCCATGAGTTACGTGTCTCGCTCTCGTGTGGGGTCCCTTGCGGGGTGTACGTCTTATGCAGTGTGCCGCCCGGCGGCCCGGACGGCACAGTCGATCAAGGGGGTTCAGCGGGTGCCGAGGCTCCAGCGAGGGCCCTGGGGGCTGTCCTCGATGGCCAGGCCGGCCTGGCCCAACTGGTCGCGGATGGCGTCGGCGGTGGCCCAGTCCTTGCGGGCGCGCGCCGCTTCCCGCTGGTCGAGGACGAGGCGTACGAGGCTGTCGACGACGTCGTGCAGGTCCTCGCCGGTCTCGGTGTCGCCGGCCCAACGCGGGTCGAGGGGGTCGAGTCCGAGGACGCCGAGCATGGCGCGCACCTCGGCGAGCCGGGCGACGGCGGCTTCCTTGTCGTCGGCGGCCAGGGCGCTGTTGCCCTGGCGGACGGTGGTGTGGACGACGGCGAGTGCCTGGGGGACGCCGAGGTCGTCGTCCATGGCCTCGGCGAAGGCGGGCGGGACTTCGGCGGCGGGCTCGACGGGTCCGGCGAGTTCGGTGACGCGCTGGACGAAGCCCTCGATGCGGGCGAAGGCGGCGTCGGCCTCGCGCAGTGATTCCTCGCTGTACTCGATGGTGGAGCGGTAGTGCGGGGTGCCGAGGTAGTAGCGCAGGACGATGGGCCGCCACTGCTTGACCATCTCGCTGACGAGCACGGAGTTGCCGAGCGACTTGGACATCTTCTCGCCGCTCATGGTGACCCAGGCGTTGTGCACCCAGTAGCGGGCGAAGGCGTCGCCGAAGCCGTGGGCCTGGGCGATCTCGTTCTCGTGGTGCGGGAAGATCAGGTCGATGCCGCCGCCGTGGATGTCGAACTCCTCGCCCAGGTACTTGTGGGCCATGGCGGAGCATTCCAGGTGCCAGCCGGGCCGGCCGCGCCCCCAGGGCGTCTCCCAGCTCGGCTCCCCGGGCCTGGCGGCCTTCCACAGGGCGAAGTCGCGGGGGTCCCGCTTGCCGGTCTCGCCCTCGCCGGAGGGCTGGCGCAGGTCGTCCAGGTCCTGGTTGGACAGCGACAGGTATCCGGGCAGGGACCGTACGTCGAAGTAGACGTTGCCCTCGGCCTCGTAGGCGTGTCCGCGTTCGATGAGGCCGCGCATCATCTCGACCATCTCGGTGATGTGGCCGGTGGCGCGGGGCTCGTAGGTGGGCGGGAGGCAGCCGAGGGCGGTGTAGGCGTCGTTGAACGCCCGCTCGTTCCGGTAGCCGATGGACCACCAGGGGCGGTGCTGTTCCGCCGCCTTCTTGATGATCTTGTCGTCGATGTCGGTCACGTTGCGGATGAAGGTGACGTCGTAGCCGCGGTGGGCGAACCAGCGGCGCATGATGTCGAAGTTCAGCCCCGACCGGATGTGGCCGATGTGCGGAGCGGCCTGCACGGTGGCACCACACAGGTAGATCGAGACACAGCCCGGGACGAGCGGGGTGAAGTCACGGATCTGCCGGGCGCTGGTGTCGTACAGCCGAATAGTCACGCCTCCAGGGTAGTGGCCCCCCGGCCGTGCCCCGCGCCCACGCCCGCAAGGACCACGGTTTCGTGACCTAGGGCTTGTCCCGGGCGGGGGCTCGGCGGGCCCGGCTACCGGCCGGGGCGGGGGGTCGTGCGGGGCGGGGGCGACTGGACGACCAGGGCGGTGGCGACGGCCATCAGGCCCTCGCCGCGCCCGGGGAAGCCGAGTCCGTCCGTCGTCGCGCCGGACACGGACACCGGTGCTCCGGCCGCCTCGGAGAGGACCGCTTCCGCCTCGGCCCGCCGTTTGCCGATCTTGGGGCGGGGGCCGACGACCTGCACGGCGACGTTGCCGATCCGGAAGCCGGCCGCGCGGACGATCCGTGCCGCCTCCGCCAGCAGGGTCACGCCGGAGGCGCCGGACCACTCGGGGCGTCCGGTGCCGAAGTGCTGTCCGAGGTCACCGAGCCCGGCGGCCGAGAACAGCGCGTTGCACGCGGCGTGCGCGACCACGTCGGCGTCGGAGTGCCCGGCCAGTCCCGGTCCCGCGTCCTCCCACTTCAGTCCGCCGCACCACAACTCGCGGCCTTCCTCGAAGGCGTGGATGTCGGTGCCGATGCCGACCCTGGGCAGCGGCGCTCCGGCGAAGTCGTCAGAAGCCATCGTTGAGCCTCCGGCGTGCCAGGACCGCCTCCGCCAGCACCAGGTCCAGCGGCCGGGTGACCTTGAACGCCTCCTCGTGCCCGGGTACGGCCACGACGGTGAGCCCGAGCTGCTCGACCATGCCCGCGTCGTCGGTGACGTTCTCCGTCACCGTCGCGTGGGCCCGGACCAGCACCGCGCGGTCGAACCCTTGCGGTGTCTGCACCGCCCGCAGCCTCGCCCGTTCCGGCGTGGCCACCACGGGCTCCGCCTCCCCGGGCGCGGGGGCCGGCGCGACCTCCTTGACGGTGTCGGCGAGCGGCAGCGCCGGCACCACCGCGGGCGCGCCCGCGCGGACGGTCTCGATGACGGCGTCCACGGTGTCGACGGGCACCAGCGGCCGGGCCGCGTCGTGCACGAGGACGACGTCGTACTCGGGCGGGAGCGCGTCGAGGCCGAGGCGCACGGATTCCTGGCGGGAGGCGCCGCCGGGTACGACGGTGAAGTCGGTGCGGTCGGGCAGTGCGTGCGCGGCGAGCAGGCTGTTGACCTCGGCGGCCCCGTCGGGTGGTGCGACCACGACGACGAGGGAGACCGCGCGGGAGGCGGCCATCGCCCGGACGGCGTGGATGAGCATGGGTGTACCGCCGAGCGTGCGGAGCGCTTTGGGGGCGCCCGGTCCGAGGCGTACGCCCCGGCCGGCCGCGGGGATCACGACGGCGGTACGGGCCCCCGCGGCGGCGTGCGCAGGGGCATCCGCGGGCGAGGGACGGGAATCGTCAGACATCGGTTCCTGTCAGGTTTGTGTGCTGGTCCGGCGTGGGTATGGCCCTGGGAGTGCCGGGCGCGACGCCTTGACCGGACCCCTTTCCGTGACCCTGGTCGAGCCTGTCGCCCGGCCCGGCACACTCAGGACCCGGGGGAGGCTTCTCCCCCGGGGTGAGCGTACGGACGACGTCCGGGTACGGACATGCCGCAGCGCCCGGCGACGGCAAAGACGTCATCGGGCACCGCGGCATTTCACGTGCTGACCCGGTTCTTGTGGTGGTTCCGGTGGTGAACCAGAGCGGGTGGCGCGCCTCGGGTCAGGAGGCGAGCACCTCGTCGAGCAGGGCCTCCGCCTTGTCCTCGTTGGTGTTCTCCGCGAGAGCCAGCTCGCTCACCAGGATCTGGCGGGCCTTGGCGAGCATGCGCTTCTCACCGGCGGAGAGTCCGCGCTCGCGCTCGCGGCGCCACAGGTCACGTACGACTTCCGCGACCTTGATGACGTCGCCGGAGGCGAGCTTCTCCAGGTTTGCCTTGTAGCGGCGCGACCAGTTCGTGGGCTCCTCGGCGTACGGCGCGCGCAGCACCTCGAAGACCCGGTCCAGCCCGTCCTGACCGACCACGTCACGCACACCGACGAACTCCGCATTGTCCGCTGGCACACGTACCGTCAGGTCACCCTGGGCGACCTTCAGCACCAAGTAGGTCTTGTCCACGCCTTTGATCTGGCGAGTTTCGATAGCCTCGATCAGCGCGGCCCCGTGATGGGGATAGACCACGGTGTCGCCAACCTTGAACGTCATGTGACAGGTACCCCTTCCGTGGCTATCCAGGGTAACACGGATACGGCGTCTTCTGAATGGCGTTTTCGCAGGTCAGGGCATATCTCGGGGCTTGACAACAGTGACTGGAACGTGCTTCGAGCGGCGTCCGGGAGAAGGTATTCGCAGGTCGGAGCGGCTGTCCGGGGCGACAGAAACGCGTACGTTACACACGTCCGGCGGCCCCGTCGAGCGGCCGAACGTCCCCATATGTCTGGTTCCGTACGTGCGACTTCCGCTACTCCGTTCGGCGTCCGGAGCGGGCTTCCGGCCGATTCCTGAATTGATCACGACACGCTCGGACCGGCCACGGATGATCAATTATTGGCCACCCCGCATTCCCTCCCGGAAAATATGTGTGCGCATGGTCACTGGTATGCCGGGCGTTGTTATGCGAATGGCCGACGAGTGTCCGGCGGGCGCCGCTCCCGCCCCGCCGCAGGCGTCGATCGCCGCCGCCGTCCCCGGGCTGGCCGGCGACACCGCGTCACCCCGCGCCTACCGCCTGCCGGGCCAATCCGGTCCCCCCCAGGGGAGGGTCGGGTGCGGCGGCGCGGGAACGGGTCGATAACCTAAGGCCGCTGACCATCACTTAGGGCGGCTTTATCCCTGCCGCCGCCTCGCACGAGTCAAGGAGTTGCCGCCGCCGTGAGCAGCAGCCTTCGACGCGGCGCCCTCGCCGCCGCCGCCATCGCGTTCTCCCTTCTCCCCCTCACCGCGTGCGGGGCCGGCAACAACGCCCAGACGCTGGAGATCAAGCCGGACAACGCGGCGACCACCGTCGGCGACATCAAGATCCAGAACGCGGTCGTGATCACCCAGCCCGACCTGGAGTCGACCGGCCCGGCCGCGATCTCCGCCACCGTCTTCAACGGCGGCAGCAGCGCCCAGACGCTGGAGTCCATCCGGGTCGACGGCACCGGCAAGACCGCCGAGCTGAAGCCGGCCAAGGGCAAGGACCTGACGGTCCCGGCCGGCGGCTCCCTGATCATCGGCGGCAAGGACAACGCCGCCGCCACCCTGCCCAGCAGCCGGGAGGCCGTCCAGGACGGCGACGCGCAGAAGATCACGTTCACCTTCAGCAAGACCGGTGACGTGTCCCTGAAGGCGTTCGTGGTGCCGGCCGAGCACTACTTCGCCGAGTGGGGCCCGAGCCAGGTCCCGACCACCCCGGAGGCGTCCGAGGACCCCTCGACCTCCAGCGCCTCCCCCGACGAGGAGACCTCCGAGCGGCAGGGCGGCGACGAGTCGGGCGCCCCCGGTGACGAGTCCTCCGCCTCGGCCACCCCGACGGACGCGGCCTCCGCGAGCGCCTCGGCCGACGAGGAGAACGCCGGCCACTGAGCCGTCGTACCGCACGCCGAAGGGCGGGACCTCCGCGGAGGTCCCGCCCTTCGGCGTGCGGCGGACGCGGGCCGGTCTACGGCTCGAACTTGTAGCCGAGGCCGCGGACCGTGACCAGGTAGCGCGGCGCGCCCGGGTCCGGCTCGATCTTGGCGCGCAGGCGCTTGACGTGGACGTCGAGGGTCTTGGTGTCGCCGACGTAGTCCGCGCCCCAGACCCGGTCGATGAGCTGCATCCGGGTCAGCACCCGGCCGGCGTTGCGCAGCAGCATCTCCAGCAGGTCGAACTCCTTCAGCGGCAGGTCGACCTTGGAGCCGGCCACGGTGACCACGTGCCGGTCGACGTCCATCCGGACCGGGCCGGCCTCCAGCGCGGCGGGGGTCACCTCCTCGGGCTCGCCGCGGCGGCGCAGTACGGCGCGGATACGGGCGACCAGTTCGCGGGAGGAGAAGGGCTTGGTGACGTAGTCGTCGGCCCCTATCTCCAGGCCGACGACCTTGTCGATCTCGCTGTCCTTGGCGGTCACCATGATCACGGGGACGTTGGAGCGGCCGCGCAGTTGCCGGCAGACCTCGGTGCCCGGCAGGCCGGGCAGCATCAGGTCGAGGAGGACGAGGTCGGCGCCGTTGCGCTCGAACTCGTCGAGTCCGTCGGGCCCGGTGGTCGCCACGGCGACCTCGAAACCCTCCTTGCGGAGCATGTACGACAGGGCGTCGGAGAAGGACTCCTCGTCCTCGACGACGAGCACACGGGTCACGGAAGGACCTCCGGAGCGGGAAGCGTTTCGTACGGGGAAGGTTGGGGGGATGCGGGAGACCGCCGGTCGCCCTGGTCGGCGAGTGGGGAGCGGTCGGATCGGTGCCGCGCCCGGTCACGGGACGTGCCCGCCTCCGGCAGCCGCAGGGTGAAGGTGGAGCCCTGGTTCTCGGCGCTCCACACCGTGACCTCCCCGCCGTGCGAGGCGACCACGTGCTTGACGATCGCCAGACCGAGGCCGGTGCCCCCGGTCGCGCGGGACCGGGCGGGGTCGACGCGGTAGAAGCGTTCGAAGATGCGCTCCTTGTCCTTGTCGGAGATTCCGATGCCCTGGTCGGTCACGGCGATCTCGATCAGGTCGCCGCCCGGGGCGTTGACGCGGCGGGCCGCGATGCCGACGCGGGTGCGGGCGGGCGAGTAGTTGACGGCGTTCTCGACGAGGTTGCCGAGCGCGGCGGCGAGCTGGCCCCGGTTGCCGTGCACGAAGAGGTCGGCGATGCCCGCCCGCCGCCCGTCACCGCCCTCGTCGGAAGGCCCTGCGGACCCCAGTATCGAGGCCGCCATGGTGATCTGCTTGGTGCCGGCCGCGTGCCGGCAGCGGTCGATGGCCTCGGCGACCAGTTCGTCGATGCGGACCGGTTCGGCGTCCTCCAGCGGGTCGTCGTTCTGCACCCGGGAGAGGTCGATCAGCTCCTGGACCAGGTTGGTCAGCCGGGTGGCCTCGATCTGCATGCGCCCGGCGAACCGCTGGACCGCCTCGGGGTCGTCGGAGGCGTCCATCACCGCCTCGGAGAGCAGGGACAGCGCGCCGACCGGCGTCTTCAGCTCATGGCTCACATTGGCGACGAAGTCCCGCCGGACCGCCTCGATGCGCCGGGCCTCGGTGAGGTCCTCGACGAGCAGCAGCACCAGCCGGGAGCCCAGCGGCGCGACCCGCGCGGAGACCGCCAGGGCCTCCCCGCGTCCGGTGCCGCGGCGCGGCAGGTCCAGCTCGACCTGCCGTATCTCGCCGTCGCGCCGGGTGTCGCGGGCCATCTGGAGCATCGGCTCGACGGCCAGCTTGCCGCCGCGGACCAGTCCGAGGGCGTACGCCGCCGAGCTGGCCTTGACCACGGCGTCCGCCTCGTCGAGCACGACGGCGGAGGACCTGAGCACCGACAGGACGGTGTCCACGCCCGGCGGAAGCACCGGGTCCATGTGCAGCGAGGTGCGGGTGGGGCGCTTCTGCTCGCGCTCGCTCCAGCGGAACGCCAGCATGGCGATGACACCGGTGAGCACTCCGGCGATCGCTGCCGCTGCGGCGACCGCCGCGTTCACGTCCATGTGACCAGGTTAGGCATGGCGTACTGCCCGGCCGAAACCATCCGGGTGCGACCTCGAACACTCGTCGCCCAGAGTTCACCTTGGAGCCAGTACCGGTTCATTTGGGGGGCCGGAAACGGACGCGTACGAGCGGGAACGTGGAACGGTGGGGGTGAAACGAGGGGTGAGATCCCACCGAGATTCCCCCGAATGACGTACGAGAGGGAGCCTGATGCGGGACGCGTACCACGAGGAACTGGATTCGATCGGCGACGGTCTGGTGGAGATGGCCCGGCTGGTCGGGTCGGCGATCGGGCGCGCCACGACCGCCATCCTCGACTCCGACCTGAAGCTCGCCGAGAGCGTGATCGAGGCCGACCAGAAGGTCGACGAACTCCAGCACGACCTGGAGGCACGGGCGATAGCCCTGCTGGCCCGGCAGCAGCCGGTGGCCACGGATCTGCGGATCGTCGTCACGTCGCTGCGGATGTCGGCCGACCTGGAGCGCTCGGGCGACCTCGCCCAGCACGTGGCGAAGCTGGCCCGGCTGCGCTACCCCGAGCGCGCGGTCCCGCAGGACCTGCACGCCACCATCCTGGAGATGGGGCAGTTGGCGCAGCGCCTGATGGCGAAGGCGGCCGAGGTCATCATCACCAAGGACGTCGATCTGGCGCTCCAGCTCGAACAGGACGACGACGCGATGGACCTGCTCCACCGCACGCTGTTCCAGCACCTGATCGACGACCGCTGGAAGCACGGCATCGAGACGGCCGTGGACGTCACGCTGCTGGGCCGGTACTACGAGCGGTACGCCGACCACGCGGTGGCCGTCGCCAAGCGGGTGGTGTACCTGGTCACCGGCGAGCACGCGGACGAACTCCAGGTCGACCTGAAGCCGGTGGCGGGCGTCGAGGGGACCTGAGCCCGCCGTCCCTCCCGGGGCGCCCGGCGTGAAAGGGGGCCGGGGCGAGCGGGCGCCGGCGCCCCAGTGCGCCGTTGATGCGACCGCCCGCCGGGGCATCCAATGGGCACAGGCACCAGCCTTGAGGAGGGACCCATGGCCGAATCCCCCAGCACCAAGCCCGACCCCGCGCGGGAACGCGGGACCGAGCAGCCCACGGAGATCAGGAGTCTGCCGCTGATCGCCGCGTGCGGCTGCGGCTCGGGCTGCGGCTGCGGCTGCCAGTCGGGCAATCCGTGCCAGTGCGGCTGACCCGGCGGACGCGGTGAGGGGCCCCGGCGTATCGCACGCCGGGGCCCCTCCCCCGTACGCAGGGCTTTTCTGAGTACCGCTACTCAGGACGCGCCCGGCCTTCGGCCGGAGCATAGGAGGCGTCACGGGGGCGACCGACGCCCCCGGACGACCGCCGTACACGGGGAGACTCCGATGAAGCCCAGCCCGCTGCGCACGCTGGCCCGCCTGACCTTCGCCAACCCGCTGTCGGCGGTGTACCTCGCCCTGGTCGGCGTCGCCCTGGGGGTCGCCACGTACGACACGCTCACCGCGGCGGACGCCACCTTCGTCTGGGTCTGGCCCATGTTCCTCACCTTCCCCGCCTTCGGCTTCGTCATCTGGCTGGACTCGCTCTTCGGCGCGGACGCGCCGGCGGTGTTCTTCATCGGCGGGATCGTGGTCTCGGCGCTGGCGCAGTCCCTCGCGCTGGGCGTGATGCTGGAGGCGGTGCGCGGACGCCGGCGGGGGCTGGGCGGGACGGCCGTCGGGCACTGAGCGGGTCCAGGCCGGTTCCCGGCGGACCGTTGGGGACCGGGCGCCGTCGAGGGCAAGTTATGCGACAACGTGCATAGTCGGCTCGGTGCATAGACGCCCCTCGGCCGGCTCTCGTACGGTCGGAAGGGCGGCCCGAGCGGCGCTGCCGACCAGGGGGGTTCGCCATGGCACGCGAGCAACTGATGCGGCTTACCGGCAACGGCGACGGCGAATGCGGAGAGGACGACTGCCCGAACGTCTACCGCACGGAGCGAGGCACGTTCGTCGTCCAGGGCGACCTGTCCGAGGCTTTCGCACCGCCGCGGGGCGAGGGGCTCGTCGAAATCCCGGAGAGCGTGCTTCGGGAGGCGTTCCGTGCTCTTGGATGGTGACGAGTGGCGGGCGACACTCCATGACTTCCGGCAAGAAGCATGGCGGCTGGAGACGCTCCCGCAGTATCTCGTACCGCAGGAAGCGGAAGAGTTCGACGCCTTCCGGGCCGGACAGCGGATCGACCCACTCGCCTGCTCCTCCCCGTACCTCGAAGACCTCGACCGGCTGCGACGGGAGGGAAAACGCAAGGGAAGGGTGCACGTGGTGACGCGCCCACTGTCCGAGTACCTGCGTTTCGAGTTCTCCCGTTATTACGCGCCTCATGCGCGGGCGGGAGAGGACATCCGCATCCTTGACGTGACCGACCGGGAAAACCCTCTGCCGGAAGTCCAGGACTTCTGGATGTTCGACCGCTCGAAGGTCGTACTCATGCATTACGCGGAAGACGGCAGACAGGTCGGCCGAGAGCTGTACGAGGGCGACCCCGCGCCGTTCGTCGAATACCGGCGCATCGCGGTCGCCGCGTCGACGCCGTTCCTGGAGTACGTGGGCGAGTGACGTTCGATCCCGAGCAGCTCGGCCAGTCCAGCCAGGAACTGGCCTCCATGCTTCGTGACCTGCGTCGACGAGCCGGACTCTCGGGGGTACGGCTCGCCGCGCGCTGCAACATGTCCCAGTCCAAGGTGAGCCGCATCGAGAACGGCAAGGTGCGGCCGTCCCTGGTCGACGTCGAGCAGATCCTCCGCGCGCTCGCCGTGCCGTCGCACGTCATCGCGGAGGTCTCCGCGCTCGCCAGGAGGGCCAACACCGAGTGGCGCAACCTCCGGGAGCTGCGCCGCAAGGGCCTCGGGACGCGGCAGGCCGAGCTGAAGGCGCTCGAAGCGTCCTCCGCGCACATGCGTTACTTCCTGCTCTCGATGGTCACCGGCCTGCTAGCCACACCGGAGTACATACGGGCAAGCCTCGCGCACTCCCCCGCGGACACGAGCAAGGCGATAGCGGGAAAACTGGAACGGCAGGCCGTCCTCTACGACACCTCGAAACGCTTCACGTTCATCCTCACCGAACAGGCGGTCCGCTGGCCGGTCGTCCCCCCGTTGGCCCTGGCCGAACAGATCGACCGCCTGTCCTCACTCTCGCACTTGCCCAACGTCGATATCGCCGTGATCCCCACGGGTACGCCGACCCCGCGAAACCCGCTGAACACGTTCACCATCTACGACACGTCCTTGGTCACCATCGAGACATCCGCCGGAAGCCTCGTACTGCGCGACGACCGGGACATCCAGGGCTACTTGCACGAGTTCTGGGGATACGAGAGATCATCCCTCCACGGAGAGGACGCGAGAGCCAAGCTGACCGAATGGTCCGCCGCCTGCCGGGCATGATTTTTACCCCATGACGCGAATACTCGGCAGATCACTGCGCCGGACACGGGACGATTACCGAAACATGGAAAGTCGGCGGAAAGGACACGGAACATGGCCGCGACGAAAACGACGATGACGGGCCCGGTGAACCTGGCGCTCCCCCTGCCGCCACCGGACCCCGTGCCGGGATGCGACGTGTGCGCCGCCCTCGTCCGGCAACGACGGGCGGCGCGAGACCGAGGGGACCTCTCGGCGGCCACGGACGCGGACGTCGAGATCCGCAGCCACCCGCACCGCCGCTCAGTCACCTGACCGTCAGCGACAGCTCATCGGCGCCGGTTCCAGTCCCGGGCGAGCAGCCCGAGCAGCACCTCGTCCATGAACTCGCCCAGCACCCAGGCAGCGGACCGCAGTACGCCCTCGCGGACGAAGCCGTTGCGCTCGGCGGCGCGCAGCATCGCGTGGTTGTCGGCGAGCGTCTCGATCCCCAGCCGGTGCAGACCGCGTACGACGAAGCCGTAATGGCACAGCACGGCGACCACGTCGGTGCCGTACCCCTTGCCGCGGGCGGACGGCAGCAGGCCGAGGCCGATGTGCGCGGCGCGGTTGTGGGTGTCGATGCCCCACAGCGTCGCGGTGCCGATCAGTGTGCCGCCGTCCAGCTCCACGACGGAGAACGGGACGCTCCCCTCGTTCCTGTCGTCCACCACGAGCCGCGGGTCCTGCGCACCGGGCTTGATCGGCCGCCAGGGCCCGCCCTCGGCCCGGGAGGCATTGACCACGTCGTTGTACAGCTCGGCCCGCAGAACCGGTATGTCCTCCTCGTGCCGGGCCCGCAGCCCGACCCTGTCACCCTTGAGCATGCGGGCTGTCTATCCGACCGGACGGACCCGCGGCAAACGATTAGCCGACCCGCCGGCTCAGTGGACGCAGAGGCAGAACGATCAGCCGACCCGGCGACTCAGTGGAAGCAGAGGCAGAACGATTAGCCGACCTGCCGGCTCAGTGGAAGCAGAGGCAGAACGGATGGCCGGCCGGATCGGCGTAGACCCGCCAGTTGGCCCCCGGCCGGACCTCGTCCGTCCGCTCCAGCAGGGTCGCGCCGAGAGCGAGCGCCCGCTTCTCCTCCCCGTCGAGGTCATCGACGTCGAAGTCCAGATGAACCTGCTGCGGACGCTCCTGCCCCGGCCACTCGGGCGGCCGGTACCCCTCCACCCGCTGACAGGCCAACGGAATCCCCTCGAACCCGCGCACCTCGACCCAGTCGGGCTCATCGGGATCGGCGACCACCTCCCCACCGAGCAACTCCGCGTAGAACTCCGCGAGCCGCACCGGATCGGCACAGTCCAACGCCACGGCCTGCAACTTCCTGATCACACCGACCACCTCTCCGGCCACATCCGCAACTCTCTTGTACGGCAGGGGTCGTACCCATGGCCGCGACGGCCATGCGGGCATCGCTTGGGCAAGAGCGCCTCAGTCGCCGGGTACGGCGTCTCGCGCGCCCGCGTCGAAGTCGTACTCCAGGACGTACGAGGCGGCGTCGAGCGTCATCTCGTTGACCTCGACGGGGCGGCCTCGGCCGGTGAAGGCCGTACGGCAGATGAGGATGACGGGAGTGCCGGGGGACAAGCTCAACCGCGCCACCTCGTCCTTCGACGGCATGCGGGAGCGGATCTCCTCGCGGAAGTGGGTGGGTTCATGCCCAAGTTCGGCGAGCCGGGCGTACGTACCACCCGGTCCGGTGTCCTCCCGGGTGACGGCGGACCCGGTGACCACCGACATGGGCAGATAACTGGTCGCGAGCAGCACCGGCTTGCCGTCCAGCACGAAACGCCGCCGCCGCACACACACCGTCTCCCCGCCGGCCAGGCCCAGGACCGCGTGGACACCGTCGGGCGCGGCCTCCTCGGTCACCTGGACCTGATCGACTTCGAGGGCCCGGTCATCGGCGTCCACCGACCAGATGGAACGCCCACTGCCCCACTGGTCGCGGGCCAGGCGCTGGATGCTCCGGCGTCGTAGCGGTCGGAAGTCCCTAACGAAGACGCCAGCACCCTTGCGGGCCTCAACGACGCCTTCGTCACGCAGGACGCCCAACGCCTGGCGAGCCGTCATACGGGCCACGCCATACGAGGCCATGAGGTCGTTCTCCCCCGGAAGCCGGTCACCTGGACCGTACTCGCCCGACCCAATCGCCTCGCGCAGGGAATCCGCGATCCGCTGGTACTTGGGCCGACGATCGTCGTCGGTAGTGGCCATTCCGGAACCCCTCCTCGCTTCTCTAGACAGCCTAGGCCATAGGTCGGGGAGTCGCTCGCGGGGCGTAACCACACGCTCCGGCCTGTCAACCGAAACCATGGTCCGCTTGACATCTCTAGAGAGAAGGCGGGAGCCTGAAGGATGTCTAGAGAGGTTGTCGAGCGATTCCTCCAGGTGAGTGGTGCAGGCACGCCACCGCGCGGGTCCGTCGGCGTCGATTGAGACGGCTCGACAACGGGTATCGGCGATGCCGCATTCGCGACGGCACCGGCGCGGCAAGGAGTGAGCGCGGATGACCTACACGATCGACTGCTGTCCCTGCGAGGAGTCACCGAGGCTCGGGGCGATGACCCTGCCTCCAGTCCCGGAGTCCGTCCCCAGAGCCCGGCACTGGTTCCGGAAGTTCATCACCCCGTACAGCCCGGCTTGTTCGGTCGACGACTGCACGCTGATGATCTCCGAACTGGTCACGAACGCCATCCTGTACGGACGGGCGGACGAGGAGTGGCACGTACGCGTGGAGTGGCTCCGGGAAGGCACCTCACTACGGGTCGAGGTCCACAACCCCGGCTTCCCGGCGAACGTACGCCTCCGCCGGCCAGACGCCGACGACGCTCACGGCCGCGGCCTGCTCCTGGTCGACTCCATCGCCGAGTCCTGGCATTCAGGACCGAGTCGGTACGGCGGGACAGTGGTGTCCTTCGTGATGGCCGATGCCTGGGCCGTTTGAGGAAGGGGCCGACTCTCATCGAAATCTGCGGGGCTGAGCCCTGGCCACGGGCCACCGTCCAGCGGTCTTAGATGGCCCACCCGGCGCACTATGGCATTTCTGACTGGCATGCTCGACAGGTGACTGATGAGGAAGTGGGCCCTCTGCCCGCCGGCCGTCCCACCAGCGCCATGCCCGTCACCCTCACTGCCGGGACTCCGCGAGCAGTCCGTGAGCGGAACGACAAGCGGGACGTCCCGGCTTACCTGGAGGAAGCAGCTCAGCGGCAGATCGAGCGGGACTGCCTGGACGAGCTGATCGCGGAGTTCGACAAGGTGCACGGTCAAGCCGCCCCCGAGGCCGTGGCCACCAAGCGCGCCCGACTGACTGGTGGAGCCCCCACACACTGATGTCCCCGCGGCGGCTCGGGCGACTCGGTCCAGCCGGGTCCGGGCCCAGCTCGGGGAGTTGTACCCGTGCACCGTGGGCCATGGTTCCGCCCGGCCCGTGCGCGAGGCTCGCGATAGGACCCGCGACCTGCTGTCGGCCTGAACGAGGGGAGCGACGACCGTGACGACCATCGCGGTGACCGGCCACATGGACTTGACCGGGGACACCATCCCCTTGGTTCGGGCCGCGCTGGACGACCTGCTCATGCCGTACGCCGACGGCGGTGACCTCGTCGGGGTCTCCTGCATCGCCACGGGCGCCGACTCCCTGTTCGCCGAGGCCGTCCTCGCCGCCGGCGGACGGCTGACCGTCGTCCTCCCCTCACGGGACTACCGCCGGACGAAGGTCAAGCCCGACCACGCGGCCCTCTTCGACCGGCTCGCCGAAGCGGCCGACGAGGTTCTCGTCCTCCCCAACGACACCGCCGACCGGCATGCCTACGAGGCCGCCAACGCCGTACTCCTCCAGCGCGCCGACCGGCTCGTGGCCGTATGGAACGGGGAGCCGCCCAGCGGAAAGGGCGGCGGTACCGCCGACACCGTGCTCGAAGCACAGGCCGCGGGCATCCCCGTGGACGTCGTCTGGCCGGCCGGGGCGACCCGTCGGAGTGCCGAGTGACGACTCCGTAGGCACCCCCGGTACGCACAAGCCCCCTACCCGCAGAGACACCGCAGGCAGAGGGCTTGAACAGTGAGTGCTACTTCTTCTTGCCCTGGGTGTTGCCGGGATCTTGGTGACCTGCGTTTTCGCTGCTCAGAACTGGCAGGACCGTGCGCCTGGTGGTCGTCGTTGGTCGTCATTGGCCACTGTCGAGCGGCCTCGGGCGGCCCAGGGACAGCCCAGCTTCGGCGCGCTCGGCTGACGGTCGACGCCTTCGATGGCCCCGTCTGAACCTCAGCCAACGACAGTCAGCCACGACGGCGGGTGCGCCGACCGAGCACGCACGCGTGTGCCTCGCTGGACCCCCGCTGGCCTCAGCCACGCCGCCATGCCGTCGACTAGAGCAAGCTGCGTCGGCGGAGGCCTGGAGGTGAGACCTTGGGTGAGGACCTCTTCGTCCCGGAGCAACTTGGGTGGGGTGTTCCCTCGGGCTCGGGGGCTGCTCACCTGGGCAGATGGTCCGCACGCATCCGCGCTCATCCGCTTCGTAGTGATGGGTAGACGGACTGACGCGGTCGGTTCCGCCGTCGCCTGGAAAGCCGAGCGCAGTTCACTGAGGCATCTGCCGCTACTGCTGAGTACTCCGGCGTGGGAAGGCTATTGGGGTTCATACTGTTGACACGAAGGGCATGGCCAGCGCGAG
The DNA here is from genome assembly GCF_042899225.1 of Streptomyces sp. NPDC000134. Classification (NCBI taxonomy): domain Bacteria; kingdom Bacillati; phylum Actinomycetota; class Actinomycetes; order Kitasatosporales; family Streptomycetaceae; genus Streptomyces; species Streptomyces sp. NPDC000134. The sequence continues at coordinate 407,196 of NZ_JBIAZN010000002.1, forward strand.
GCCGTGGGCACATCTTGGAGGATGATTATTTATGGACGGCACTACCTCTGGCCAGGCAAATCGCATCTTTGTTAGCTATGCCCACTTGGACGATGAACTCCTGAATCAAGCCGTAGAGCACTTCACCAGCGACCTCGGTAGTTTTTATGCTGCCACCACTGGCGGGCAACTGGAGATTTTCTTCGATAGGGACAGTATCGGATGGGGGAACGACTGGCGGAAACGAATTGATAGCGAACTGCGTGGTGCATCAATTTTCATGCCGATTATCACGATGCAGTATTTCAACAGACCTGCGTGCCGGGAAGAGTTGAATGCTTTCTATGGGTCAGCGAAACTGTTGGATGCCGGATTCCTCGTACTCCCCATCGTAATCCTGGGAGCTAGCGCCATTTCGGCCGACCATCCATTGCCTGAAGTCAGACTCATTGAATCCATCCAATTTGAAAACCTTGAAGAAGCTTTCCTTTCGGGGCGTGGAACGAAAGAATGGAGAACTGCTCTCTCTCGCATTGCCAACAAGCTCGTGAAAATCATCGCCGAGGCAGAGGAGAAGATGAGTGAGCCTCAGTTGCATCCAGTCGAAAGCGATGGAGGCGCTGAGGTAGATGAAGAATTTGACTTGTTTGAGCACCTGGAGCAGTTGAATTCAATCGGGGATCGACTTCCCGCAGAGATGAACCGCGCTGAAGAAGACCTCACGAATTGGTTCGCTGTTGTGCAGGCGGAGATGCAGCAATTCACCGCAACCTCCCCCGGTGTAATGAGGGCACGCTCGATTGCCATGGCGCAGGCTGTGCGCGACCCTTCGGTTAAGTTGCAGGAATCAGCCTCACAGCTGGCAAGCTCAGTGACTGATGCGGATGCCCTTATGCGATCCATGGTTGGCCAGCTGTCAGGAGTTAGGACTAAAGAAGCGTCAGATCTTGCAAAAAGCCTTATCGCGAGCGTGACCGACGAGTCCACCGATTTGCGGGAATTGTCTGCGGGGCTCGTTGAAGTTCTCGGAATGCTGAAGACGATGGAGGTTCTTAGTGTCCCACTTCGAAAATCCATCAAGCCTGGCAGGATCGGATTTGCAAAGATTCAGGACGTTGTTAATACACTCGAGGGCTGGAGTGGTATCAATATTGACTGAGGGGATTTCCTAGTTCTCGCCGGCCTTCTCGGGGCGCCGCTTTTTGAAATTTTCGAACTGTGCAGAATAAACGTAGATATAGTCTATAAGTGCCTCGCTAAAAACGATCGCATCTGCGGCGTCCTCAGGAGTTATCAAGGTGTTCGTGAAGTGCGCACCCTCGTTGCCGAGCATACGTAGCTCTTGGCTCCACTCAAGCAGCCGTCCTTCGATCTTGCCGGAGCTGTTGAGGTTTTGAAGCATTTGCATAAGGCTTCGGCCTTGTGCGCCCTGTTCTCGACACAACCCCTCTAGGGTTCTGCGTACCATGACGACGGTAGCCGTATAGGCTTTTGCAGTGAAGCATCGGTAAGTCTCACCGTGTTGTCTGCGCAAAGTTTCCGGGATGAGAGGGCTCATGACCTGTTGAGTTTGCGGCCATACGGTTACGGGATCTTCATCCCATCCATCCCCGTAATCTTCTTCCATTGCCAGCAATGCATCTCCACACTTCGAACAGGACGCCAGCTGTAGCAAAGTTGGCAATCCATTGTCCCCGTTTTCCTCCACTAGTACTCCTGCCACTGTTGCCATTACTGTCTTATCGCAACTGCCGCAAGTGGCTAGAATCTTTGTCCCTACACGGTCCTGAGCGTCTGTCATGCGAGTGATGTTAGGTGTCTCTTGCGGAGCTTGGAGCAGCAACGCAGAGATCGGTAGAGCGGCTTCGAGGCTCGCCCCGAAGTGGCTCCGTAAAGCCGTGAAGCCGACCGCCCCTGCCACGACGTACGTCTTCTCTGGCATCGGGTGGCTGCATGCTGTGTGCGCGGCATGTGCGCCGGCCGGGCTGGAGCGGGGCGGAGACAGGAGCGCAGGCCCGGCCGGGGGCCGGGCCGTGTGCGGGGAGCGGAGCGAGCGGCCTTGATCCAGTAGAGGAAGTTGTAACTCAGTGGGTTGCGTGGGGTGTGAAGCGGCTGGCGCAGGCTGGTAGTCCGGCCTGGCGGTGTGCGAGTGGTAGGAAGAGGACTGGGCGGATCGTCCAGGTGATGCGGGTGTTGGCGTGGGTGATGGTGACTGTGCAGGGTTCCTCGCGGAGCAGGGCTCGTCTGGTGTCGATTCGCTCGTCGTGTAACCACTCCCACGCTTCGTTGGAGGCGTCGGGGTCCAGGGCCGGTGAGATGGTGCGCAGTGCGACGGCTACCCATCTGTCGGCCTGGGACGGGGAGTAGGCGTCGAAGGATGCCCGTAGGGTCGGCTGCTTCTGTGGGGCGTCGGTGTTTTCGGTCCAGCATTCGCACCAGAAGCCGCGGGTGGGCTTCTCCGTCAGCATGGGTGGGCTCCTCGTGGGGAGTGTGCGAAGAGGTGGGCGGTCACGGTGTGGCCCTCCGTGGTGCTGTGGACAGCGACCAGGTCGGCGATGACGCTGACCATGCCGAGTCCTCGGCCGTGCTCCGCCTCCTGGTCCTGGTGTGCGACCTTGGGCACCGTTTTGGTGCCGCCGTTGTCCGTGACGAACAGGGCGATCGTCTGCGGGGAGACCGCGAGTGCCAGGTAGAAGGTGCCGGCCGCCTGGCCGCTGGCCGTGTGGATGACCGCGCTGGCGCTCAGCTCGCTCATGATCAGTGCGGCGTCTTCCGCCAGGGGTGATCCGCGCAGTAGTACGCCGAGCGCTGGGTCGCCACGCAGGGTGCCGATCCGAACACCCGAGCCTCGATGGAGTCGCAGCTACGGCTGCACGCCTTCCCCTACCTCGGCTCGCGCCCGCTCGGCTCCTTCCAGCCGGCACACATCCGGTACTGGGAGCGGCAGTTGCAGGAGAACGGCGTCCGTGGGTCGTACGCTCGGACGATCTACTCCAACGTGCGCGCGGCGCTCAGTGCGGCAGTGGATGACGGCCACCCTCCCCCGCAACCCGTGTGCCGCCCGGTCCGTCCGGCCGCCGACCGTCGGCACCAAGCGCGTCGTGCCGCGGGCGCCCGAGTGGGTCTTCGCCGTCCGGGCCGCCATGCCCGAGCGCTACCGAGCCATGGTCGACTTGGGTGGCGGTTGCGGACTTCGACAGGGCGAGATCCTGGGCGTGGGTGCATGAGGTGCGCGTACACGCGGAGCGTCAGGCCCGGGTCCGAGTGGCCGAGGTTTTCGGCGAGGGCCTTGATGTTCTCCCCTGTGTCCAGGAGCACTGAGGCGTGGAAGTTCCGGAGCGCGTGCATGCCGTTCTCGCGAGACTCGTCGAGCCAAGAGCGCACACGCAAGGCAATCGCTCACGCGTGCGACGAATTCCAGACGGTCCTCCGGACCTGAATCTCGTGAGCCGTCTAGCTGGCACTCGAAGACTTTCCCTGCCGAGGGAATTTTCCTTGCGAGCAAGGGAATTTTGCTGTCCCCGACAACCCGCCCAGAGGAACGCTCCCCGCATGGCGTGGATGCCCCCAGCCTCGTGAAGTTCTTCCTGTTCACGGGCATGAACAGCTTGTGCATCCAAATAAACACGGGACTGATCGTGCGACTTTTCTATTGTGAAAGTCGAAGGCGCCTCTAGCTGCGCATTTGTCTATAGTGCGCAGCTATGCGAAAGTCTCACCGCATGCGAATGCCGCCCGGCCAGGGGCGGCATTCGTTCCATTTCCGCACCCGGAACCCTTGCCAGGAACCGACTACAGATGGAGGCCACATGGTCCCACGCGCAGGTGTCACCGTCGACATCTGTCCCCGTGACTTGCCGCTCGCGCTCATCGGCACGGCCGGCGGTGCGCTCGCCCTCTGGGCTGAGGCTCCCGCCGAGATCGCCGTCCCCGTGGCGCTGCTGATCGTCCTCGACATCCGCGTCCGTCGCTGGCGTCGTCGCACCTGACGGCCCAGAGACGGCCCAGCCCCACCAAAAAGCCCCCGCCCGCGAAGAAGCCGCAGGTCGGGGGCTTACTGGCGTCGCGTTACTTCTTCTTGCCCTGGTTCTTGACCGCCTCGATCGCTGCCGCTGCCGCGTCCGGGTCGAGGTACGTGCCGCCGGGGTTCAGCGGCTTGAAGTCGGCGTCCAGTTCGTAGGAGAGGGGGATGCCCGTCGGGATGTTGAGGCCCGCGATGTCGGCGTCCGAGATGTCGTCCAGGTGCTTGACCAGGGCGCGCAGGGAGTTGCCGTGGGCGGCGATCAGGACCGTGCGGCCGGTCAGGAGGTCTGGGACGATCGCGTCGAACCAGTACGGGAGCATGCGCGCGACGACGTCCTTCAGGCACTCCGTCTGCGGGCGCAGCTCCGGCGGGAGGGTCGCGTAGCGCGGGTCGGAGAACTGGGAGTACTCGGCGTCGCGGTCCAGCGCCGGGGGCGGGGTGTCGTAGGAGCGGCGCCACAGCATGAACTGCTCCTCGCCGAACTCCGCGAGGGTCTGCGCCTTGTCCTTGCCCTGGAGGGCGCCGTAGTGCCGCTCGTTCAGGCGCCACGAGCGGTGGACCGGAATCCACAGGCGGTCGGCGGACTCCAGCGCGAGCTGCGCGGTGCGGATCGCGCGCTTCTGGAGGGAGGTGTGGACCACGTCGGGGAGCAGGCCGGCGTCCTTGAGCAGCTCGCCGCCGCGCGTCGCCTCCTTCTCGCCCTTCGCGGTGAGGTTGACGTCCACCCAGCCGGTGAACAGGTTCTTCTCGTTCCACTCGCTCTCGCCGTGGCGGAGGAGGATCAGCTTGTACGGTGCGTCGGCCATGGGTCCGAGCGTAATCGAACCCGCCCGGGGGCCGCGCCCCGCGCCCGGCCCTCGGACGGTTGACGGGAAGTGTTAATCGAGTGGTTCCGGAGGGCGGGTCGTGCGTAAGGTGCGCCTGACGGTTTGGGCGCTTACGCAAGCGGGGGAGAGCATGTCGGTCGGTGGTGTGAGACGTGCCGTGCGGGAGTCCGTTTCCGGGCTTCCACGGGAGTTCTGGTGGCTGTGGACGAGCACGCTCGTCAACCGGCTCGGCGCCTTCGTCGCCACCTTCATGGCGCTGTACCTGACCCTCGACCGGGGCTACTCCGCCTCGTACGCCGGTCTGGTCGCCGCGCTGCACGGGCTCGGCGGGGTGGTCTCCTCGCTCGGCGCGGGGGTGATGACCGACAAGCTGGGACGGCGGCCCACCCTGCTGATCGCGCAGACCTCCACCGCCTTGTCGGTCGCGCTGCTCGGGTTCATGACGGACCCGGTCGCCATCGCCGGCGTCGCCTTCCTGGTGGGCATGGCCTCCAACGCCTCGCGGCCGGCCGTGCAGGCGATGATGGCCGACATCGTGCGGCCGCAGGACCGTATCCGCGCGTTCTCGCTCAACTACTGGGCGATCAACCTCGGGTTCGCGGTGTCGTCCATGGGGGCCGGGTTCATCGCCGAGTTCAGCTATCTCGCCGGGTTCCTGATCGAGGCGGCGATGACGCTGGTCTGCGCGGTCGTCGTCTTCGTGAAGCTGCCCGAGTCGCGGCCCGGCGGGGTGGGCGGGGGCGCGGTGGACGAGGCGCCCGTGTCGCTGGGGACCGTGCTGCGGGACGGGCGGTTCATGAGCGTGGTCGGGCTGTCCTTCCTGGTGGCGTTCGTGTTCCAGCAGGGGTCGGTGGGGCTGCCGGTGGCGATGGGCGAGGCCGGGTTCAGCGCGGCGGACTACGGCCTGGCGATCGCCGTCAACGGGGTGCTGATCGTCGTCCTTCAGATACCGGTGACGCGGTTCATCGAGCACCGCGATCCCCGGCGGCTGCTCGTCGTGTCGTCCCTGCTGGCCGGGTACGGGTTCGGGCTCACCGCGTTCGCCGGGTCGGTCGGGGTGTTCGCCCTGACCGTGTGCGTGTGGACGCTCGCGGAGATCGTCAACGCCCCGACCCAGACCGGGCTGGTCGTCCGCCTCTCCCCCGCCCACGGCCGGGGGCGCTACCAGGGCATGTACACGATGTCCTGGTCGGTCGCCTCGCTCGTCGCCCCGCTGATGTCCGGGCTGGTCATCGACCGGTTCGGCGCCGCGTGGCTGTGGGGGATCTGCGCGGTCGTCGGCACGGTGGCCGGGGTCGGGTACGGCGTGCTGATGCGGCGGCTGCCCGCGGAGAAGCCCGTGGTCGCGGACCCGCCGACCCGCACGGAACCCGAGGTCAGCGCCGCATGAGGGCGCCCAGGGGGGGGCATCCGCGCCGCTTGAGGGCTCCTAGGCGGGCATCCGCACCGCCTGAGGGTGCCCACGGGGGCATCCGCACCGTCTGAGGGTGCCCAGACGAGCATCCGCACCGCCTGAGCGCGCCCAGACGGGCATCCGCACCGCCTGAGCGCGCCTACGGGTGCACGCCTAGGGGTGCACGCCTGGAAGTGCACGCCTACGGGTGCATCCGCGCCCCCTTGAGCGCCTTGTCCACCGCGTTCCTCGGGCCGTACACCGCCAGCCCCACCAGGTCCAGTGCGGCGGTCGGCACGGCCCGTACCGCCGCCCGGTTGTCGCGGTCGTTGCCCGTGCCGAAGAGGTCGGAGGTGAAGACCGCCCGCGGCAGGGAACGGGACAGCACGCGGGCGTGGGCGGCGGTCAGCGTCTCCTTGGTGCCCTGGAAGACCAGCACCGGCTGCCGGAACATCGGCAGGTAGCCGACGCCGTCGGCGTCCTCGTACGGCTCCCCGATCACCTCGGGCACCTGGCTGCCCAGGCCGCTGACCAGGAAGGCGGTGACGTTCAGGCGCTGCCAGGGCTCCAGGTCCGCGCGCAGCAGGACGGCGATCTTGGTGTCGAAGCGGACGGGCTCCGCCCCGTTCGTCAGGTCGTTCATGCGCATCAGGCTGCCGTTCGCCGCCGGGAGCGGTCTTGTACGTTCTTTGCATGGCCTCTCAGCGCGACGGCGCCCGGCGGGACGTCACCGCCTGGCGGCCCCCGGTCCCGGGCGTCCTGGAGGTCTTCCACGCCCGGTTCACCGAGTACGCCTACCCGATGCACGTCCACGAGGCGTGGACGCTGCTGATCGTGGACTCCGGCGCCGTACGGTACGACCTGGCCAGGCACCGGCACGGCACCCCGCACGACACGGTGTCGCTGCTGCCGCCGCACGTGGCGCACAACGGCTCGCCCGCCACCGCGGAGGGGTTCCGCAAGCGGGTGCTGTACCTGGACTTCTCGCAGTTGGGCGAGGACCTGATCGGACCGGCCGTGGACGGGCCCGACCTGCGTGATCCGGTGCTGCGGCGGCGGGTGGACCGGCTGCACACCGCGCTGGTGCGGCCCGGGGACGAGCTGGAGGCGGCGAGCCGGCTGGCCTTCGTCGGCGAGCAACTGCGCGCCCGTCTGCGCCCCCGCGCGGTGCGTCCGGCCCGCCCCGACCCCGCGCTCGCCCGGCGCCTGCGCGAACTGCTCGACGAACGCGTCGTCCAGGGCCTCACCCTGGAGGAGGCCACCGGCCTGCTGCCGGCCCACCCGGCGCATCTGGTACGGGCGTTCAGCACCGCGTACGGCATCGCCCCGCACCAGTACCTGATGTCCCGCCGGGTGGAGCGGGCCCGGAAGCTGCTGCTCGCCGGGCGCGCCCCCGCCGACGTGGCCGCCGCCACCGGCTTCTACGACCAGGCCCATCTGACCCGGCACTTCAAGCGGCTGGTCGGCGTCACCCCGGGCCGCTACCGGACGTCGACGTAGTCCCCGGCGGCCGTCGCGCCGCCCGTGGTGGTCGTCTCGCCGAAGGTCCAGCGCCAGTAGCCGTCGGTGCTCGCCTTGACGGTGGTCTTCAGGTCACCGGCGGAGTCGGCGCGGACGGTCTTGACGGTCGTGTACGCGCTGCTGCCGGCCTTGCGGAACTGGAGCTTGGCGAGCTTGTCGGCGTACCCGGTGTACTTGTGCCTCACCCAGTCCGCGCGGGTGGCCCTGCCGGTGACGGTGAGGGTCTTGCCCTTGGTGACCGGCTCCGGGGAGGCGTTGGCGGTGAGCTTGGCGGCGCGCTTGACCTGGGCGGTGCCGAGGCCGGTGAGGTACTCCTCGGCCTTCAGCTTGTCGTCCTTGGTCCACAGGAAGGCGTGGAAGGCGAGCTTCCAGGTGGTGGCGTCGTTGTTCGAGTCGAGCCGGTAGGGCGGGTCGATGTAGAGGGTGCCCTCGCAGTCGGCCGCGCGGGAGCCGTCCTCGTAGCAGGTGTAGCCGCCCATGTAGATCCCGCCGGACTCGGCGCCCTTGGCGGCGGTGGTGCCGTGGTAGAGGAAGGGGTCCGCGTCCGCTGTCGACAGGGAGTACCCCGACGGCCAGGTGAAGCGGAAACTGATCGTGGGCTCCACCTCGGCGGTGGTGCCGACCACGATGGGCCTGCCCTTGTTCACGACCACGTTCGACACCGTTATGCCGGTGTCGGCGGCCCGCGCGGCCGGCGCGGTGAACGCCGCGAGGGCGAGGGCTCCCGCGAGCGCGGCCACGAAGCCGGTTCTGCCTGTGCTCATGCACGGCCTCTCACTGATAGGAGTGATGAAACCGCCGCAGATTAACAGCAGATCGACAGCAGGTCAGTCGGTGTCCGGGCCGGAGGGCCGCTGGATGAGCGGCATGAACGCCTCCAGGTTCCGCGTCGACTCCCCGCGGGCGAGGCGCCACTCGTACTCCTTGCGGATGGAGGAGGCGAAGCCCAGCTCCAGCAGGGTGTTGAAGGCGCCGTCCGCGGCCTCCAGGACCTGGCCGAGCAGGCGGTCGATCTCGTCGGGGGTGACGGCCGACAGGGGGAGCTTGGCGGTGACGTAGACGTCGCCGAGGCGGTCGACGGCGTAACCGACGCCGTACAGCTTGAGGTTGCGCTCCAGGAGCCAGCGGTGGACGCCCGCCTCGTTCTCGTCGGGGTGGCGGATCACGAAGGCGTTCAGGGAGAGGGAGTGGCGGCCGAGCAGCAGGGAGACGGTCGTGGAGAGCTTCCGGGTGCCGGGGAGCTTGACCACGTACGAGCCCGGCTCGGGGCTCTCCCACTCCACCTCGGCGTCCCGCAGGGCTTGTTCCAGAACCTGTGCCTCAGCCATGGGGCGAGCGTACGCGACGGCGGTGGGCCTGGGCGGCGGCGGTGTAGACGTCGGCGGTGGCGGCGGCGGCCGTGTCCCAGCCGAAGCGCTGGGCGTGCCGGGCGGCGGCGGCGCCCATCCGGTCGGTCAGCTCGGCGTGGTCGGCGAAGTCGCGCAGTACGCGAGCGTAGGCGGCGGGTTCGTGGCCGTCCACCAGGAAGCCGGTGTCGCCGTCGCGGACCGCGACGGGCAGGCCGCCGACCGACGCGGCGAGCACCGGGGTGCCGGTGGCCTGCGCCTCGATGGCGACCAGTCCGAAGGACTCGCTGTAGGACGGCATCACCAGCACCGAGGCGGCCCGGAACCAGTCGGCGAGCTGCTCCTGCCCGACCGGCGGGCGGAACCGGACGACGTCGGCGATGCCGAGCCGCGCGGCGAGCTTCTGCAGCCCCTCCGGTTTGGCGAGGCCGCTGCCGCTGGGGCCGCCGACGACGGGGACGACGATCCGGGAGCGCAGCCCGGGGCGTTCGTCGAGGAGGACGGCGACCGCGCGGAGCAGGATGTCGGGGGCCTTCAGGGGCTGTATGCGGCCCGCGAAGAGGGGGATCAGCGCGTCCTGGGGCAGGCCCAGGCGGGCGCGGGCGGCGGCCCGGCCGTCGGCGGGGCGGAACCGGTCGAGGTTGACGCCGGGGTGGACGACGGCGACCTTGGCGGGGTCGGCGGCGTAGTGCCGGACGAGTTCCTCGGCCTCCTCGGCGGTGTTGGCGATCAGCCGATCGGAGGCGGCGACGACCTGGGTCTCGCCGATGACGCGGGCGGCGGGCTCGGGGGTGTCACCCGCGGCGAGGTTGGCGTTCTTGACCTTGGCCATGGTGTGCATGGCGTGCACCAGGGGGGCGCCCCAGCGCTGGGCGGCGAGCCAGCCGACGTGGCCCGAGAGCCAGTAGTGCGAGTGGACCAGGTCGTAGTGGCCGGGGCGGTGGCCGGCCCACGCCTGCATCACGCCGTGGGTGAAGGCGCAGAGCTGGGCGGGCAGCTCCTCCTTGGCGAGGCCCTCGTAGGGGCCGGCGTCGACGTGCCGGACGAGGACGCCGGGGGCCAGTTCGACGGTGGGCGGGAGGGCGGCGGTGGTCGCCCGGGTGAAGATCTCGACCTCGATGTTGATCGCGGCCAGGCGCTGGGCCAGCTCCACGATGTAGACGTTCATGCCGCCCGCGTCGCCGGTGCCCGGCTGGTGCAGGGGCGAGGTGTGCACGGAGAGCATGGCGACGCGGCGGGGCCTGCGGTGCAGCCGCAGCCGGGGGGCGGCCGTCGGTGAGCGACGCCCGAGCCTGCTGACGTACTGGCTCACGTGGCGTTTCCTCCTCGCTGCGGGCAGGCCGTGCGAAGGGCGCTCGCCGCCCTCCAAGTGCCTGCAACGCCGGAGGGGTGTGCTCCCATTCCGGTTTCCCCGGTTTTGCCGAATCATTACCGACTATCGCTCAACCGTTCGACCTCCGGCGGGGTCCCGGGGGCGCTCCGGGCACCGCATACCCTCGTACGTATGACAGCCCGCGCCGCCTCCCGCCCCGTCGGGTCGGTCACGCGCGGGACGACCCATCCCAACCGGCTGCGCCGGATGGACCGCTGGATCGCGGCCGCCCACGGCGCCGAGCTGCGCCGCGCCGCCGACCCGGTCGCCGTCGACCTCGGCTACGGGGCGGCCCCCTGGACCGCCGTCGAACTGCTGCACCGGCTGCGCCGGGTGGCGCCGCGCACGCGCGTGGTGGGCGTCGAGATCGACCCCGCACGCGTGGCGGCGGCCGAGCCGTACGCCCGCGAGGGCCTCGCCTTCCGGCGCGGCGGCTTCGAGATCCCGCTCCCCCAGCGCCCGCTGCTGGTCCGCGCGGCCAATGTGCTGCGCCAGTACGACGAGGGCGAGGTGGCCGCCGTCTGGGAGCGGCTGTGCGCGCGGCTCGCCCCGGCGACCGGCACCTCGCGCGGGGGGCTGCTGGTGGAGGGCACCTGCGACGAGATCGGGCGCCGGCACGTGTGGGTGGCGCTCGGGCCCGAGGGGCCGCGCACGGTCACCTTCGCGACCCGGCTCGGCTCCCTGGACCGCCCCTCCGACCTGGCCGAACGGCTGCCGAAGGCGCTGATCCACCGCAATGTCCCCGGCGAGCCGGTGCACGCCTTCCTGCGCGACTTCGACCGCGCCTGGGCCGCCGCCGCGCCCTACGCCTCCTACGGCGCCCGGCAGCGCTGGCTGCGCGCGGTGGGCGACCTCACCGCCGACTGGCCGGTCGCGGACGGGCCGGCCCGCTGGCGGCAGGGCGAAGTGACGGTGCGCTGGGAGGCGTTGGCCCCGCGGGGCTGAACCGCGCGGGAACGATGCGGGTGCGGCGTTCGTCACATCGAGGGGGATCGGCGCGTCGCGGGCCGCAAGCGGAGGCGGAGTGCCTCTGTCGTTTTCCGCGCCGCCGTGGCACGATCCACCGGGTGACCACACGTTACTGACGGTAAATCAGCTTGGGGGGCGCGGGGTATGCGGACGGGGACTCGTGGGCTCGCGGCCCTCGGTGTGAGCGTGGTCTGCGCGATCACGGTGCTGGCGGTACCGGGCACGGCGTTCGCCGACCCGGGCCCCTCCCCCGCCCGGACGGCCGTGCCGTCGCCGTCCGCCACCGCCGCGGCCCCCGCCACCGACGGCGAGCTGGAGGCCGTACGCGCCAGACTCGACCGGCTCTACCGCGAGGCCGCCGTCGCCACCGACGAGTACAACGCGGCCGAGGAGAAGGCGGAGAAGCAGTCCGCCGAACTCGTCGCGCTGGCCAAGAAGATCGTCGACGGGCAGCGGGAGCTGGACGAGCTGAGGGAGCGGGCCGGCGCCGCCGCCCGCGCCCAGTACCGCGGCGGCGGACTGCCCGACGAGGCGCGGCTGATGCTCAGCGAGGACCCCGGCGAGTTCCTCGACGGCACCGGCCGGGTGCTCCAGGGCCAGCGAGCCACCAAGGGGCTGCTCGCCCGGCTGGCCCGCACCCAGCAGGACCTGAAGACCTACGCCGCCGACGCCTCCGCCCAGTGGCAGAAGCTGGAGGCGAACCGCGAGGCGAAGGCCACCGCCCAGCGCAGGACCGAGAAGCGGATCGCGGCGGCGAAGAAGCTGGAGTCCGCGCTGGAGAAGGAGGAGAAGGAGCGCCTCGCCCGCCTGGAGCGGCAGGCCGCCCAGGAGGCGCAGACCGCCTGGCTGGACTCCGGCATCCTGGACAAGGTCGCCGGCCGGGCCACCGAACAGGGCGCGAAGGCCGTGGCGTACGCCACCGCGCAGATCGGCAAGCCCTATGTGTGGGGCGCCGAGGGCCCGGAGTCCTTCGACTGCTCCGGACTCACCTCCGGGGCCTGGGCGGCGGCCGGCCGGACCGTCCCGCGCACCTCGCAGGAGCAGTGGCGGCGGCTCCCGCACGTCGGCACGGGGGAGATGCGGCCCGGCGACCTGATCATCTACTTCGAGGACGCCAGCCACGTCGGGATGTACGTCGGCGACGGCCGGATCGTGCACGCCCCCCGGCCCGGCCGCACGGTGACGCTCGCCGGGGCCGGCACGATGCCCATCCTGGGAGTGGTCCGCCCGGACGCGTGAGCCGACGCGCGGGGGAGGGCGCGTGGTGACCGGCGGCACGTGACCCACCCCACGGCGGGCCGTCGCGCCGACGTGACGTTCGTCATCCCTCCGGGGCCGCCGGGCTGTCCAACTCACCCGGAGATCGCGGCATATGACGGTGGCCGATGGCCGCTCGACGTGCCGTGGGTCATTCCCCCGCGCGCCCGACACCCGCTATGGTCCCCGTCGGTGGGTCGAGGTCCCTCGCCCCGCCGTGCCCTCGGGGGGAGGGAAGGAACCAGGACGATGCCCGTACCCGTACCGCGGCAGAGAGCGATCCCGGCCGTGGAGAGTGGTCAGGCGCAGGCCGCGTCCGTCGCCGGACCGGCCCCACGGAAGGACGCCCCGCACCAGGACACCGCGCCGCACGCCGCAGGCGGCACCGCGGCCGAGCACACCAACCTGACCGTGCTGCTGATCGAGGACGACCCGGGCGGCTCGCCGATCGTGCCCGACCTGCTCGACCAGGCCGGCAAGCCGATCCGCGTCCGCACCGCCCGCAACCTCACCGAGGCCGGGCGCCTCCTCACCGACGACGTCCACTGCATCCTGCTCGACCTCGCCCTGCCCGCGCCCGGCCGGGCGGGCGACGAGGACGACGACGAGCTGGCCGTCCTCAAGCAGGTACTGGAACTGGCGCCCCGGCACGCGGTGCTGGCGCTCACCGCGTCCACCGACGCCGAGCGCGGCGCGGAGGCCGTGGCGGTCGGCGCGCAGGACTACCTCTTCCGGGACGAGCTGGACGGCCGGCTGCTGAGCCGGGCCATCCGCTACGCCGTCGAACGCAAGCGCTCCGACTCGGCCGAGCGGCGGCTCGCCGAGGGCAGGCTGCGGGCGCAGGAGAACCGCCGCCTGGAGCGCGGCCTGCTGCCCACGCCCCTGCTGGACGGCTCCCCGCTGCGGTTCGCCGCCCGCTACCGCCCCGGCCGCTCCCGCGCGCTGCTCGGCGGTGACTTCTACGACGTCGTACGCACCGCTGACGGCACCGTGCACGCCATGATCGGCGACGTCTGCGGGCACGGCCCGGACGAGGCGGCCCTCGGTGTGGAACTGCGGATCGCCTGGCGGGCGCTGACCCTGGCGGGGTTCTGCGGCGACCAACTGCTGGGCACGCTCCAGGAGGTGCTGGAGCACGAGCGGGCGCACGACGAGATCTTCGCGACCCTGTGCACGGTCGACATAGCGCCCGACGGACGCCGGGCCGGTCTCTGCCTGGCCGGTCACCCGGCGCCGCTGGTCGCCGCGCCCGGCCTGCCGCCGAGGCTGCTGCCGTACGACAACAACGGTCCGGCGCTCGGGCTGCTGCCGGGGGCCCGCTGGCCCCGCACGCAGGTGGAGCTGGGCGCGGAGTGGAGCCTGATGCTCTACACCGACGGCCTGATCGAGGGGCACGTCGGCGCGGGGCGCGAGCGGCTGGGGGAGGACGGCATGCTGGCGCTGGTGCGCGGCAAGCGGGAGGAAGGGCTGCGCGGGGAGGCGCTGCTGCGGGCCACGGTCGACGAGGTGCGGCGGCTCAACGGGGGCGAGCTGGCGGACGACGTGGCGGTGGTGTCGCTGGACCGGGTCCGGTGAGCGTCGCCCGGCCCTGACGCCGGCCGCGGCACGCGCCGCGGCCCAACGCTTCGGTACCGGGGCCGGTTCCTCAGCGGCCGCCGTTGTACGGGCCGTACGGGCCGTCGCTGCTGGAGCCCCGGCGGGTGTTGCGGCCGCCGCCGGGCAGGCCGCGCAGGGCGGGGCGTACGTCGACCATGTAGACGATCGTCGCGATGAGGCCGATGATCGGCAGGAACGACAGGATGTTGAAGATCAGGTTCACCACGAAGGCGAGCCCGAGGATGATCAGCCAGAACGGCTTGGTCTTCTTGTCGGCCGCCCGGTAGGCGTCCTCACGCCGCGTGGCGGCGTCGATCAACGCGAAGCCGCTGAAAAGGATCAGGGCGATGCTCAGCAGCCACATGAACCCCGCGAAGCCCTGCATCAGCACTACGTCCACCACCAGACTCTGTCGTCCCTACGCGGTCACCGTACCCGGAGAACGGGCCGGGCACCCCCAGGGTGCCCGGCCCGCCAGGTCCTTCGGAAGCTACTTCGCGGGCGGGGTCTTCTTCGCCGGGGTCCTGCGGGCCGCGGCGGACTTCTTCGCCGCGGACTCGGCCTTCGCCGCGGCCTCCGTCTTGGCGGCGGACCCGGCCTCGGCGGCGGGCTCGTCCTCCTCCGCCTTCACCGGCCGGGCCGCGGGCTCGACCGCCACGGCCAGTTCCTCGACGCCCTCGGCGACGTCCTCGATGCCCTCGGCGGCCTGGCCGCGCCAGGTGCGGACGGCCTGCTCGCCGTGCTCGGCGACCTTCTCGTAGGTCTCGCGGGCCTTGACGGCGTACTCGGCGGCGACGCCGACCCCGCGCAGGGCGAGGTCCTGGGCGGTCTCGCCCAGCTTCTTCAGGTCGGTGTCCAGGGAGCCGATCAGCTCGTTGACCTTGGACTGGAGGGTGCCCTGGGTCTCCTTGACGCGGGCGGTCGCCTTCTCCTGGACGGCCTTGGGGTCGGTGTTGCGGACGGCCTCGATACGGGCCGGGGCCTCGGTGCGGAGCTGCTCCACCAGGACGGGCACCTTCTTGGCCCGCTGCCAGGCGAGGTCCGCGGTGCCCGCGGCGAAGTAGAGCGGGGTGGGGTCACTGAAGGTCTTGCGCAGGTCGTCGGTGATGGCCATGGTGACGGTCCTCCCGGATCGCTTGAGCTGAGGGTTGGTGTCTCGGGCTGCCCGCGCCCGGCCGGCCGGTCGCCGCTATCCGGCCGTCTGCCGCGGGCCGGCGTCGCCGCCGCCGGTGGTACGGGTGCGGAGGGCGGCGTCCGGGTGGACGGCGGGGTCGCCGTCGGCCGGGCGCGGGCCGCGTATGGAGGTGTCGCCGTCCGGGGCGCCGTCGTCCCCGGTGCCGTCCTGGGCGCCGTCCGGGCCGGTCCCGAATCCGTTCTCCTTGCGGAAGGATTCGTAGATCTGGAGCAGCACCTGCTTCTGCCGCTCGGTCAGCGCGGGGTCCGCGAGGAGGACGGCACGCGTCTCCACCTCGTCGCGGTCCCGGTCGGCGTCGAGGATGCCGGCCCGCACGTACAGCGTCTCGGCGGAGATCCGCAGCGCCTTGGCGACCTGCTGGAGCACCTCCGCGCTCGGCTTGCGCAGCCCGCGCTCGATCTGGCTCAGATACGGATTGGACACCCCCGCGGCGTCGGCGAGCTGCCGCAACGAGAGCTGCGCGGTGCGCCGCTGCTCGCGCAGGTACTCCCCGAGATTGCCGACGTTGAGCGATGCCATGCCTCCACGATGCCGCACCTTGCTAACTATTGCAAGCAGCCGCTTGCAGGAGTGTCGCTCGCGTGCCGTGGCGGTGGCCCGCCCGGGGGATGGAGGATCGGGGGCATGGGATCGGGTCGGTGGCGGGTCGTCGGGGACGTGGAGCGCTTTCTCGAACGGGCGGGGGGTTTTCTGCGGTCGCGGCCCGGGATGCACGTGATGCCGCTGACCTGGGCGGAGCGGGTGCGCAGGCGGGGGGTGGGGGCGTTCGGCGGCGGGGCTGCCGTCTTCGGGTGGCTGGAGGGCGCGGGCGGCGTCGAGGCCGCCTTCTACCGGCTTCCCGGCCGGGCGCTGTGCCCCACCCCCCTCGGCGCCGGGCAGGCCGACGCCCTCGCCGCCCGGCTGGCCGCCCTCGGGCACGCGCTCCCGGCGGTGAGCGCGGACCACGGCACGGCCACCGTGTTCGCCGAGGCGTGGCGGCGCCGCACCGGGGCGGCGCCCGGACTGCGCGGCACCAGGCTGCGGCTGTACCGGCTCGGCACGCTCACCCCGCCCGAGCCGGGCCCGGCGGGGCGGGCCCGGGTGCTGGGCGAGGACGACCTGGATGAGGTCATGCACTGGTGCCGGGAGTTCGCCGGAGCCGTCGGGGAGGACGTCACCATCGACGCCGGGACCTGGCCGGGCACCCGGTACGCCGACAAGCGGTACACCCTGTGGGAGACCCCGGACGGCGCCGCCGTCTCCGTCGCCGGGATGAATCCGCTGATCGGCGGCCAGATCCAGGTCGACGTCGTGCACACCCCCGCCCACCTGCGCGGACGCGGGTACGCGAGTGCCGTGGTGGCGGAGGTGAGCCGGGCCGCGCTCGCCGCGGGCGCCGCGGAGGTCGTCCTCTTCGCGGACCGGGCCAACCCGGCCGGCAACGCCCTGTACCGGGGCCTGGGCTACCGCGTGCTCACCGACTGGTCGACGTACGACTTCTCCTGAGCGCCGCTGGTGAGGACGACCAGTTGGCGGGTGGCCCGGGTCATCGCCACGTAGTGGTCGACCGCGCCCTCGATGCCGTCGCCGAACCGGTCGGGGTCGACCAGGACGACGAGGTCGAACTCCAGGCCCTTGGAGAGTTCCGGGGTCAGGGAGCGCACGCGCGGGCGGTCCCGGAAGGCGGGGTCGCCGATGACGCAGGCCGTGCCGTCGGCGTGGGCGGCGAGCCAGTCGGCGAGGACCCGGTCGCGGTCGGCGGCGCCGGCGTGGACCACGGGGAGGCCGCCGCTGCGGATGGAGGTCGGCACGTTGGCGTCCGGGAGCGCGGCGCGGATGACCGGCTCGGCCTCCGCCATGATCTCCTCCGGCGTGCGGTAGTTGATGGTGAGGGAGGCGACCGTGACCCGGCCGAGGCCGACCCGTTCGAGGCGTTCGGTCCAGCTCTCGGTGAAGCCGTGCCGGGCCTGGGCGCGGTCCCCGACGACCGTGAAGCTCCGGGACGGGCAGCGCAGCAGCAGCATCTGCCACTCGGCGTCGGTCAGTTCCTGCGCCTCGTCCACGACGACGTGCGCGAACGGGCCGGCCAGCAGATCGGGGTCGGCGACGGTCAGTTCGGCCTCGTCCACCAGGCTGACCTCGGCGTCCTCGCCGCGCAGCATCCGCACCAGGCCCAGGCCCTCGTCGCCGTCGGCGCCGGAGTCGGCCACCGCGTCGATCAGGGTGTCCACGACCCGGGTCATCCGCTCCCGCTGGGCGGCGAGCACGGCCTGCTGCCGGCGTCTGCGGCGGGCCGCCTCCGGGTCGCCGAGCCGCTGCCGCGCCGCGTCCAGCAGCGGCAGGTCGGAGACCGTCCAGGCCGCCGGGTCGGGGCGTTGGAGGCGCCGTACCTCCTCGGAGGTGAGCCAGGGCGCGCACATCCGCAGGTAAGCGGGGACCGTCCACAGGTCGCCGACCAGGTCGGCGGCCTCCAGCAGCGGCCAGGCGCGGTCGAAGGCGGTACGCAGTTCCCGGTTCCGGTCGAGCGACCTGCGCAGCAGCTCGGGCGGGGCGTCGCCGTCGTGCTTGTCCTGGAGGAGGGTGAGGAGTTCCTCCCAGACCTGGTCGCGGGCCTCGTTGTGCGGGACGCCGGGCTCGGCGGCCTCGAACGCGGCGGCCCAGTCGTCGGCGGTCAGCTCGATGTCATACCAGTGGGTGGTGACCGTCATGCCCCGGGCGGGCGGTTCCTCGTAGAAGCGGACGGCCGGTTCGATCGCCCGGACCAGGTCCGCGGACGCCTTCAGCCGGGCGGCCTCCGGGTCGGTCTCGGGGGTCGCGGTGGCGCCCTCGGCCACCAGGTCGGCGAGGACGCAGGTCTGCACGCCCTCCTCGCCGAGGCTGGGCAGCACGTCGGCGACGTAGGACAGGTAGGGCCGGTGCGGGCCGACGAAGAGGACGCCGCCGCGGCGGTGCTTGAGGCGGGGGTCGGAGTAGAGGAGGTAGGCGGAGCGGTGCAGGGCGACGACGGTCTTGCCGGTGCCGGGGCCGCCGTCCACCACGAGGGTGCCCCGCGAGCCCGCGCGGATCACGGCGTCCTGGTCGGCCTGGATGGTGCCGAGCACGTCCCGCATCCGCTCCGAGCGGCCCGCGCCGAGGCTGGCGACGAAGGCGGACTGGTCGTCCAGGGCGGCGTGCCCGTCGAGCCCGTCGACGGTGAACACCTCGTCCCAGTAGTCCTTGATCCGGCCGTCGGTCCAGCGGTAGCGGCGGCGGCTGGCCAGTCCCATCGGGCGGGCGTGGGTGGCGCCGAAGAACGGCTCGGCGGCCGGGGAGCGCCAGTCCAGCAGCAGCCGGCGGCCCTCGCTGTCGGTCAGGCCGAGCCGTCCGACGTAGACGGGCTCGGGGTCGTCGGCGCCGACCATGCGGCCCAGGCAGAGGTCGAGGCCGAAGCGGCGCAGGGTGCGCAGGCGGGAGGTCAGGCGGTGGATCTCGGCGTCGCGGTCCATGGCGTGCCGGCCGAGGCCCCCGGGGGCGCGGCGTTCGGCGTCCAGCCGTGCGGTCAGCTCGGCGATCGACTCCTGAAGGCACCGGGCGATGGCCGCGAAGTGCCGGTCGTCACCGGCGATCAGTGCCGGGTCGGCCTTGGCGGAGAGGCGTTCGGGCAGGGCGAACGCGCTCGTGGACAGGGGGGTCATGAACATCAGCTCCGGTGATCAGAGGGCGCGCGCCACGGGCACGTCGACCGGGAACGGCCTCGGCGGGCGATTCTGCGCCATCACCGGGGCCTTGCCGCAAGCCCCACCATGCGCTATAGGTTGAGAGTGGCGAGGAGAGCACGGCGCTCCGGCGCCTTTTTCTTTGCCCTCGGTTGCCTAAAAGCATTAGGAAAATGCATACTGCTTTAGGCAAACGAGAGGATGGTCATGGCACGGGCAGGGCTGACCGCGGAGCGACTGATCCGGGCGGGCGCCGAGCTGGCCGACGAGGTCGGCTTCGAGCAGGTGACCCTCTCGGCGCTGGCCCGCCGGTTCGACGTGAAGGTCGCGAGCCTGTACTCGCACCTGAAGAACTCCCGGGACCTGAAGACCGGCATCGCCCTGCTCGCCCTCGCCGAACTCGCCGACCGGGCCGCCGACGCCCTGGCCGGACGGGCCGGCCGGGACGCGCTGACCGCCCTCGCCGACGTGTACCGGGACTACGCCCGCGAGCACCCCGGCCGCTACGCCGCCGCGCAGTTCCGCCTCGACGCGCGGACCGCCGCCGCCAGCGCCGGGGTCCGCCAGGCCCAGATGACCCGGGCCCTGCTGCGCGGCTACGACCTGGCCGAGCCCGACCAGACCCACGCCGTCCGCCTGCTCGGCAGCGTCTTCCACGGGTACGTCAGCCTGGAGCTGGCCGGCGGCTTCAGCCACAGCGCCCCCGACAGCCAGCAGAGCTGGGAGCGGGTGCTGGACGCCCTGGACGCCCTGCTGCGCAACTGGCCGGCACCGGGCCCGGCCTGACCGCCCGCACCCCGGGCACCCGCACCCCCGGACGCTCACGCCCCCCGCATCCCCGCGCCCCAGGACACCCACGCACCCCAGGACACCACCGCACCCCAGGACACCCCCGCACCCCATCCCAGGACGCCCGCGCCCCAGGACAGCCACGCCCCCGAACCACAGTTGGGACTCCCACCCCATGCGCACCGACCCCGCCTGGATCAGCACCCCCCTCACCGCCGATCTGCTGCGCGGCGCCCTCGACCTGGAGCGCACCGAGCACGGCCTGCTGCCGCACCGGCTGCCCGCCTGGGCCCGCGCGCAGAGCGCCGACCCCCAGCTCGGCCTGGCCGAGGTCCAGCCCTCGGGGGTCCGGCTGGTGTTCCGCACCCGGGCCACCGCCGTCGAGCTGGACACCCTGCCGACGCGGCGCGGCTACACCGGCGCCCCGCCCCGCCCGGACGGCGTCTACGACCTCCTGGTCGACGGCGAGCCGCACGACCGGGCCACCGCGTCCGGCGGCAACATCCTCACCACCGACCTGTCCACGGGGGCCGTCGAGCACCACCCCGGCGCCCCCGGCACCCTGCGCTTCACCGGGCTGCCGGAGCGGGAGAAGGACGTCGAGATCTGGCTGCCGCACAACGAGATGACCGAGCTGGTCGCCCTGCGCACCGACGCGCCCGTGGCGCCCGTGCCGGACCGGGGCCGCAAGGTGTGGCTGCACCACGGCAGTTCGATCAGCCACGGCTCCGACGCGGCGGGCCCCACCAGCACCTGGCCGGCCCGCGCCGCCCTGCGCGCCGGGGTGGAGCTGGTCAACCTCGGGCTGGCCGGCAGCGCGCTGCTCGACCCGTTCACCGCCCGCGCGATGCGGGACACCCCGGCCGATCTGATCAGCGTCAAGATCGGCATCAATGTGGTCAACCTCGATCTGATGCGGCGCCGCGCGTTCGGCCCGGCGGTGCACGGCTTCCTGGACACCCTCCGCGAGGGCCACCCCACCGCGCCCCTGCTGGTCGTCTCGCCCCTGTACTGCCCGCTGCACGAGGACACCCCGGGCCCCGGCGCCTTCGACCTGGCCGCGCTCGCCGAGGGGCGGCTCGGCTTCCGGGCCACCGGCGATCCCGCCGAGGTCGCCGACGGCAAGCTCACCCTCACCGTCGTCCGCGAGGAGCTGGCCCGGATCGTGCGCGAGCGGTCGGCCGAGGACCCGCACCTGCGCTACCTCGACGGCCTGGAGCTGTACGGCGAGACCGACCACGCCGAACTCCCACTCCCCGACGGCCTGCACCCGGACGCCGCCACCCATCTGCGCATCGGCGACCGCTTCGCCGACCTGGCCCTCTCCCCCGGCGGACTCCTCTCCTAGGACCCGTCTAGAACGGCAGGGGCCGGGCGTGGATCACGTCCAGCCGGGACACCGCGCGGGTCAGCACCACGTAGAGCCGGTGCGGGCCCCGGGTCTCCGCCCCGGCGATCGCGGCCGGTTCGACGGCGACGACGTGGTCGTACTCCAGTCCCTTGACGGCACTCGCCGGCACGGCGGAGATCCGGGCGGCCGGTTCCTCGGGGCCGGCCGCCGCGATCCCGGCGGCGGCGAGGGCCTCGCGCACCCGGGGCAGGTCGGCGTCGGCGGCGATCACCCCGACCGAGCCCTCCCGCGCGAGCGCGGCCCGGACGGCGGCCACGACGGCGGCCGGTACCTCATCCGGCCGTACCTGACGGATCGTCAGTTCCCCGCCGGTGCGCAGCGAGCGGGCCGCCGGGACGTCTACGTCGAGCCGGTCCAGCAGCCTGCCGGCGAGGGCGAGGACCGCTTGCGGCACCCGGTACCCGGTGGTCAGCGGCGTGACCTCCGCGTCCGGGCGGCCCAGGTACCCGAGGACGGTACGCCAGGAGCGCGCCGCCCACGGGGTGGTGCCCTGCGCCAGGTCGCCGAGGACGGTGAGCGAACCGAAGGCGGTCCGCCGGGCGATCGCCCGGCACTCCATCGGGGAGAGGTCCTGGGCCTCGTCGACGACGACATGGCCGTACCCCTCCGGGTGGGCGAGGAGTCCGGCGGTCTCGTCCAGCAGGACCAGGTCGGCGGCGGACCAGCGCGCCGACTTCCACGAGCGCGGCGGCCGCTCCCACAGCAGTGCCTCGCGCTCGCCGGCGTCCAGCAGCCCGTCGGCGGCCCCGGCCAGCACGGCCGGGTCGGTGAGCAGCGCGGCGACGACCTCCTCGGGCCGTACCCGCGGCCACACCGCGTCGAGGCGGGCGGTGACCGCCCGGGACCGCTCGATCCCGCGCACCCAGGCCGGGGTGCGGGGTCCGGCGCGGCGTTCGGCCCGGTCCCGGACGTAGCGCACGATCCGGGCCCGGACCCGCTCCCGCCCGGTGTCGTACGGCGGCCGCTCCGCCCGTACCCCCGCCACGATCCGGGCCAGTTCCCCGGCCGGCACCCGCCAGCGGTACGAGCCGTCCGGCACCGCCAGGTCGTCGCCGCCCTCGGCCGGCACCCGCGCGTACAGCGCCCGGCGCAGCACCTCGGCCATGCGGGCGTCGTGCTTGACGGCGGCGGTCCGCTCGTCGTCGGTGCCGGTGACGGGGTGGCGGGCGATCTCCTCGGTGAGCGTCGACTGCCGTACGCCGGTCTCGCCGAGGGCGGGCAGCACCTCGGCGATATAGCGCAGGAAGGCCCGGTCGGGTCCGAGGATGAGCAGTCCGCCGCGCCGGACGCGCTGGGGGTGGGTGTAGAGCAGGTACGCGGCCCGGTGCAGGCCGACGGCGGTCTTGCCGGTGCCGGGGGCGCCCTGCACGCAGACGGTGGCGGTCGGGCCGGCCCGCACGAGGTCGTCCTGCTCGGGCTGGATGGTGGCGGCGATGTCCCGCATCGGGCCGACCCGGGGGCGTTCGATCTCGCGGGCGACGATGGCGCCGGCCCGGGTCTCGCCCCGGCCGAGGTGCTCGTCCTCCAGGCCGGTGAGGTCGGCGGAGTCGCCCGTGCTGCCGGGGGCCCAGCCGAAGCGGCGGCGGACCGTGACGCCCTGGGGGTCGCGGGCGGTGGCCTGGTAGAAGGCGCGGGAGACGGGTGCCCGCCAGTCGACGACCAGGGGCGGGGCGGCCGGGTGCTCGGCGACGCGGAGCCGCCCGATGTGCAGGGCCCGCCCCTCGGCGGTGCCGGCGAGGTCGAGCCGGCCGAAGAACAGGGGGCCCGGGGGAAGTTCGCGCAGTTCCTTGGCGTGGCTGCGCAGCTTGTGGCCGAGGACCTCCGCGTCGGCGCCGGAGGCGGAGACGTCCTCGCCGGTGACGACCTGGTCCTGGGCGCCGTCGACCATGGCGGCGAGGGCGGCGCGGCAGCGCTCGTGATGGGCGCGCTCCGCGGCGAGGGCGCGCTGGAGGGCGGGGTCGGGTGACGTCATTCCCCCGAGCCTACCCGAATAACGTAACCGAGTTACATTTATTACCGCCTCTCGACGAGAGGGGTCAGGCGAGGTGCGGCAGTCCCCGCGCCAACTGCTCGAAGGCCCGCTCCGCCGCCGGCACCGCGTCCCCGTGCACCCGCGCCAGCGGCTCGCCGGCCGCGATCCGCCGCCAGTTCTCCAGCGCGAGCACCCGCTGTACGGCGATGATCTGGGCGGCGGCGAGCCGGGCGGCCAGGTCGCCGCCGAGGGCGTCGGCGAGGGCGGCCTCGGCCCGCTCCTGGTAGCCGTGCAGCCGGGCGGCCAGGGCGGGGGTGCCGTAGAGCAGGGTGTGGAAGGCGAGGACCTCGGGGTGGTCGTTCAGCCCGGTCACCGGGTCGCGGCGCTCCAGTCCGGCGAGGAAGTGCCGGCGCAGCGCCGCCAGCGGCGTCGGGCCCTGGGCGGCCACCCGGGCGGCCTCGTCCTCGTGGTCGGCGATCCGGTGCAGGACCAGGTCCTCCTTGGCGGGGAAGTACCGGAACAGCGTCGGCTTGGAGACCTCGGCGGCGGCGGCCACCTCGGCGACGGACACCGCGTCGAAGCCCTTCTCCAGGAAGAGCCGGACCGCGGTGTCCGACAGCACCTGGTAGGTCCGCCGCTTCTTCCGCTCCCGCAGTCCGGTCTCGCTCATGGGGCGAGCCTACGCACTCCCGTCGCCCGCGAGGCGCGGCAGCGGGAGGTGCGGCCGGGTGTCCCGGCCGGGGGCCCGGCTGACCCGGACCCGCCCGCCACCGGTGCCGGTCCACTGCTCCAGCACCCGGCCGACCCGCGCCTCGTCCGGCACCCGGGGCAGTCGCAGCGGCTCGGCCGCCACCCGCAGGGCGCGGGTCACGTCCTCGGCCGCCCGGTCCAGCTCCGCCTGCCCGAACGGCGCGTTCAGCCGTCGTACGGTCCGCAGGACGTCCGGGAAGAGGGACTGGGCCCGCTCGAACTCCAGGTAGTACCAGAGGTCGTTGGTCACCCCGGCGACGGCTTCGCGGCGCATCCGCAGCATCGCGCCGATCCACGCCCCGACCACCTCCTCCCACTGGTCCACCGGGTAGCGCATCCGCACCAGGTGGATCGCGAGGTCGTGCAAGGGGTCGCCGTAGGTGGCCAGTTCCCAGTCGATCATCACCAGCGGGGCGCCGCCGGGCGGGACGATCACGTTGTCGCGGTGCAGGTCGCCGTGGAGCAGGCTGAACGGCCGCGGGGTCAGCTCCGGGAGCCGCTCGCCCCAGTCCGCCAGCGCCTGCGGGGGGACGCCGAGCGCCTCGAAGAGGCCGCCGTAGACACCCCAGTTCGCGCAGACGATCCGCCGGTGGTGGGAGGTCACCAGGGCCCGCAGGAAGCCCCGGCTGTCGCTGCGGCCGCGCGGGTACTCCAGCGGCAGGGGCGGCAGCGCGGTGCGCTCCACCAGGCAGGTCCGGGCCAGCAGTCGGGCCAGTTGCCGGACGACGGCACCGGCCACGGGCGTGCCGTCCGGGTACGTCTCGCGCAGCGGGGTGCCGCGCACGTACTCCAGGACCATGCCGCCGTCGGCGTGCGCCTCCAGGAGCCGGGGCGCGCGGGGGCGGAGCACCCCGACCGCCAGCAGGACCCGCCACTCCGACCAGGTGCGGACCACCACGGGCAGGACGTCGGTGCGCCGCTGCCGCAGCAGCACCGTGGCGCCGTGCGGCAGGCCGTGACGGTGTGCCATGTCCGGGGTCGGCGGCAGTTCGGTGTTCTCGTTGTGGTGGCCGCCCACGGGTATGTGCGCGGTCTCGGACGGGTCGGCGAAGGCGCGACGGTCGCCCGGGGAGGTGGAGTGACGGCGGAAAGGACGGTGAGAGGCGGAATCGCCCATGGGGGGTCCTTGTGCGGCGTGCGGGATGGGGCGTCTCGGCAGGCGGAAGCGCCGGGAGTTTAGGGGGGTGCGCGGATACGCGCCTGCGAAGATGAACTTTCAGCGAGACTTTAGCGCTTCATGTTCGGCTGTGCGTCGTCTGTGCGGGAAGGTGACGCAGCCAACGGGCCAGCGCTGCCATGACCTTTACAGTGCCGGGGACTTCGTCCAGTCCGAGCGGTCCGGCCGCCCGCGAGATGATCCGCTGGAGCCTTCCCGCCGCCCGGGGCAGGGCCGCCCAGCGCGGCCCGGAGGCGGTCCGCAGGGACAGGGAGACCCGGACGACGTCCGTGAACACGCTCTGCGCGCGCTTGAAACCGGTGATCAGCCGCAGATCGCGCTCCCACTCCCGGGAGGCGCCGGGCCGCACCGACTCGACGGCGTCGCACCAGGCGCGGACGACCCGCTCGCGCTGATCGGCCCGGTAGTCCATGAGATAGAGGTGCGTGGCCAGGTCGTACAGCGGGTCGCCGATCATCGCCAGCTCCCAGTCGATGGCCCACAGCCTGCCGCCGGGGTCGACGACGAGGTTCTCCCGGTGGAGATCGGCGTGCAGCAGGCAGAACGGGCGGTCCGCGAGCCCGGAGACGTTCTTCTCCAGCCGGCCGAGCGCTTCGTCCACCACCCCCAGATCGCGGAACAGCCCGGCGAACTCGGCCCGGTTGCGCTCGTACACCTGGTCCTGGACGAAGACGATCAGCCGGCGCAGGAAGCCGTCGCTGTCGCCGTCCTGGGGGGCGTCCTCGGGCGAGCAGCGGCGCGGGGCGGTGACCATGCCGGGGCCGATCGCGGCCATCGCCCGGAACAGGGCGGTGATCTGCTCCAGCACCGGCTCGGGCACCCGCCGGCCGGGGCGGCGGCAGGCGCCGAGGGTCCGGCCCTCGATGAACCGCTGCACGTCCACGCCGCCGACGTCGAGCACCTCCGGGACCTGCGGCAGGTACGGCCGCACGGACCGGAGCAGTTCCTCCTCCGACCGGAAGCAGCGCCGGTCGAACCAGAGGACCTCCGAGCGCGGCGCCCTGACCTTGACCCGGCCGCCGCCGTCCGGCAGCCACAGCACGTACGTCTCGTGGTGGTAGCCCTCCAACGGGCCCTCGACCACGCTCATGCCGCCGCTCATCGCCTCGGCCCACCGCCGGGCGGCCGAGGCCCCTGGGGGTGCCATCGCGTGCGTTCTGCTCATTCCGGTGCTGCCGATGAGGTATGAGGGACGCACGTTACTCCACCGCGTCCGGACGCGGGTTCCGCACTCACCGTCCGGGCGTCTCCCCGTCAGGAGACCCATGCGAGACACCGACGCCACCCGGGCGGCCCTCGACGAGCTGCTGGGCCGGGTCGACGCCGTGCTGTTCGACTTCGACGGGCCGGTGTGCGACCTGTTCGCCGGACTGTCCACGGCGGGCGTCGCGGACCGGATCAAACGGATCGCCCGCCGCCACTGGGGCGCCCTCGATCCGGAGGTCGCCAACTGCGACGACTCGCACGGCATCCTCCGCCCGCTCAGGGAGATGTACGAACGCCGGACGCCGAGACCCCGTACCGCCCGGCCGCTGCGCAAGGCGGAGGCGATCGTGGCGGGCCGGGAGCGCAGAGCCGTACGGAGTGCCGCCGCCGCCCCGGGCATCACCGAACTGGTCCGCGCGCTGCGCCTGCGGGGCCTGCGACTGGCCGTGGCGAGCAACAACGCCGAGCAGCCGGTCCGCGCCTTCCTGCGGCGGCAGGGCATTCTCGACGCGTTCACGGCGGTGTGCGGCCGGGACCCCGGGGACGCCCGCCGGATGAAACCGTGCCCCGACAGCGTCCACCGGGCCCTGGCCGCGCTGGACCGCTCCCCCGGCTGCTGCCTTCTCGTGGGTGACCAGCTCACCGATCTGAGAGCCGCTCGGGCGGCCGGGACGCCGTTCCTCGGCTTCACCGCGGACGAGGCCCGGCGCACGCGGATGCTGCGCGAGGGAGCGGACGCGGTGATCGGCTCGCACGCGGTCTTCCTCGCCGCCGTCGAGGCGCTGGAGCCCCGCCGCGGTCAGCCGGACTCCCGCTCCCAGAAGGAGTCGAACCACGCCCGGGTCTGCGCCACGAAGACCGTGCCCTGCGCGTGCGGGTCGTCGCTGGTGACGTAGTGGGTGAGACCGGCGCCCATGCCGATCACGTCCTTGGTCCGCACCTCCCGCCCGTCCTCCAGCTCGATCACCCGGTCGTACCGCTGGTAGTAGCCGTGCAGCACGGCCGTGCCGTTGAGCACGTAGACCTTGACGGTGGGCCCCACCGGGACGTGCCGGATCTCCAGGTCCGCCGCCGGCAGGTTCTTCAGCGTCGCGCGCAGGGACGCGGTGTGGCGCTCGGTGATGTCCAGCAGCCGCCGCCTGAGCGCCCGGTCCACGCCGGGGTCCGGGTGGCGCCAGTACGGCAGCGGATGGTCCGGCGACGGCAGCAGCATCCGCAGCCTGATGCTGCGCGGGGCGATCTCGCCGGCCCGGATGCGGTCCGCCTGGTCGCGGATGTGCGCGTCCAGCGACTCCGAGGTCAGGGTGAAGACGTCCAGGGTCACGTCGGGCCGCTCGAACGCCTGGTTGATGAGGGGGCCGAGGGTGACCGGGCGTCCGCTGCCGGTCGGCGAGTGGATCTGCTGGGTGCGCACCACCCGGGTGCCGCTGCCCTGCTTGGTCTCGATCCAGCCCTCGCGCTTCAGCTCCTTGATCACCTTCTGCACGGTGTCGCGGGAGACCCCGAAGTCCTCGGCCAGTCGCCGCTGCGCCGGCACCAGGAAGCCGACCGGATAGACGCCGTCGACCATCCGCGCCCGCAGCGCGTCCGCGACGCGCTCGAACTCCCTGCCCCCGGTGTCGCCACCGTCCCTCGCGCCCACACAGCGACCGTACCACTTCCAGTCAATTCATCGGGCCAACTTCCGCTGTAGTTAAGGGATCTCGCAACGGGGGCACCCTGCAAGCAGGCGGCAACCAGTCCAATTGGACTGCACCTTGACCGCTCACCGGGTTGCGCTGCTCTGGGGGAGCCATGATCTTCACGCAACTGCTGTCCGTCGTCCTTACGGCGCTGGTCGACCATCTGATCCACACCAGCCTCGGCGCGCTGTTCCTCGTGTGCCTGGCGCTCGTCGGCATCGGCCTCAGGCTGCGCGACCCGGCCTGTGTGTCGGTCGGCACGGTCCTCTTCCTGCTGCTGATGGCGCAGGCCTGACGGTCAGCGGCGCAGCAGCCCGAGCAGCGGTTCGAGGGAGCCGACGACCGTGTCGGCGCCCGCGTCCCGCAGCAGTTTCTCCTTGCGTCCGTTGCGGGCGTACCCGAGGAAGGGGACGCCCGCCCGCCGCGCGGCCTCGTGGTCGGAGGGGGAGTCGCCGATGAAGAGGGCGGCGGCGGGATCGGCGCCCAGCGCGTCGAGGGCCCGGCGCAGGGTGTGCGGGTCGGGCTTGAGGCGGCTGAGTTCCCGGCTCCGGCCGTAGACGTGCGGCGCGAAGCACCCGAGCAGGCCCCGGCCGTCGAGGTAGGCGGTGACGACCCGCGGGGAGTTGTTGGTGGCGACGGCCAGCCTGGCGCCGACGGCGGTCCAGGTGCGGATGAGGGGGTCGGCGTACGCGGTCGGCATGGCGCTGCGGGCGGCCCGCAGTTCCTGCTGGGTGAGCCGTTCCTCCAGTTCGGCGACGAGGTCGCTGCCGGGGCGCCGGCGGTCCACGGCGCGCAGCACGGCGTGCGGGTCGGCGCACTCCCGTTCCGCCTCCGCCAGCAGGCCGCGCAGCCCGCGCCTCGCGAGCCAGTCCACCAGGTCGTCCGCCACCCCGGCCGCGGAGTGGCCGGCGAACAGCCGGCAGATCGGTCCGTCGAAGTCCCACAGGACGTAGCGGACACCGGCGGTCCGCCGCCCGAGGCGCTCGGTGTCCGTGGCCGGTTCGGTCCGCGTCGTGTCAGAGGTCACTAGGAGAGTGTCAGGTCCGTGGTGATGGTTTCCCAGAGGGCGTCGAACCACTTCTGCGATTCCGCCACGAACACCGCGTCCCGGTGGCCGGGCCGGTCGAGGAAGGAGAACAGCAGGGACTGGGAGCCGAGGGCGTCGTACATCTGGAGGGTCTGGTCCTCCCACTCCTCCTCGCGCCGGGTCAGCATGTAGTAGCCGATCAGCGCCTCCTCGCCGTTGAGCAGGTACAGCTTCATCGGCGGGGTGAAGGGCAGCGCGCGGAAGGACGTGCGCACGTCGATGCGGTGGGTGGCCCGCACCGCCTGGAGGTTGTGCTGGAGGACCCGCGCCTGGGCGTTGCGCATCTGCAGCCAGCGCTCGTGGACGGGGTCGTCGGCCGCGGGGTCGGCCGGATGCCCCTCGACCAGGACGGGGAAGGCGAGGTTGATGTCCCGGGAGGGCATCAGGACGCGGAAGGTGATGGACTCGGGGCGGACCCGGCCCTCGTGGATCAGCCGGAGCGGCTCGCTGAGCGCCAGCATCAGCGTCTCGGAGGTGTGGCAGACCACGTCGACCCGGACCCGGGGCACGGAGAACGCCTCGGTCAGCCGGGGGGCCAGGGCCACCATCGTCGGCTGGGGCTCACCGTGTGCCGGGGCGGGCACGGCGATCCGCGGCGGGCTGCCCTTGCTGACGTTGCTGAGCAGTCCGTCCTCTTGCAGCGCCCTGAGGGCCTGGCGGACGGTGCCCCGCTCCACGCCGAACTCCTCGGCCAGTTCGGCCTGGGTGGGCAGGCGGTCGCCGGCCTTGAGGTCCCCGACGCGGATGCGCTCCCGCAGGATGTCGGCGATCTCCTGGGGGGAAAGCCTTCTGCTGCCGTCCACTGCCACGTTCTCCTGGGTCACATGGCCAAATGCTACAACTGTGATCCATCTAGAGGGAGTTGCTTGGAACTTGTTTATAGATAGTAGCCAAGCGGGGACAACCTTGGTGAGGTTGGCTGCCAACTTCATCGAGTTGGCAGTGTGACCTCGGAAGGGGGAACGACATGCCCGTCCTCGCTCTCGTCTCCGCCGTCTTCGTCGTCGGCTTCGAGCAGATGGTCCAGTGGAAGTACGGCGCCACCGGCATCGTCGGGCTGCTGCTGCTCACGATCGGCCTCAAGGCGAAGAGCCCGTCCGTCAGCTCGGCCGGCGCCGTGGTGCTGGCCCTGCTGGTCGCGCGTCCCGCCCTGTGACGGGCCGGGCCCGGCCCGAAGGGAGCGGTCAGACCGTGAGCGTCAGCTCCGTGCTGATCGTCTCCCACAGCGCGTCGAACCACCGCCGGGACTGTTCCACGAACCCGGTGTCCCGCAGGTCGGGACCCCGTTCGAAGGCGAACAGCATCGATTGCAGCCCCTCGGCGTCGTACAGCTCCACACTCTCCCGGCCGACCTCCTGCTCGCTGCGGGCCAGCGTGTAGTACGCGAACAGCGCCTCCTCCCCGTTGAGCAGGTACAGCTTGACCGGCGGGGTGAACGGCAGCGCGCGGAAGGAGACGCGCACGTCGACGCCGTGGGAGCCGCGCAGCCCCTGGAGGTTGTGCTGGAGGACCTGCCCCTGGGCGTTGCGCATGGCGAGCCAGCGCCGGTGCACGGGGTCGTCCGGGCCGTCGCCGCGCCCCCCGACCGGCACCGGGAAGGCGAGGGCGATGTCCCGGCCGGGCAGCAGGACCCGGACGTCGATCCTGGCCGGTTTCAGCCGGCCCGCGTAGATCTCGCGCAGCGGCTCCCCGAGGGCGAGGCTGAGGGAGACCGAGGTCAGGCAGAGCGCGTCGATCCGCACGTGCTCGGCGGCGAAGGCGGCGGCGATCCGCGGCGCGAGGGCGACCGTGGTGGGCATCGGCGCGGCCGACGGGCCGGACAGCGCCCTGCCGGGGTCGGGGGCGACGGTCGCCGGGCTGCCCTTGGAGACATTGGTGAGCAGATGCTCGGACTGCAGGACGCGCAGGGCCTGGCGGACCGCGCCCCGCTCGACGCCGAACTCGTCGGCCAACTGCGCCTGGGTGGGCATCCGCTGGCCGGGCCGCAGCGCGCCGGACCTGATCCGGGCGCGCAGTTCGTCGGCCACCTCGCGGTGGGTCCGCTGTGACCGCTGCGGCCTCTTCCGTCCGTTGACGGCGGCAGGTTCCGGCTCCACGCTCGCACCCTACAACTTCCCGCCATCTTGCGGCAGTTCACCTAAAGGTGGTTATGAGCCGCTTCCAAGCGGAGATAAGTACAGTGAAGTTGGCTACCAACTTGGGCAACATGGTCAAGCCTTCCGAGGGTTGGCCAGCAGGGTGACAGTTGGGAACCACGTCCCGCGGGGGGACGTCCGAAGGGGGACCGCCATGCCGCTCATCGCCATCGTCATCGCCGCACTCGCCATCGGGTTCGAACAGCTCGTCCAGTGGAAGTACGGGCCGCTCGGCATCATCGCGTTCGTCGCGCTGTCCATCGGCGTCAAGGCGAAGAACACCATGATCGGCGGAATCGGCGCGGTCCTCCTGGTCATGCTGCTCGCCCAGTCCGGCTGACCGGACCGGCCCGCCGGCCGGGCTCCTCTTCCGGAGGGGAGCCGGGGGCCCGGACCAGCGGGGCACCACCACAACCACAACAGAACAGCACGCTACGGATCAGTACCGCGTCCGCCCGCCCCCGGCAGGAAGGAGTCCCGCCTCAGAACATGTCCGGGCACCAAGGCCGCCTGGACGTACGCAGCAGGGCGTCGGCCATCCGGGCGGCGCCCGCTCGTTCTTCCCGGACGCGCCCCAGCGCCGCGAGCCGCACCGCCGACTCGTCGCCCAGCCACAGGGCCGCCAGCTCCCCCACGTCGAGCACCAGGTCCGCGCCCTCGGCGGTCGCCGTGCAGGACGCCCCCGCCGGGGACGCCGCCAGCTTCCACCGCCCGCCGGCCAGGCCGTCCCGGTCGACGACCTCCAGCACCAGCGTCCCCTCGCCCTCGTACGTCCGCGCCTCCAGGGCCCGTACGACATCCAGGACCCGCACCCACAGCCAGTCGGCCTGCGTGACGATCGTGGCCGCCCTCGGGTCGGGCAGGAAGTGCGGGAGGAGGTCGTCGGGGGCCCGCCAGCCGCTGCGCACCCGGGTGATCCAGTCGATCGAGCACAGGTAGAGCCACAGGGCGCGCTCGGCGGCCGGGGTGGTGCCGATCAGCCACTGCACGGTCGCCGTGTTCAGCGGCTGCTTGGCGTCCCCCCAGCGGTCGTCGGCCCGGTAGGCGGCCATGCCCTCCACCTCGCCGGCCGCCGAGCGGTACACGGCGAAGAACGGCTCGGTCCAGTCCGGATCGAACCGCAGCAGCCCGGTCCGGGCCCGCCACCACACCTCGTCCCGGCTGACCGCGCCCGGCTGCCGGCGGCGCAGCCTGTCGTGCAGCCCGGGGCCGAGCTTGCGGACGTCCTCGCCGTCCACCAGGTCGATCCGGCCGCCGTCCGCCGGAACCGCCCGGCGCGGGTCCAGACCGGCCCGGGGCACGTCCACGCTCCACTCGGTCATCGTGGTGGCGGGACCGAACCCGTACCGCCCGTAGATCGGGTACTCGGCGGCGATCAGCGTGGCGACCACGTCCCCGCGGTCCCGTGCCGCGGCCAGGTCCCGGGCCATCATGCGGGTGAGCAGTCCCCGGCGCCGGTGGGTCGGGGTCACCGTCACGTTGGATATCGCGTCGGCCGGGACCGGGGCGCCGCCGACCGCCGTCACCTCCTGCGCGAAGGAACGGAACGTGGCGACGCACCGGCCGGCGTCGAAGGCGCCGAGCAGCCGGCCCGGCACGAACTGGTGCCGTCTGGCCCGCATCTGCTCCTCGGCGACGGCGGGCTCCATCAGGAACCCGGTGTTCACGGCACGGCTCCAGTCGGGGAACTCGGCCTCGGTGATGGGACGTACGTCGATCTCGGCGCGGCTGGTCATGGCCTCACCGTAGGTCGGCGACGGCACCGGCGTCGCGCTGTTTTGCCCGCCGGGGCCGTCCCCGGGGCTCACCCCAGCAGGTCCTCGACCTGGGCCTCCCCCTCGCGGTAGCGGCGGGCGATCTCGGCGCTGCAGTCGTCCGCCGTGCGCTGCAGGCGCTGCCGGCGGCCGGACACCTGATGCTCGTAGCGCACCAGCTTCCCCATCGCCGTGGTCAGCTCCGGCTCGGTGCGCGCCCGGAGGTCCGACAGCTCGACGTCGCCGAGCATCTCGGCGGCCAGCCTGCGGTACTCCTCGGTGCGCGGAGTGCCCAGCGTGACGTGCCGGGCGGAGGACCGGTGCCGGGCCGGTCCGTCCGTCAGGATCTCCGACAGCCGCTCGACCAGCGACGCTCCCCCGGCCGGCACCGCCGCCGCAGGCCCGCGGTGCGCCAGCTCGGCCCGCAGGATGTCGATGCGCCCCTGCAGCAGCCGCCGTACATAGCTCAGATCCGCCTCCTCGCGCTGCGCGTCCCGGCGCAGCGACCGCAGCTCCGGCAGGCTCAGCG
This sequence comes from Streptomyces sp. NPDC000134, assembly GCF_042899225.1. NCBI lineage: Bacteria > Bacillati > Actinomycetota > Actinomycetes > Kitasatosporales > Streptomycetaceae > Streptomyces > Streptomyces sp. NPDC000134. The sequence continues at coordinate 440,841 of NZ_JBIAZN010000002.1, forward strand.
CGGTCAGTTCGTGTCCCCGTGGTGGTGCGGGCAGCTCGGGACTGTCCGTGCGCTGCACGGGGGGCCGCAGCGACTCCCCGTACGTCAACGGAACAGTGCCCGGTGGCTGCTCGGTACTCGGTGTGCTCATGTGCCTCTACCGTCCCCTCGACCGGCGTCTGGGCACATCGTGCCACCACAGGTGGCCGCTATGTGACCGAGTGCCCTTGATCGGCCCCAGATGGGGGGTTCGGGACCGAAAAGAAACCCGTACGGGGCCGCCCGCCGGCGCCCGGGGGGCGCACGGCATCATGGGCCGCATGCGTGCGGTGGTACAGAGGGTGGACGGCGCGAGTGTCGTCGTGGACGGCGAGACGGTCGGCGCGATCGAGGGCGAGGGACTCTGCGTCCTGGTCGGCGTCACCCACGACGACACGGTGGAGAAGGCGGAGCGGCTCGCCCGCAAGCTGTGGACCCTGCGGATGCTGCACGAGGAGCGCTCGTGCAGCGACGTCGGCGCCCCGCTGCTGGTGATCAGCCAGTTCACCCTGTACGGCGACGCCCGCAAGGGCCGGCGCCCGACCTGGAACGCGGCGGCCCCCGGGGAGGCCGCCGAGCCGCTGGTGGACGAGGTGGTGGCGAGGCTGCGCGCACTGGGCGCGACCGTGGCGACGGGCCGGTTCGGCGCCCACATGCGGGTGGGGCTGACCAACGACGGCCCGTTCACGGTCCTGCTGGAGATCTAGGGCCTAGGGTTCGACGACCGTCTCCTGCGCGGCGGCCGTGTCCCCGGCCATCAGCCGGGCGTCCACCGGCACGTTCCGCTTCACCAGGGCAAGGGCGACCGGGCCCAGCTCGTGGTGGCGGGCGGAGGTGGTGACGAACCCGATCCGGCGCCCGTCGGGGCCGTCGTCCGCGAGCCGGATCTCCGTCCCCGGCACCGGCAGGTGGACCTCGCTGCCGTCCAGGTGCAGGAAGACCAGCCGGCGCGGGGGCTTGCCCAGGTTCTGCACCCGGGCGACGGTCTCCTGGCCCCGGTAGCAGCCCTTCTGGAGGTGCACGGCGCTGCCGATCCAGCCCAGCTCGTGCGGGATGGTGCGGTGGTCGGTCTCGAAGCCGAGGCGGGGCCGGTGCTGCTCGACCCGGAGCGCCTCGTACGCCAGGATGCCGACCGGCGGTCCGGCCTCGGCGGCGAACGCCTCCAGCCCGGCGCGCGGCACGAAGAGATCACGCCCGTACGGCGTCTCCCGGACCACCGCGCCCTCGGGGGCCCCGGTGATGGAGCCGGCGGGCAGGTGGACCACCGCGGTGTCGGCGGTGCGGTCGGCGACCTCGACCCGGTAGAAGAACTTCATCGACTCCAGGTAGGCGATCAGCGCCTCCTGGGTGCCGGGCTCGACGTGCGCCCAGACGGTCGTGCCGTCGTCGACCAGGTACAGGGCGTGCTCGACGTGCCCGTTGGCGGTGAGGATCAGCGCCTCGGTGGCCTGTCCGGCCGGCAGTTCGCTGACGTGCTGGGTGAGCAGCAGGTGCAGCCAGCTCAGCCGGTCCTCGCCGGTGACGGTGACGACCCCCCGGTGGGAGAGGTCGACGAGACCGGTGCCGTCGGCGAGGGCGCGCTGCTCGCGGAACAGGTCGCCGTAGTGCGCGGCGACGCCTTCGTCCACGCCCTCGGCGGGGACGGCGCCGGGCAGGGACAGCAGGGGGCTTTTCATGGCACCCAGCCTACGACTCGGCAGTTGAAGCCTTCAGGGAGCAGTCCCGGCAGCGGCCGAAGATCGCGAAGTGCTTCAGGTCGGTGTCGAAGCCGAACTGCTCGCGCAGCTTGGCGGTGAACTCGGCGGCCACCGACAGATCGGCCTCGATCACGTCGGTGCAGTCGCGGCAGACCAGGTGGATGTGGTGGTGCCGGTCGGCGAGGTGGTACGTCGGGGCGCCGTGGCCGAGGTGGGCGTGGCTGACCAGGCCCAGCTCCTCCAGCAGCTCCAGGGTGCGGTACACCGTGGAGATGTTGACCCCCGACGCCGTCTTGCGCACTTCGCCGAGGATGTCGTCGGGGGTCGCGTGTTCCAGGGTGTCCACGGCTTCCAGCACGAGCTGTCGCTGCGGGGTCAGCCGGTAGCCGCGCTGCCTGAGGTCGCTCTTCCAGTCGGTGCTCACCACACGCCAAGTCTAGGGCGAGGGGGCAAGTCGCCTACTTGAAGAAGGCGATCCCGTCGTCCGGGAGGTCGTCGGGCAGGGCCTTGGCCCAGCGCTCGACGTCCTCGGGGGTGACGACCTTCTTCAGGTGGGCCGACATGTAGGGGCGCAGCTCGACCTCGGGGGTCTGCTTCTCGCCGACCCACATCAGGTCGCTCTTGACGTAGCCGTACAGCCGCTTGCCGCCGGTGTAGGGCCGGGCGGCGGGGGTGCGCGCGACGGCGTCCGTGACCAGGTCGATCTGCGGCTTCTTGGGGGCCATCTCGCCGTACCAGATCTCGATGACGCCGTCGTCGCGGGTCATCGTGATCTCGACCTTGCGGTCGGCGTCGATGCGCCAGAAGCCGTGCTCGGTCTCCAGCGGACGGACCTTGTTGCCGTCGTTGTCCAGCACCCAGGTGCGGGAGTGGTACTCCAGGAAGTCCCGGCCGTCGTGGGTGAAGCTGACCTCCTGCCCGAAGTTGCACTTCTCGGAACCGGGGAAGTCGTGCACGCCCGCGCCCGCCCAGTCGCCGAGCAGGAAGGCCAGCGGGACGAGGTCCTTGTGGAGGTCGGACGGGATCTCGATCATGAGCAGCTCAGCAGTCTCGTACGTCGATGGGGGCGAGGGATCAGCGCTGGCCCTGGAACAGCTTCTTCACGGTCAGTCCGGCGAAGGCGAGGACGCCGACGCAGACCAGGACCAGCAGGGCTTCGAAGAAGATCTCCACGGGGTGCTCCTTGAGCGGGGGTGCGGTGGTGTGCACAGGGCCGCCCCCCAGCTTACGCGGCCCCGCTCCCGCTCTCCGCGCGAGGTGTGCCCTTGCCCGCGCCGTACGATGCGGCCATGGCGAAGAAGCTCGTGATCAAGGTGACCGCGGGGGCCGACGCCCCCGAGCGCTGCTCGCAGGCGTTCACGGTGGCGGCGGTGGCCGTGGCCAGCGGGGTCGAGGTGTCGGTGTGGCTGACCGGCGAGTCGGCGTGGTTCGCGCTGCCGGGGCGGGCCGCCGAGTTCGAGCTGCCGCACGCGGCGCCGCTGCCGGACCTGATCGACTCGCTGCTGGCGGGCGGCAGGCTGACGCTGTGCACCCAGTGCGCGGCCCGCCGGGAGATCACCGAGAAGGACGTCATCGAGGGCGTGCGGATCGCCGGGGCGCAGGTCTTCGTGCAGGAGGCGCTGGCGGAGGACACCCAGGCGCTCGTCTACTGACCGGCGCTCAGCGGCGCCGCTTGCCGTCCAGCTCGTCCCACCACTCGTCGGACTTGGGATCGCCGGAGGGGTCGTCCCACCAGCGGTCCTCGGGACCGCGCCGGTTGGCGACGATCGCGGCGAACGGCGGGATGACCATGGCGACCACGCACATGCCGACGGCCACCGGGACGGACCAGATCCGCACGACGGCCCAGGCCAGGACGAACAGCGTGACGCAGGTACCCATCATGACGAAGTACACGTGACGACGTCGTGCGTACATAGGACCAGGGTAGGCCCGGACGTGCCGGAGGGACCGCTTCCCGGGTGTCCGACCCGTGGGACGCGGCCCCTCCGCCGTGGGTGCCGTCAGACGGCGATGGCGACCTCCGCCAGGCCGCCCTTCTGGGCGACGACGGTGCGGTCGGCGGTGCCGCCCGGGACGAGCGCGCGGACGGTCCAGGTGCCCTCGGCCGCGTAGAAGCGGAACTGGCCCGTCGCGGAGGTCGGGACCTCCGCCGTGAACTCGCCGGTGGCGTCCAGCAGCCGGACGTAGCCCGTCACCGGCTCGCCGTCGCGGGTCACCTGGCCCTGGATGGTGGTCTCACCGGGCTTGATCGTCGAGGCGTCCGGGCCGCCGGCCTTCGCTCCACACATGTCGGTAGTCCTTAGGGTCGCAGCGGATTACTTGCCGGCGCCGAGCTCGATCGGCACGCCGACCAGGGAGCCGTACTCGGTCCAGGAGCCGTCGTAGTTCTTGACGTTCTGCACGCCCAGCAGCTCGTGCAGGACGAACCAGGTCAGGGCCGAGCGCTCACCGATGCGGCAGTAGGCGATGGTGTCCTTGGCCAGGTCGACGTCCTCCTCCTCGTAGAGCTTCTTCAGCTCCTCGTCGGACTTGAACGTGCCGTCGTCGTTGGCGTTCTTCGACCACGGGATGTTGCGGGCGCTGGGCACGTGGCCGGGACGCTGGGACTGCTCCTGCGGCAGGTGGGCCGGGGCGAGCAGCTTGCCGGAGAACTCGTCGGGCGAGCGCACGTCGACCAGGTTCTGCGAGCCGATGGCCTTGACGACGTCGTCGCGGAAGGCGCGGATCGCGGTGTTCTGCGGCTTGGCCCGGTACTCGGTCGCGGGGCGCTCGGGCACCTCCTCGACCAGCTCGCGGGCGTCCAGCTCCCACTTCTTGCGGCCGCCGTCGAGGAGCTTGACGTTCTCGTGGCCGTAGAGCTTGAAGTACCAGTAGGCGTAGGACGCGAACCAGTTGTTGTTGCCGCCGTAGAGGATCACCAGCGTGTCGTTGCCGATGCCCTTGGCCGACAGGAGCTTCTCGAAGCCCTCCTGGTCGATGAAGTCGCGGCGGACCGGGTCCTGGAGGTCCTGCGTCCAGTCGATCTTGATGGCGTTGCGGATGTGGTTCTTGTCGTACGCGGACGTGTCCTCGTCCACCTCGACGATCGCGATGGTGGGGTCGTCCAGGTGCTCCTGGACCCAGTCGGCGTCGACCAGGACGTCGCTGCGGCTCATCTCTTCTCCTCCGGGGCAGTTACGGCGGGGCGTGCGAGTGGGAGGGGCGCGCGGGCGCTCGTGCGGGCGCGGCGCGCGCCAGGCCCTGGGCAGGGCGGCGGGGAAACGCGGGGGCCGGGGCCCTTCCGCTCAGAAGGGGCGACAGAGCATGGCGGCAACGCGGCACAGGTCCACTGCCCGCCGCTTCGTCAGATCCGCCTGTCGCCTCATGCCGTCGATCGTAGGGACGGACCGGCGGGCGTGTCACCGCCGTGTCGGATACTGAGACACGATCGTCCGCCATATGAGAGAACCGGGGTGGCGGGGCCGCCGCGCCGGGCCCCGCGGCCCCGGACGTCCCCCGCCGCCGCTGCGGTACGGACGACGGCGTCTCGCCCCTCGGACTAGCCGGCCAGGGTGATGTTGGTGCCCCGGACCGTGATGTCGACGCCGTCCGCGGCCGCCTCGACCTTGTCGAGCTTGATGCCGCCGGGCAGTTCGTCGATGGTCTGCTGAAAGTCGGTGATCTCCCGGATGCGGGACTCGGCCAGGGTCACCCCGCCCAGTTCCGGCAGGTTGTCGGCCTTCACGCCGAGCCGGTTGTTCCTCACGGTGACCGAGCTGAGCACATGCGCCGGCTCGGGCAGCTTCTTGCCGGCCAGCGTCACCTCGACGGCCACGTCGATCTTGCCGTTGCCGCCGTCGGAGAGTCCCACGATGCGGGCGTTGACGCCGGGGGCGACGTCGGCCGGCTGGGGGTCCGCGGCCTTCAGCAGCTCGTCGTAGGCGATGGTCGCCGTGCCCTTCGCGGTGGCGGCGGTGGCGGAGCTGAAGTCGCCGGAGAAGTCGACGCCCTTCATGTGCGCCCGCAGGTCGTCGACCCGGACCTGCTCGCTGCCGTCGGCGGTGGCCGCCTCGTAGCCGTCGATGCCGACCTCGACGTCGTCCAGTTCACCGCCGGCGACCTGGGTCAGGAACGGGAATCCGTTGATGGAGACGTCCGGGGTCTCGGCCAGGTTCTCGCGGGACTTCAGCCGGTCGGCCACCTCCCCCTCCGCGAAGTGGACCGCGAGCCGGTCGGCGGCGACGAAGAGCCCGCCCAGGATCACCACGGTGATCAGCAGTATTCGCAGTGCGCGCATTGTTCCCCACCTCGGTCTTCAGAGATGAGGTCACGGTAGCGCCCGGCGGCGGGCCGCCCGGAATATTGTCGATCACCTGTGACAGTGACCGCCGGGCGGCACGGTCACACCAGCGCCCGCCCCAGCAGCCACACCACGGGCGCCGCCGCGCTCAGCGGCAGGGCCACGCCCGCCGTGAAGTGCACGAAACGGGACGGGTAGTCGTAGCTCGCCACCCGGTGACCGATCAGCGCGCACACCGCCGCGCCGGCGCCGAGCAGCGCCCCGGACGCCCCCACGCCGGTCATCGCACCGGCCGCGCCCCCCGCGCCGGCCGCCGCGAGCAGCGCGACGACCACCGAGGCGGGCGTCGGCAGCGGCAGCGCGCGGGCCAGTACGGCGACCGCCACGGCGGCCCCGCCGACGGTGACCGCGTCCGCGTCGGCGGCGAGATAGCCGCCCGCCACGATCGCCAGCGCCGCCGCTGCGACGGACGCCATCAGGCCGTACATCCGCTCGTCGGGCTCGGCGCGCGAGCGCAGGTTCAGGGCGAGGCAGAGCAGCACCCAGACGCCGAGGGTGCCGAGGATCGCCGCCGGGGAGCGGTCGGAGACCAGCAGCGCGGCGTCGGCGACCAGCGCGCCGAGGAAGCCCAGCGCGATGCCCTGCCGGGCCGGCCACATGCCGTTCAGCCGGAACCAGCCCGCCGCGGTGACCGCCTGGAGCGCGACCAGCGGCAGCAGCACGGCGTACGTGCCGACCGCCGCCGCCCCGGCCAGCAGCAGGCCCAGCAGCGCGGTGAGCAGCGCGGGCCGCATCCCCGGCTCGATGACCGGCGACCGGCCCTCGGCACGGGCCCGCTGCGCGTCGGTGATCCGCGCGTTCCCGGCGAGGGTGGCGGGACCGTAGCCGCCGTCGGTGTCGTCGGCGGGGGCGGCCACGGGCGCGGGTGCGGGCGGCTGGGTGTGGGGCTGCGGCTGCGGCGTGTGGAACTGCGGCGGCGGCGTGTGGGGCTGCGGCTGCGGCTCGTACGGCTGCTGGTACGGCTGGGGCTGCCGGTACGGCTGCTGCTGCGCCTGCGGCTGCTGGTACGGCTGCGGCTGCGGCTGGTACTGCGGCTGCGGCTGGTACTGCGGCTGGTACTGCTGCTGGTACTGCTGCGGCTGCTGCGGCGGCAGGTACGCCGTCTCCTCCGGGGAGGCCGCCGGGACCGGCGGCTGGACGGAGGTCTCCCAGGTCTGCCCCTGCCACTGCTGGGTGTGCTGCTGCTGGTCGGCGTCGGCGTCGGCGTACGGATCGTCGTACCCCTGGTCGGGCCAGGCGGCCGGCGGCGGGGTCTGCCGCCGGTACGGGTCCTCGGACCCGTGCTGCCCGTATCCCTCGTACCCCTCGTACGGCTGGTTCGTCATCGGTCACCCTCCTGCGAACGGCGGGAGCACCTCGACCGTGCCGCCGTCGGCCAGCCGTACCGTCTCGTGCGCGCGGGTCCCCACCGGGTCGCCGTCGACGAGGAACGAGCAGCGCAGCAGGACCCGGGCGAGTTCCCCGGAGTGCCGGCCGCGTACGGCGTCGAGCGCCTCGGCGAGCGTCTCCGCCTCGTACGGTTCCTCGGCCACCCCGGCCGCGGCCTTCGCGGCGGCCCAGTAGCGCACCGTGACCTTTGCCATCTGGTTCCTCTGTCGGACGACTGTGGACAGGCTCAGGCTAGCCCGCCCGGACGACGGCCCAGTCCGCGATCCGGCGCAGCAGGTCCTCGCCGGTGGCGTGCTCGGCGTGGCCCATGCCGGGCTCCAGCCAGAGTTCGCCGTGCTCACCGGCGGCCTCGGCCAGCATCCGGGGGTGGTCCAGGGGGAAGTAGCCGTCGCGGTCGCCGTGCACGACGAGCAGCGGGGCGGGGGCAATCCGGGGCACCGCCTCGACGGGCGACAGCGGCACCGGGTCCCAGTCGCGGTGGTGGATGCGGGTGCGCAGGCCGTAGCGGCCGACGAGCCGGCCCTCGGGCCGCATCACCAGCCAGTGCAGGCGCCGCATGGGGGCCGTGCCCCGGTAGTACCAGCGGGCCGGGGAGCTGACGGAGACGACCGCGTCGACGCCCCGGTGCAGTGCCGCGTGCCGCAGCACCACCGAGCCGCCCATGGAGAAGCCGACGGTCACCACCCGGGTGTGCCCGAGGCTCCGGGCCCAGTCGACGGCCGCCGCCAGGTCGAGGACCTCGCGGTCGCCGACCGTGGAGCGCCCGCCGGAGGCCCCGTGGCCGCGGAAGGAGAACGAGACGACCGCGCCCCGCCGGGCGAGGCCGGCGGCTGTCCGCCGGACGTGCGGGCGGTCGGCGTCGCCGGTGAACCCGTGCGCGATCACGAACACGAGGTCACGGGCGGATGAACCCCCGTTTTCGTATACAACGCGACCCGGGTCGTATACGGAATCGATCCGCACCCCGTCGGACGTGTGCAGATACCTCCGCAAAGGCCCCCGGGAAGCCGTCTCGACATGCGGACGAAGGGTGGATCGGGCCACATGACCTGCCGAACCGTCGTTCATGTCGGCTATTCTGCTCGGAAGAGGACTCGGGCAGTGAAGCCCCCGGGTCCTTTCGTGCTTTCGGAAGCGTTGTATACAAGGCGGGAAACCGCAGGTGTACGGCTATCGGTCGCAGTAAGAAGCAGTTCCGCATACGTCCTCGCAGGGACCGAGGAGGAACCAAGACGTTATGAGTTCACTGCTGCTCCTGACCAATGCCCTTCAGCCGTCGACGGAGGTGCTTCCCGCTCTCGGCCTGCTGCTGCACAACGTGCGCGTGGCCCCGGCGGAGGGCCCCGCCCTGGTGGACACCCCCGGCGCCGACGTGATCCTGATCGACGGCCGGCGGGACCTGCCGCAGGTGCGCAGCCTGTGTCAGTTGCTGCGCTCCACCGGCCCCGGCTGTCCGCTCGTCCTGGTCGTCACCGAGGGCGGCCTCGCCGCCGTCACCGCCGACTGGGGCATCGACGACGTGCTGCTCGACACCGCCGGTCCGGCCGAGGTCGAGGCCCGGCTGCGGCTGGCCATGGGCCGCCAGCAGATCGTCAACGACGACTCCCCGATGGAGATCCGCAACGGTGACCTGTCGGTGGACGAGGCGACGTACAGCGCCAAGCTGAAGGGCCGGGTCCTGGACCTGACCTTCAAGGAGTTCGAGCTGCTCAAGTACCTCGCGCAGCACCCGGGCCGGGTCTTCACCCGAGCCCAGTTGCTCCAGGAGGTCTGGGGCTACGACTACTTCGGCGGCACCCGGACCGTCGACGTCCACGTACGGCGGCTGCGGGCCAAGCTCGGGCCCGAGCACGAGTCGCTGATCGGCACCGTCCGCAACGTCGGCTACCGCTTCGTGACGCCCGAGAAGCCCGAGCGGGGGGAGCGCGCGGCGGAGGAGGCCAAGGCGAAGGCGGAGCGCTCCGCGGCGGACGGCGCGGACCCGGCGCCGGCGGCCGACGCGGTGGAGGCACGGACGAAGGTCTGAGGGCGGCGGGCGTTCCGGGCGGGGCGCCCAACCTGTGATACTGCCCTGCCCGGGGCTGGTCCATCCGCGTAGACTCCGCGCGTGGCCAAGGTGACTCGGGACGATGTGGCGCGGCTGGCGGGGACTTCCACCGCCGTCGTCAGCTATGTCATCAACAACGGACCCCGGCCGGTCGCCCCGGCCACGCGCGAGCGTGTCCTCGCCGCCATCAAGGAACTGGGGTACCGGCCCGACCGGGTCGCCCAGGCGATGGCCTCGCGCCGCACCGACCTCATAGGGCTGATCATCCCCGACGCCCGCCAGCCCTTCTTCGGGGAGATGGCACACGCGGTGGAGTGGGCCGCCGCCGAGCGCGGGAAGATGGTCCTGGTCGGCAACACCGACTACGTAGCCGAGCGCGAGGTGCACTACCTGCGCGCGTTCCTCGGGATGCGGGTCTCCGGCCTGATCCTGGTCAGCCACGCGCTGAACGACCAGGCGGCGGCCGAGATCGAGGCGTGGGACGCCCGGGTGGTGCTGCTGCACGAGCGGCCCGAGGCCATCGACGACGTCGCCGTGGTGACGGACGACCTGGGCGGCGCCCAGTTGGCCGTACGCCATCTGCTGGAGCACGGCTACGAGTACGTGGCCTGCATGGGCGGCACCGCCGACACCCCGGCCGTCGGCGACCCCGTCTCCGACCACGTCGAGGGCTGGCGGCGGGCGATGCGGGAGGCGGGGCTCCCCACCGAGGGCCGGCTGTTCGAGGCGCCGTACAACCGCTACGACGCCTACCGGGTCGCCCTGGAGATCCTCGCCGGGCCCCGTCGTCCGCCCGCGATCTTCTGCTCCACCGACGACCAGGCGATCGGCGTGCTGCGCGCGGCCCGCGAGCTGCGCATCGAGGTGCCGGGCGAGCTGGCGGTGGCCGGGTTCGACGACATCAAGGAGGCCGGGCTCGCCGACCCGGGCCTGACGACGGTCGCCTCCGACCGGTCGGCGATGGCGCGGTCCGCCGTGGACCTGGTGCTGGACGACGCGCTGCGGGTCGCGGGGTCGCGGCGCGAACGGCTGAAAGTGTTCCCGTCCCGGCTGGTGCTGCGCCGGTCCTGCGGCTGCGGATGACGCCCTCCGGCAACCGCCGACAGCGCCCTTCTGCGGCTTTGTAGCGCTTTCCGGCGGCTTTATATCGGGCATACGAGCTTCTGCCGGGCTTCTCAGGCCGCACTCAGGAGGCTCTCATCGTCGGCGGACATGCTCGTGGACATGACCGAGAGCATCCGCCGCAGCGGCGAGTACGAGTCCCCGTACGACCACCCGTACGCGACCTCCTACGAGGGCGCCCAGCAGCACGCCTCCGCTCATCCCGAGGGCGCTCAGTTCGCGTCCGCCCATCCCGAGGCCGCTCAGCCCGCGGGCGCTCAGCCCGCCTCCGTGGCGCACGCGCCCTCCCCCTACCTGTCCTCCCCGGTGAACCCGGAGTGGCCGCCCCCGCCGGCGCAGCCCCCCGCGGCGTCCGTCGCCGGGGGCGGGGCGCCGAGGAAGCGCGTCCGGCGCCCGTTCGGCCTGCTCGCCGCGGTCGCGATCGTCGCGGCGGCGGTCGGCGGCGGCACCGCCTACGGCATCCAGGAGCTGACCGGCTCCGACACCGTGGCCGCCGCCGCCAGCACCAACGTGGTGCCGTCCAGCCAGAAGGGCACCGTGTCCGGGGTGGCCGCCGCGGTCAGCCCCAGCATCGTCGAGATCAACGCCGCCTCCAGCGCCGGTTCGTCCACCGGCTCCGGCGTGATCATCACCAGCGACGGTGAGATCGTCACCAACAACCACGTGGTCTCCGGCGCCTCCTCGGTCAAGGTCACGACCAGCGACGGCAAGGAGTACACCGCCGAGGTCGTCGGCACCGACAGCTCCAAGGACCTGGCGCTGATCAAGCTCCAGAACGCCTCCGGCCTGAAGGCCGCGTCCCTCGGGAACTCCGACGCCGTCAAGGTCGGCGACGAGGTCGTGGCGATCGGCTCGCCCGAGGGGCTGACCGGCACCGTCACCAGCGGCATCGTCTCCGCCCTGAACCGGGACGTGACCGTCTCCACCGACGAGGGCCAGCAGCAGCAGCGGGGCGGCGGCGGTCAGTGGCCGTTCGAGTTCGGCGGCCAGGAGTTCAACGGCGACACCGGGTCGTCCACGACGACGTACAAGGCGCTCCAGACCGACGCCTCCCTCAACCCGGGCAACTCCGGCGGCGCGCTGATCGACATGAACGGCAACATCATCGGCATCAACTCCGCGATGTACTCGGCCGCCGGTTCCTCCTCGTCCGCCGACGCGGGCAGCGTGGGCCTGGGCTTCGCGATCCCGATCAACACCGTCAAGGCCGACCTCGACACGCTGCGGTCGGGCACCACGGACTGAGCCGGGCACCACGGACCGAGTCGGACACCACGGACTGAGGAGTCACCCCATGATCAAGCAGGTCACGCACCTGGTGCCCGGCACCGACCCGGCCGGCTTCGCCCTCGCCCTGGCGGTGGCGTCCGCGCTGCACGCCCCGGCGGTCCGGGCCCCCGAGGTCGCGCCCCGGCCCGTCCGCGCCCACCGCGCCCCGGCGGTGCGCCGCCCGTCCCGGGCCTGAGACCCGTCATCGCCATCCCTCCCCGTACCCGCCCGCCGGCGTGCGAGGCTGAGGAGCGTCAGCCCGAAGACGCCCACCGCATCCGAGGAACCGTGCCCATGAGCCCCGCAGACGGCGACCGTGACACCCAGCGCATCCTGATCGTCGACGACGAGCCGGCGGTCCGCGAAGCCCTACAGCGCAGCCTCGCCTTCGAGGGCTACGGCACCGAGGTCGCCGTCGACGGCGCGCAGGCGCTGGAGAAGGCCGCGGCGTACCGTCCGGACCTGCTGGTCCTCGACATCCAGATGCCCCGCATGGACGGCCTGACCGCCGCCCGGCGGATTCGCGCCACCGGCGACACCACCCCGATCCTGATGCTGACCGCCCGCGACACCGTCGGCGACCGGGTCACCGGCCTCGACGCGGGCGCCGACGACTACCTGGTCAAGCCATTCGAGCTGGACGAGCTGTTCGCCCGGATTCGCGCGCTGCTGCGGCGCAGTTCGTACGCGGCGGCGGTCGCGGCCTCCACCGAGACCAACGACGTCCTCACCTTCGGCGACCTGAGCATGAACCTGTCGACGCGGGAGGTGCGGCGGGGCGGCCGGCCGGTCGAGCTGACCCGCACCGAGTTCACGTTGCTGGAGATGTTCATGGCGCACCCGCGCCAGGTCCTCACCCGGGAGCAGATCCTCAAGGCCGTCTGGGGCTTCGACTTCGAGCCGTCGTCCAACTCCCTCGACGTGTACGTGATGTACCTGCGCCGCAAGACCGAGGCGGGCGGCGAACCCCGCCTCGTGCACACCGTGCGGGGCGTGGGCTACGTGCTGCGGCAGGGCGGCGCGGAGTGAGGGCGACGATGCGCCGGTTCCGTGCCCTGCCCATCCGGGCGCGGCTGTCGCTGCTGGTGGCGGCGGCGGTGGCGTTCGCGGTGGCGGCGGTGTCGGTGACGTGCTGGTTCATCGTGCAGGGCAAGCTGTACGAGCAGCTCGACAACGAGCTGGAGAAGGCCGCCCGTCTGACCTCGCCGCAGCAGGTCGACCAGATCAGGATGGCGCTGACCAACTGCACGCAGGACACCGGCCAGGGCGGCTTCCGGAACACCTACTCCCAGGTGGTCACGGCGGACGGGACGACGTGCCTGTTCGCGAACTCGATGGGCGAGATCAAGGTCACCGCGGCCGACAAGAAGGTCATCGAGAACGCCGGGGACACCACCGCCATCACCCGCAACGGCACCGACGCGAAGGGCAACGCCCTGCGGGTGCACACCGTGCCGATGACCCTCAGCAACCCGCTCACGCGGACCAGTACGCGCGCCGCCCTGGTCGCCGCCGTGCCGCTGAAGGGCACCCAGTCCACGCTGAACGACCTCGCCCTGATCCTGCTGCTGGTCTCCGGCCTCGGCGTGATCGGCGCGGGCGCGGCGGGCCTCGCCGTCGCCCGCGCCGGACTGCGGCCCGTCGACAAGCTCACCGAGGCCGTCGAGCACGTGGCCCGGACCGAGGACCTGAGCGTCGCCATCCCCGTGGACGCGGACGCGGAGGACGAGATCGCGCGGCTCTCCCGCTCCTTCAACTCCATGACCTCGTCCCTGGCCAGCTCCCGGGAGTTGCAGCAGCAGCTCATCGCGGACGCCGGCCACGAACTGCGCACGCCGCTGACGTCTCTGCGTACCAACATCGAACTCCTCACCCGCAGCGAGGAGACCGGCCGCCCGCTGCCCGAGGCCGACCGCAAGGCGCTGCTCGCCTCGGTGAAGGCGCAGATGACCGAGCTGGCCGCGCTCATCGGCGATCTCCAGGAACTCTCCCGCCCCGACACCGGCCACCACACCGGGCGCACCCGCATCCTGGCCTGGCAGGACATCGTGGAGTCGGCCCTGCGCCGCGCCCGGCTGCGCGGCCCGGAACTGACGATCACGGCGGACGTCGAGCCCTGGTACGTACGGGCCGAGCCGGCCGCGCTGGAACGGGCGGTGGTCAACATCCTCGACAACGCGGTGAAGTTCTCCCCCGAGGGCGGGGTCATCGACGTCCGCCTCACCGACGGCACGCTCACCGTGCGGGACCACGGCCCCGGCATCTCCGAGGCCGAACTCCCCCACGTCTTCGACCGCTTCTGGCGCTCGGAGTCCGCCCGCTCGCTGCCCGGCTCCGGCCTCGGCCTGTCCATCGTGGCCCGCACGGTCCAGCAGGCGGGCGGCGAGGTCACCCTCGCCCCGGCGGAGGGCGGCGGCACGGAGGCGACGATCAGGCTGCCGGGAGCACCGGTCCCGCCGCCGGAGACCCCGCCAGCGGAAGACACGCCTCAGCCCTGACCCCGCACCCCTTCGAGAAACGCCCCCCACGCCCCGGCGCCGAACACGACGACGACCTCGCCCCCGACCTTGCTGTCCCGAACGGGCACGAGACCGGGGTGGCCGACGGCCACCTCGACGCAGTTCGAGTCGCCGCCGTCGCTGTAGGACGACTTGCGCCAGGTGGCGTCGGGGAGTCGGGTCATGGTCTGCACTCCTTCAAAAGGGCCTTGATGAACGCTGCCGACTCCTCGGGAGTCAACGCCGCATCCCTGACCCGATCGTAGGACAGGCGGAACGACAGAACCTTGTCCGGATCGTCGATCAATTCACCGACGCCGTTGCCTTCGACGTAGGCAACGGGATCGCCGATCCGCTGCCACATCAGGGTGAGGTCGCTGTTCATGAGGTCATGCACACCAGCCGTGTACGGCAACACCTGAAGGGCGGTCGATGGCAGGTCGGCCGACTTCACCAGGTGCTCCAGTTGGTCCGCCCACACCTTGTCGTCGGGGACGCGACGACGCAGTGCTCCTTCATCGAGGATCACCCGGAGGTTCGGCGCCGGGTGGCGGTGCAGCAGTTCCTGCCGCCCCATGCGTGCGGCCACCTGCTCCTCGACATCCGTCCCGTTGCCGACCGTTGTCTGGGCCCGGGACAACCCTGACAGCACCGTGCGGGCGTAGTCCTCCGTCTGCAAAAGCCCTGGCACCCGGAGCTGGAACTTCCACATGACGCGTGCCGTGGCCTCAAGTTCCATGAATGCCTTGTACTTGTCCTTGAAGACCTCCTTGCGCGCGTCCTGCCACAGGCCGACCAGCAGGTCGCCTGAGCCGTGATAGCGGTCCAGCTCTTCCATGACCGCCCGCTTGGAGAGCCGTTCCCCGGTCTCCAGGCGGTACAGGTAGCTCTTGTCGTACGACGTCTCCTCGGCCAGTTGCGCGAGCGACATGTCCGCCTTCTCCCGCAGGAAGCGCAGCGTCCGCCCCAGCACAGCGCGCTTCGACTCCCCGTCCGTCATGCCGCCACCCCTTCCCGTTGTCCTCCGGACAGACAACAGCAACCCTCTTCCGCAGCGTACGCACGCACAGTGACAGTGGGGACGCGAACCGTCACCCTCCCCCCGACCGAAGGACCCCCCGTGAACGACAGCCTGCGGCTGCTGCCCTGGACCACTCCCGACGGCAAGCCCTGCTATCTCAGTGCCGACGGGCCGCGCAGTCGGCTGTCGCGGCTCGCGGACGACATCGAGGAGGCCCAGCTCGCGTCGGGGAGGCAGGTGCTGGCGGGGTGCAAGGGCGTGCTGGGGGACGCGAAGGCCGGGGACCGGGCCGTGCGGTTCGCGTTGGTGCGGGCCGTGGAGTCGCTGGAGGACGTGCTGCGGGTGGCGGTCAGCCGGGGCGGGCCGCGCTAGGGGCGGCAACCTCCCGCCCCCCGGCTGCGACCCAGACATGTCATGTACGCACCCGCATGGAACGGACGCAGTCGATGAGACACCCCCGCAGGAAGGCGCTCGGCGTCTTCGTCCCCCTCGCGCTCGCCGCCGGTCTCGTCCACGGGGCCGGCGCCGGGCCCGCCGCGGCCGCCGCCGCCCCCGCCTGGGCTACCGCCGCCGCCGACGGGTTCGCCTCCGTCAACGCCCTCGGCCAGAACGGCACGTACGGCGGGCGGGACGGCCAGACCGTCACCGTCCGGACGCAGGCCGAGCTGGAGAAGTACGCCACCGCCGCCGAGCCGTACGTCATCGTCGTGGCCGGGGCCATCACCATGTCCCCCGTCGGCAAGGAGATCAAGGTCGCCTCCGACAAGACCATCGTCGGCTCCGGCACCTCGGGGCACATCGTCGGCGGCGGCTTCTTCCTCGGCACCGGCGTCCACAACGTGATCATCCGCAACCTCACTATCCGCGACACGTACCAGGGCGTCTGGAACGACAAGGAGCACGACTTCGACGCGATCCAGATGGACGGCGCCCACCACGTCTGGATCGACCACAACGACCTGCGGAACATGGCCGACGGCCTGATCGACGTGCGCAAGGACAGCACGAACGTCACCGTCTCCTGGAACCGCCTCCACCACGACAACAAGGCGTTCGGCATCGGCTGGACGGAGAACGTCACCACCGACATCACGATCCACCACAACTGGGTCCAGGAGACCGAACAGCGCAACCCGTCCACCGACAACTGCGCCCACGCCCACCTCTACAACAACTACCTGGAGGACGTCCCCGGCACCGACATCACGTCCTCGTACGGCAATTACTCGCGCGGCAGGACGTCGATGGTCCTGGAGAACAGTTACTTCAAGGGCGTCAACAACCCCGTCATCAAGGACAGCACCGCCTCCCTCGTCCAGCGCGGCAACGTCTTCTCGGGCACCTCCGGGCGGAACGAGAGCGGGGGCACGGGCTTCGACCCCAAGGCGTACTACGCCTACAGCCTGGACCGGGCGGCGGACGTCCCCGCGCTGCTCAAGGCCGGTGCCGGGCCGCGGAGTTCGATCGGCACGACCGCCGGCACGCTGGCCGCCGCCGCCACCACCCTCACCGTCGCCAAGGACGGCACCGGCCAGTACACGACCGTGCAGGCCGCCGTGAACGCCGTCCCCGCCGACAACCCCTCGCGCGTGGTCATCGCCGTCAAGCCGGGCACGTACCGCGAACTGGTCAAGGTCCCGTCCAACAAGCCGCACGTCACCATCCAGGGCACGGGCGCGTCCCGCAAGGACACGGTGATCGTCTACAACAACGCGGCGGGCACGCCGAAACCCGACGGCTCGGGGACGTACGGGACCGGCGGCAGCGCCACCGTCGCCGTCGAGGCCGACGACTTCCAGGCCCGCAACCTGTCCATCACCAACGACTTCGACGAGAAGGCCAACCAGTCCCTGTCCGGACACCAGGCCGTCGCCCTGCGCACCGCCGCCGACAAGGTGTTCCTCGACGGCGTCATCGTCACCGGCGACCAGGACACCCTGCTCCTCGACACCGCCGCCAAGGACCGGCTCGGCCGGGTCTACATGAGCAACTCGTACGTCCTCGGCAACGTCGACTTCATCTTCGGCCGCGCCACCGCCGTGATCGACCACTCCGTCATCACCCTGCGCAAGCGCTGGGACGGCTCCTCCGCCGGATACGTCACCGCGCCCAGCACGGCCGCGGGCCGCAAGGGCATCCTCATCGCCGACTCCACGGTGAACGGCGACGTCTCGAACGGCTCCTTCTACCTCGGCCGGCCGTGGCACGCGGGCGGTGACGCGTCCCTCGACCCCCAGACGACCGTCCGGAACACCACGCTCAGCGCCGCGATCAAGGCCGCGCCCTGGACGGACATGAGCGGGTTCTCCTGGAAGGCCGACCGGTTCGCCGAGTACAAGAACACCGGCCCCGGCGCGGGCACCGCGAGCACCGACCGGCCACAGCTCACCGACGCCCAGGCCACCACCCAGGAAATCACGGACTGGCTCGGCGACTGGACCCCGACCACCTCCTGACCGGCGACGGCCACTGAAAGAAAACCGGCGCGGGGAAGACGCGCACACGTCTTCCCCGCGCCGGCCACCGCGCCGCTAGCGCACGATCGTGATCCGGTCGG
Source organism: Streptomyces sp. NPDC000134 (assembly GCF_042899225.1). Taxonomy (NCBI): domain Bacteria; kingdom Bacillati; phylum Actinomycetota; class Actinomycetes; order Kitasatosporales; family Streptomycetaceae; genus Streptomyces; species Streptomyces sp. NPDC000134. The sequence goes on from NZ_JBIAZN010000002.1 coordinate 458,801, forward strand.
CCGCCGGCGGTGCGATCGGGGCGCCCGCCGAGGAGTTGGCCGTCAGGTACTGCTCCAGCGCGGTCAGGTCGTCGGCGCCGACCAGGTCGTCGGTGCCCTGGCCCAGCGTGGTGAAGCCGTCGCCGCCGCCCGCGAGGAAGCTGTTGCTGGCGACCCGGTAGGTGGCCGCCGGGTCGACGGGGGCGCCGTTGAGGCGGATGGAGTCGGTGACGACCCGGTCCGCGCCCGACTTGGTGAGGTCCAGCGTGTACGTCAGCCCGGAGGAGATCTGGAGGATCTTCGGCGAGGCCGCGTTGACGCCGCTGACCTGCTCCTTGAGTACCTGGATCAACTGGGCGCCGGTGAGGTTCTGCAAGTTGACCGTGTTGGCGAACGGCTGGACCGTGAAGCCCTCCGCGAACGTCACCACGCCGTCGCCCTCGCTCCCGCTCGCCGCGTAGGTGAGGGGCGCGCGGATGCCGCCGGGGTTCATCAGGGCGACGTCGGTCTCCGGGTCCAGCTCCCTGCCGTGGGCGAGCTGCGCGTCGGCGATGAGGTCGCCGAGCGGGGACTCGGTGCCGCTGTTGCCGATGTCACCGGAGATGTAGCCGATGGGCCGGCTGCCGATGGGGGCGGCCAGCGCGTTCCACTTGCCGATCAGCGCGGTCAGGTCGGGCGCCTTGGCGACGTCCCGGGTGACGACGTGGTTCGCGGACTTCACCGCCGTACGGGCGATGTCGCCGGTCTTGCGGTCGTAGGTGAGCGTCGTGTCGGTGTAGAGGCGGCCGAAGGACGCGGCGGAGGTGACCATGCGCGGGTTGCCCGCCGGGTCGGGGATCGTGCAGACGTACGCGTTGTGGGTGTGCCCGGTGACCAGCGCGTCGACCTGCGGCGTGACGTTCTTGGCGATGTCGACGATCGGTCCGGAGACGCCGTCGCCGGCGCCCGGGGCGTCGCAGTCGTAGTTGTAGGAGGACGAGGCCGGGAAGCCGCCCTCGTGGACGAGCGCCACGATCGACTTCACGCCCTGCTTCTGGAGCACCTTGGCGTACTTGTTGATCGTCTCGACCTCGTCCTTGAAGGTGAGGCCCTTGACGCCGTCGGCGGAGACGATGCCGGGGGTGCCCTCCAGGGTGACGCCGATGAAACCGACCTTGACGCCGTTCTTCTTCCAGACCCAGTACGGCTTGAGGACGGGCTTTCCGGTCTTCTCGTCGAGGACGTTGGCGGCCAGGTAGGGGAAGTCGGCGCCCTTGAACCTCTTGTCGGAGTAGCAGCCCTCGGTGGGGTGGCAGCCGCCGTTCTGCAGGCGGGCCAGCTCGGCGGCGCCCTCGTCGAACTCGTGGTTGCCGACGCTGGTGACGTCCAGGTCGAGCTTGTTCAGCGCCTCGATGGTGGGCTCGTCGTGGAAGAGGCCCGAGATCAGCGGGGAGGCGCCGACCATGTCGCCGCCGGCCGCGGTGATGGAGTACCGGTTGCCCTCGCGGGCCTCGCGCAGATGGGTGGCGAGGTACTCCACGCCGCCCGCGTCGACCGTCTTCGTGGTGCCGTCGGGCTGGGTCTCGGTGACCCGGCCGGAGGAGCCGGTCGGCGGCTCCAGGTTGCCGTGCAGGTCGTTGAAGGACAGGAGCTGGACGTCCTGGTAGCGGCCGGAGGCGTGGCCCGGGGTGTGGCCGTTGCCGTGCCGGTCCGCGCTGGCCGACGCCGGCAGCGCGGCGGCGGCGAGCGCCCCGGCGGTGACGACGGTGGCGGTGACCGCGAGGAGCCGCGTCGTACGGCGTCTGCGGCGCGGGTCGTGCGGCGACTGAGCGGTGGCTGGCATGCGTGCCCCTGTGGGTCTGCGTGGGTCTGCGTGGACCGGGCCGCCGGCATGACGGCCCGCGGCGCAGCCTAAAGTCAACGCGCGTAGCACAACAGGGGGTCACGGGTTACATCCTGGTTTACTCCCTACCGCCGTAACACCCGCCCCGCCCCTTACCCTCGTACGCATGACCAGCGACGACATCGCGCGGCTCGGCCGCCCCCGCTCGATCGAGACGTACTCCGCCCTCACCGACGAGCAGACCGAGGCGGTCCTCGCGCTGCTCGCCGAGGCCGCCCGGAGGGACGGTCAGCAGGCCGTGTCCGAACAGGGCCGGCTGCACCTGCGCGGCGGCGCGCGGGACGGCATCGCGCACCTGCTGCTCACCGTGGACGGCGAACTCACCGGCTACGCGCAGTTGGAGGACACCGACCCGGTGGAGCCGCCCGCCGCCGAGCTGGTCGTCCACCCGGGGCGGCGCGGACAGGGCCACGGGCGGGCGCTGGGCACCGCGCTGCTCGCCGCCTCCGGCAAGCGGCTGCGGGTGTGGGCGCACGGCGGGCACCCCGCCGCCCGGCACCTCGCGCAGGTCCTCGGGCTGGCCCTGTTCCGCGAACTGCGCCAGATGCGGCGCCCGCTGACCGGCCTCGACCTGCCGGACCCGGTGCTCCCGGAGGGCGTGAGCGTCCGCGCGTTCGTCCCCGGGCGGGACGAGACGGCGTGGCTCGCGGTGAACGCCGCCGCCTTCGCCCACCACCCCGAGCAGGGCTCCCTCACCCTCCGCGACCTCCAGGACCGCGAGGCCGAGCCCTGGTTCGACCCCGAGGGCTTCTTCCTCGCCTTCCGCGGCGAGGACCTGATCGGCTTCCACTGGACCAAGGTCCACGACGCCGAACGCCTCGGCGAGGTGTACGTCGTCGGCGTCGCCCCCGGTGCCCAGGGCGGCGGCCTCGGCAAGGCCCTCACCACGATCGGCCTGCGCCACCTGGCCGGCCGGGGCCTGCCCACGGCGATGCTGTACGTCGACGCCGACAACAAGGCGGCGGTGTCGGTCTATGAACGGCTGGGCTTCACCACCCACGAGACGGACCTGATGTACCGCACGGAGAGCTGAGCGGGCGTGGCCGCTGCGGAAACCCGAACCGGCGTGTCCGGGTCCACTTCGGAGACCTGAGCGGGGGTGGCCGCTGCCGGAACCCGGGCTGGCGTGTCCGTGTCCACCTGGGAGACCTGAGCGTACGGTGACTCAGCGGTGGCGGCCGACCCGCTCCGCCCCGTACAGCCCCCACGCCGCCACCGCCGCCGCCAGCAGCAGCGCCCACCGGTCGTGGGCCGCCGCCCAGCGCTCGTCGCCGACCGGGACGAACAGGGCCCAGCGCTCCGGCAGCAGCAGCGGGGCGAGGACGGCCGAGGCCAGCAGGCCCGCCGCGACGCCCGGTCCCGGCCGGGCGCGGTCGGTGAGCCGGATCCCGGCCGCCGCGCCCGCGAGGGTGAGCAGGCAGACGGCCGCCGCCTCCAGGGTGACGTCGCCGACCGGGGGACGTATCTCCGCGGGGACGAGGAGCACCGCCGCCGCCCACCACAGGGCGACGGGCGGGGCGACCAGGGCGGCGCGCAGGGCCTGCCGGGCGAGCCGCCGGACCGGTACCGCGGCCGTGGTGTGCCGGGCCGGGTCGTCCAGGAGGAAGGCCAGGCCGAGGGCGCCGGCCAGGGCGACGCAGCGCAGCAGGCTGAGCGCGGGCCCGGTCCCCGGTGTCCCGTCCGTCAGCCGGGGCACCGCGGCGAGCAGCAGCCCGACGCCCCCGGCGGCCGCGAGCGTCGGCCACGGCAGGGTGCGCAGCACGGGGAGCGCCGACGCCCGGGTCACTCCTCGCACGAGTCCGCCTTGCCGGGCCCGGCGACGCCCAGCAGCTCGGCCACCCGCGCGGTGGTCACCTTCGGGGAGGTCAGCTCGGCCCAGTGGGCGCGGACCTTGCCCGCGACCCCGGCCGGGGGCCGCTGGAGCAGCCGCCGCACGACGTCGGTCTGGCCCTCCGTCATGGACAGCGGGTCGGTCGGGGAGAGCACGACCGCGGAACCGCTGACGCTGTCGTCCAGGCGGACCCGGCGCAGGGCGCCCACCGGATCGTCCTGCCAGCTCAGCGAGAGCCACATGACGGTCACCATCCGGCCGTCGCACATCGAGCCGCTCGCCGCCTCGCTGCCCGCGACCAGCACGGCGGCGACGGCGGTGGAGAACTCCGGCACCCGGTTGCCGCCCCAGGCGGTGCCGACGGTCACCTGGTTCCGGCGGGTGGCCGAGGGGATCGCGGTGTCGGCGTCCAGGCCGTAACGGGCGTCGATCCGCTGGCGTACCAGGAGGGGCCGGTCGTGCGCGGCGGGGCCGGTGAGCGAGCGGACGCGGTCCACCACCGACGCCCACCGGGCGGTGCGCGGCACCCACTCGGGGAACGCGCAGTACCTCGTGCCGTCGCGCTCGACGCAGGTCTGCTCCTTCTCGGGGCTCACGCTCACCCGCTCCCGGGCGGCGGCCAGGGCCGGGGAGTCCGCGCCGGACTGGGCGACGGCTCCGGTCACCGCCAGGGCGAGGGTGAGGGCGAGGCCCGCCTTCACGGTCAGGCTCCGGGCGCCCGACACGAGCACCGCGAGGAAGGCGAGGCACAGGGCGGCGCCCGCGAGGTACAGGGCGTGCCAGGCGGCGGGCCGGCCCAGCAGGTCGGAGGGGAACGGGGTGGTGCCGGCCTCGGACACCACCGGCGACAGCCACCGGGTGCCCTCGCCCTGGAAGGAGAACGCGCCGAGCACGAACAGGAACAGGAAGCAGACGGAGAGCAGCGGGGCCGCCGACGGCACGGGCAGCAGCCGGGCAAGCAGCACGCCGACCGCCCCGAACAGCAGGACCGCCAGCGGCCCGGCCAGCAGCTCGGCCGGTGAACCGTGCCCGACCGCGCCCGGCTTGAGCGCCTCCCAGGTGAACTGCCCGGCCACGCAGGCGGCGGTGAGCAGCACCACCGGCAGCAGCGCCAGCACCTGGGCGGCCGTACGGTGTCCGCGCGGGACGACCAGCACCGCGAACTGGTCCTCGGTGCCGTGCCGTCTGGAGCGCAGGACGGCGAGGTTGGCGCTCAGCAGCACCGCCATGCCGACGAGCAGGGGCCCGCCCTGGGTCGCCCGGTCGGCGTCCTGCAGTGCCGGGTAACCGTCGTAGGACTGGGGGGTGCGCCACACGATCCAGCCGACGTACACCACGAAGGCGAGGAGGACCGGCGCGCTCAGCAGCAGCTTGCGCGCCTCGAACCGGGCCAGTGCGAGCACCGCCCGCGCCCCGCCGGCCGCCGCCGCGCGGTCCGTCGCCGGGGGCGCCGGGGAGAGCACCGCGCTCATGCCGCCACCTCCGCGTCCACGCCGTCCAGGACGAGCAGGTAGCCGTCCTCCAGGGTGGGTTCGACCAGGTCGGCGCCGGCGGGCGGGTCCCCCACGTTGCGGAAGGTGCCGGTGCCGGTGCGCCACCCCGCCTTCGCGCCCGGATCACGCTCGGCACTGCTCCACACCCGCCCGGCCGCCCGCGCGGTCAGCTCGGCGGGCGTGCCGTCGAAGCGGACGGTCCCCCCGGCCATCACCAGCACCCGCCGGCAGAGCATCGCGACGTCCTCGGTCTGGTGCGTGGACAGCAGCACGGTCCGCCCCTCCCCCGCACGGGCGATCAGCTCCCGGAACCGCATCCGCTGCTCGGGGTCGAGCCCGACGGTCGGTTCGTCCAGCACCAGGAAGCCGGGGTCGCCGACGAGCGCGGCGGCCAGCGCCACCCGCTGCCGCATCCCGCCGGACAGCTTCCGTATCCGCCGCCCGCGCACCTCCCCGAGGCCGACCTCCTCCAGCACCCGCCGCACCTCGCGGTGCCGGGCCCGCCGGTCGGTCAACTCCTTCAGGATCGCCACGTAGTCCACGAACTCGAAGGCGGTGAACCCGGGGTGGAAGCCGGGCGTCTGCGGCAGATAGCCCAGGTGCCGCCGCACCTCCTGGCGGCCCCGGGCGGTCCCGGGATCGTGTCCGAGCACGGTGAAGGAGCCCCGGTCGGCGGGCACGGCGGTGGCCAGCACCCGCAGCAGCGTGGTCTTCCCCGCGCCGTTCGGCCCGAGCAGCCCGGTGACGCCCGGGGTCAGCCGCAGCTCCACGCCGTCGAGGGCGCGGGTGCGGCCGTAGTGCAGGCTCAGCCCGGAGGCGGAGACGGTCGGATGCATCTAGAGACTCCCCTGGGAAGGACGGAGGGACGCGACGTCGAAGCGGTCCCTCAGCAGGAACAGCAGCCCGGCGGCGAGCACGGCGACGGCCGCACTCACGCCCTGCCCGGCCGCGGTGAACGGCGCCAGCGGGCCCCCGGCCGGCTCGCGCACGGCGTCGGCGGCGAGCAGCAGCGCCACCCAGCAGCCGCCGACCGCCGCGGGCGCGGCGACCGGGCCGAGTCTGGGGGTGAGCGCCAGCCCGGCCGCGGTGAGCGCCAGCGCGGGCAGCAGCCAGGCCAGTGCGCGCAGCCCGTAGCCGGGCAGGGCGAGCGTCGCCAGGCCGTTCAGCCCGATGCCCGTGCCCAGCACGGCGACCGTGCGGATCATCAGCAGCTTGAACCCGTGCATCGGCGCCACGACGGCCATCTCGTACGTGGGGTCCAGCGCGGGCCCGTACGACAGGGCCACGCCGGCCAGCGGCAGCAGCGGGGCGAGCGCGAGGAAGACGGTCGGCGAGGCGGCGTGGTCGCCGAACGCCCCGGCGAGGACGGACATCGCCAGCACCAGCACGACCGCGCCCAGCCAGGAGCCCCGCAGCACCGGCGTCGCGGTGAGCAGCCGCGCGGTGTGGTCCGGCACCCCGGCCCGCACCAGCAGCCCCTCGCACCACCCCGCCCGGGGCGCGTCCAGCTCCGCGTCGAGGCGCTCCCACCCGGCGTCCAGCGCGGCCGGGTCGGTCACCTCGGCGAGCAGCGCCCGGCACGCGGCGCAGCCCGCCAGGTGGGCGTCGGCCGACCACAGCCCCGGCGGCGCCAACTCCCCGCGCGCATAGGACCGCAGGTCCTCTTCCGTCACATGCCAGCTCATGCCAGGGCCTCCCGCAACTGCTTGCGGGCACGCATCGCCCGCGTCTTGACCGTGCCCGGCGGAACACCGAGCAGGACGGCGGCCTCACGGGTGGTCAGCCCGTCCACGACCGTCGCCTGGATCACCGCGCGCAGCTCCGGGGAGAGCCGGACCAGCGCCCCGGCGAGGTCCCCGTGCTCGACCCCCGCGAGCACGCGCTCCTCCGCCGAGACCTCCTCGCGGTGCCGCAGTCTCGCCAGCGCCTGCCGCAGCCGCCCCCGGGCCCCGTCCCCCCGCAGCGCGTCGATCAGCCGTCGCGACCCGATCCGCCACAGCCACCCCGCCACGTCACCGTCCTGCCGGTAGCGCGCGCTGCCGCGCCACACCGCGAGGAAGGTCTCCTGCACGACGTCGTCGACGACCCCGGCGTCGGCGCAGCGGCCGCGCAGCCGGGCGCCCAGCCAGGGGGCGTACCGGCGGTACAACTCCTCGAAGGCCCGCCGGTCCCCGTCGTCGGCGACGGCCCGGAGCAGCTCCCCGTCGCTTCTCGTTTCGCTCACATCTCCTCATCGAACGAGCCCGCCGGATCGGTTCACACGATCGCAGCCGGAGTCGCGTCCGCCCGCCGTCCCCCTCCGGCCCGCCGCACCCGGCCTCCGGCCCTCCCCCTCCGGACCGCCGCACCCGGCCTCCCGCCGTCCCCCTCCGGCCCGCCCCTTCCGGGCCGCCGCACCCGGCCTCCCGCCGTCCCCCTCCGGACCGCCCCTTCCGGCCCGCCGCACCCGGCCTCCCGCCGTCCCCTCCGGCCGTCCCCCTCCGGGCCGCCCTCCGGTGTCCCGCACGTCATGTCGCCGTAACCGGTCATTCAGAAGGGCTTGCGACGCTCGGCGAATGCAGCCCGCCGTGCCCGCGTCCTCGCAGCCCCCGGAGAGGCCCGTGCTCCCACCCGCGACGTCCGACGCGCCTGTCCTGCCGCAGGCGCGGAAGAATGGGTTCATGAGCCAGCCGAACGCCCAGGCAGAGGTCCAGCACACGCAGCCCTCCGTGGGTTCCATCGCCGCCCACCGCCCGCACACGGTCGCCGCCACGGTCTCGGACCTGGAGCCGGACATCGACGCCGACCTCGACGCGTACGAGGAGTCGGAGGAGTCCCAGGCGGGCGGCGCCCAGCTTCCGCAGGGCCGCTTCCTGGACCGGGAACGGAGCTGGCTGGCGTTCAACGAACGCGTCCTCGAACTCGCCGAGGACCCGGACACGCCCCTGCTGGAGCGCGCCAACTTCCTGGCCATCTTCGCCAGCAACCTGGACGAGTTCTTCATGGTCCGCGTCGCCGGCCTGAAGCGCCGGATCGCCACCGGCGTCGCCACCCGCTCCGCCTCCGGCCTCCAGCCCCGCGAGGTGCTGGAGATGATCTGGGCGCGCTCGCGGGAACTCATGGCCCGGCACGCCGCCTGCTTCCACGAGGACGTGCTCCCGGCGCTGGCCGGCGAGGGCATCCACCTGGTCCGCTGGAAGGAACTGGGCGAGAAGGAGCAGGGCCGCCTGTTCACCCTCTTCCGCAACCAGATCTTCCCGGTCCTCACCCCCCTCGCCGTCGACCCGGCCCACCCCTTCCCCTACATCTCGGGCCTCTCGCTGAACCTCGCGGTCGTCGTCCGCAACCCGGTCACCGGCCACCGGCACTTCGCCCGGGTCAAGGTGCCCCCGCTGCTCTCCCGCTTCCTGGAGGCGTCCCCGGGCCGTTACGTCCCCCTGGAGGACGTCATCGCCGCCCACCTGGAGCTGCTGTTCCCGGGCATGGAGGTGCTGGAGAGCCACGCCTTCCGCCTCACCCGCAACGAGGACCTGGAGGTGGAGGAGGACGACACCGAGAACCTGCTCCAGGCCCTGGAGAAGGAGCTGATGCGGCGCCGCTTCGGCCCGCCCGTCCGCCTGGAGGTCGAGGAGTCCATCGACCGCGAGGTGCTGGACCTGCTGGTCCGCGAGCTGAAGATCGGCGAGGCCGAGGTCTACCCACTGCCCGGCCCCCTGGACCTCACCGGCCTCTTCCGCATCCACGGCCTGGACCGGCCGGAGCTGAAGTACCCGAAGTTCGTGGCCGGCACCCACCGCGACCTCGCCGAGGTCGAGTCCGCCTCCGCGCCCGACATCTTCGCCGCGCTGCGCAGCCGGGACGTCCTCCTGCACCACCCGTACGACTCCTTCTCCACCTCCGTGCAGGCGTTCCTGGAACAGGCCGCCACCGACCCGGACGTGCTGGCGATCAAGCAGACGCTGTACCGGACCTCCGGCGACTCCCCGATAGTCGACGCGCTCATCGAGGCCGCCGAGTCCGGCAAACAGGTCCTGGTCCTGGTCGAGATCAAGGCCCGCTTCGACGAGCACGCCAACATCAAGTGGGCCCGCAAGCTGGAGGAGGCCGGCTGCCACGTCGTCTACGGCCTGGTCGGCCTGAAGACGCACTGCAAGCTGTCGCTCATCGTCCGCCAGGAGGGCGAGACGCTGCGCCGCTACAGCCACGTCGGCACCGGCAACTACCACCCGAAGACGGCCCGCCTCTACGAGGACCTGGGCCTGCTCACCGCCGACCCGCAGGTCGGCGCGGACCTCTCCGACCTGTTCAACCGGCTCTCCGGCTACTCCCGCCGCGAGACCTACCGCCGGCTGCTCGTCGCCCCCAAGTCGCTGCGCGACGGCCTGGTCTCCCGGATCAACAAGGAGATCCAGCACCACCGCGCCGGGCGGCCCGCGTACGTCCGTATCAAGGTCAACTCGATGGTCGACGAGGCGATCATCGACGCGTGCTACCGCGCCTCGCAGGCGGGCGTCCCCGTCGACGTGTGGGTGCGCGGCATCTGCGCGCTGCGCCCCGGCGTGGCGGGCCTGTCGGAGAACATCCGGGTCCGCTCGATCCTCGGCCGGTTCCTGGAGCACTCCCGGGTCTTCGCCTTCGGCAACGGCGGCGAGCCCGAGGTCTGGCTCGGCAGCGCCGACATGATGCACCGCAACCTCGACCGCCGGATAGAAGCCCTGGTCCGGGTCACCGACCCGGGCCACCGGGCGGCCCTGTGCCGCCTGCTGGAGACCGGCACGGCCGACACCACCGCGTCCTGGCACCTCGGCCCGGACGGCGAGTGGACGCGGCACGCGACCGACCCGGACGGCCAGCCCCTGCGCAACATCCAGGAGACGCTCATAGACGCCCGGAGGCGCCGGCGTGGCACAGCAACACCTTGAACCGACGCACCCCACGGCCGCCGGTTCGGTACCGGCCGACGCCCTGGCGGGGTATCTGCGGGCGCAGGCCACGGAGTTCCTCCGGGCGCTGCGCCTGCACCGGGAGACCGGCGCGAACGGCGCGGAGGGCTCCGGCGACGCGGCCCGCGCGCTGCGCCGCGCCGCCCGCCGGATCAGCGGCAGCCTGCACACCTTCCAGTTGCTGCTGGACAGCGACTGGGCGGAGGCGATGCGCCCCGAACTGGCCTGGCTGTCGGGCACGCTGGCCCTGGAGCACGCGTACGCGTCCCGGCTGGAACGGCTGCTGCAGGCCCTGCACCGGCTGTCCGGCCCGGCGGCGTTCCCGGACCGGTCCCGGGGCGTGCGGCTGACCGGCCCGCCGGGGCCGGCGACGGCCGACCGCGGCCACCTCACCGTCGGCGCGGCCAAGGCGGGCGCCCTGCTGGACCGCCAGCTCACGCTGGCCCGGACCCGGGCGCACTCCACCGCGTTGCAGGCCCTGGGCAGCAGCCGGTTCCACGCGGTCGCCGACAAGGTCGCCGTCCTGGCCAGCGACGTACCGCTGGCCACCGGAGCGGACGCGGCCGACTGCCGTCCGCTCGCCGCGGCGGCGACGGACCGCCTCACCGACGCGGTGGCGGCGCTGCCCCTGGTCACCGCGGGCAGCCCGTACAACGCGGAGGCGCTGGTCCACGGCCTCTCCCCGGACCCGGCCCCGCATCCGCAGGACGCCCCCTGGCACCAGGTACGGCTGCTGCTGCGGCTGCACCGTTACGCCCGTGAGGTCGTCGCCGGCGCCGAGCCGCCCGTGGAGGTCCGGATGCTCGCGGCCGGCGAGGCGCTGGACCGGCACCGCGACGCCTCGGAGGCCGCCGCGGCGGCGGCACAGGCGGCCCGCACGCCCCGGATCGCCCCGGCGACGGCGTACGCGCTGGGGGTACTGCACGCCGATCAGCGGCATGAGGTGGAGGCGGCGCGGTACGCGTTCCAGCACTGCTGGCGCAAGGAAGCGGTCGGCACACCCTAGGGCGGCGTCCGGCGGGCGAGCGGTGTTCGGTGGAGCGGCGTCCCGGAGAGCGAGGCAGCGGTGGGCATCTCAGGCGTATCCGGCGACTCAGGCGGCTCCGGTGCCTCCAGCGGCTCCGGCGGCACCAGCGGCACCAGCGGCACCAGCGGCACCGGCGGCACCGGCGGCACCGGCGACCCCACCGTCCACGCGGCCGGCTGTGTCCTGTGGCGCCGCTCCCCGGTGACCGGCGGGCTGGAGATCTGCCTGGTCCACCGGCCGAAGTACGACGACTGGTCGCATCCGAAGGGCAAGCTGGAGCCCGGTGAGGACCCCCTCGCGGGCGCCCTGCGCGAGGTCGCCGAGGAGACCGGGCAGCGGGCCGTGCCGGGGGCGGAGCTGCCCACCGCGCACTACGCCGTGGACGGCCGCCCCAAGCAGGTGCGCTACTGGGCGGCCGAGGCCGTCGCGGGCACGTTCACGCCCAGCCGTGAGGTGGACCGCGTGCTGTGGCTGGCGCCCGAGGCGGCCCGCGCCCGGCTCACCCGGCCCCTGGACCGTGACCTGATCGACGCGTTCCTGGCCGCGACCGGCCCTTCCTGAGCCACCGCCCCGGTCCGTTCTCCCGCCACCCCGGACCATTCCCCCGCCATCCGGGACCGTTCTTCCACCACCCCCGACCGTTTTCAGCCATCCCGGGCCACCCCGAGCCACGCCGACCCCCCGAGCCGCCCGCAGGGCATCGGCGCCGGTCGGGATCGCTCCGTGTCCTCGACGTGAGCGTTCCGTGACCTCACCGCACCGACGGCAGGGGTTCACCCCTCGTTCATTTACGGCCATCGACGCCTTCATCTGATCTGCCTAATTTCGGCCTTACCCGATACGGGGCGCATCCCGAATACGTGTCCGTATCGCCCAGCCCTACCTCGCACGCCGCCGAACAGGACGGCGGCTCCTGGAAGGAATTTCCTCAGTGAAGCTTCAGCGCATGAACCGGCGGGCCCTCGCTCTCGGTGCTCTCGCCGTCTCCGGCGCCCTGGCCCTCACGGCGTGCGGCTCCGACGACACCGGCGGCGACAAGACCGGCGGTGAGGCCTCGGCCACCACCCAGGCCGGCGACATCAAGTGCGACGACGCCTCGGGCCAGCTCCAGGCGTCCGGCTCCTCCGCCCAGAAGAACGCCATCGACGCCTGGGTCAAGCAGTTCGCCGCCGCCTGCAAGGGCGTGCAGATCAACTACAACCCGACCGGTTCGGGCGCGGGCATCACCGCGTTCACCCAGGGCCAGACGGCCTTCGCCGGTTCGGACTCCGCGCTGAAGCCCGAGGAGATCACCGCCTCCAAGAAGGTCTGCTCCGGCGGCCAGGGCATCGACCTGCCGATGGTCGGCGGCCCGATCGCGGTCGGCTTCAACGTCCCCGGCGTCGACTCGCTGGTCCTGGACGCCCCGACGCTCGCCAAGATCTTCGACAGCAAGATCACCAAGTGGAACGACGCGGCGATCAAGAAGCTCAACCCCGACGCCGAGCTGCCCGACCTCAAGATCCAGGCGTTCCACCGCTCGGACGAGTCCGGCACCACGGACAACTTCACCAAGTACCTGAAGGCCGCCGCGCCGAGCGACTGGAAGTACGAGCCGGGCAAGTCCTGGGAGGCCAAGGGCGGCCAGTCCGCGCAGGGCTCCGCCGGCCTCGCGCAGCAGGTGACGCAGACCTCCGGCGCCATCTCCTACTTCGAGCTGTCCTACGCCAAGGACGGCATCAAGACGGTCGACATCAAGACCGAGGCCGCCGAGCCGGTCAAGGCCACCGTCGAGAACGCGACCGCCGCCATCGGCGCCGCCAAGGTCGTCGGCACCGGCAAGGACCTCGCGCTGGAGCTGGACTACACCCCCACCGCCGACGGCGCGTACCCGATCACCCTGGTGACGTACGAGATCGTCTGCGACAAGGGCAACAAGGCGGAGACCCTTCCCGCCACCAAGTCCTTCCTCAACTACATCGCCTCCGAGAGCGGTCAGGGCCTGCTGGCGGAGGCCGGCTACGCCCCGATGCCCGACGAGATCATCACCAAGGTCCGCGAGACCATCTCGGGCCTGAGCTGACCCGAGTGCGGTCCGGTCCCCGCCCGGGACCGGACCGCACCGTCCGGTGCACCGCCGCCAGGAGCCCCCGACACGCGGGCGGCTCCGCAGACCGGAGAACCCGATGGACACCACCACCCAGAACCCCGCAGCCCCACCAGCCCTCCAGCCGACCGGGCCGGACGAGCGCGCCGCCCGCGGCGCCACCCGCCCCGGAGACCGCGTCTTCGTCGGTCTCTCGCGCGGCTCCGGCATCTTCGTCCTGGTCCTCATGGCCGCCATCGCGGCCTTCCTGACGTATCGCGCCGTGCTCGCGATCAGCAAGGACGAGGCGAACTTCTTCACCAGCTTCGAATGGAACCCCAGCGGCGTGCCGTCCGAGTTCGGCATCGCGGTGCTGGTCTTCGGCACCGTCGTGTCGTCGGTCATCGCCATGGCCATCGCGGTCCCGATCGCGGTGGGCATCGCCCTGTTCATCACCCACTACGCCCCGCGCAGGCTGGGCGGCACCATCGCCTACGTCATCGACCTGCTCGCCGCCGTGCCGTCCATCGTCTACGGCCTGTGGGGCGCCCTGGTCCTGGTGCCGCACCTGAACGGCCTGTACGGCTGGCTCGACGACTACCTGGGCTGGACCGGCCTCTTCGCGTGGGACGGCGGCCCGGCCCGCTCGCTGTTCACCGTCGGCATCCTGCTCGCGATCATGATCCTGCCGATCATCACCAACGTCAGCCGCGAGGTCTTCCGGCAGGTCCCGCAGATGCACGAGGAGGCGGCCCTCGCCCTCGGCGCCACGCGCTGGGAGGTCATCCGGATGTCGGTGCTGCCCTTCGGCCGCTCCGGCATCATCTCCGCCTCGATGCTCGGCCTCGGCCGCGCCCTCGGCGAGACGATGGCCGTGGCCATGGTCCTCTCCCCGACCTTCACCATCCAGGCCAGCCTGCTCGACCCGGGCGGCGGCACCTTCGCCCAGAACATCGCCAGCAAGTTCAACGAGGCCACCGAGATGGGCCGGGACGCGCTGATCGCCTCCGGTCTCGTCCTCTTCGTGATCACCCTGCTGGTCAACGGCGCGGCCCGGCTGATCATCGCCCGCCGCAAGGAGTACTCGGGGGCCAACGCATGAGCCACGCCAGCCTCACCGACAAGCGCCCGCCCAGCTCGCTGCGCGGCGCCACCCTGCCCAAGTGGTTCGCCTGGGCGGTCGCCGCCGGCGCGGTCCTGCTCGGCCTGGGCATCAGCTCCGCGGCCGGCCTGGACAGCTCCATCCAGTGGGCCCTGATAGCCGCCGTCCTCTTCGTGGCCGGCTCCTACGGGATATCCGCCAAGGTCGAGGGCCCCCGCCAGGCCAAGGACCGCATCGCGACCAGCCTGGTCTGGGTCGCCTTCCTGCTGGCCATCATCCCGCTGGCCTCCCTGGTGTGGACGACCGTCAAGAGCGGCGTCAAGGTCCTCGACGGGTACTTCCTCACCCACTCGATGGGCGTGGTCGGCGACGCCGAAACCGGCGGCGGCATCTACCACGGCATCCTCGGCACCCTGGAGCAGGTCGGCCTGGCCACCCTGATCTCCGTGCCGATCGGCGTACTGACCGCGATCTACCTGGTGGAGTACGGCCGCGGCCGGCTCGCCCAGGCCGTCACCTTCTTCGTCGACGTCATGACGGGCATCCCGTCCATCGTCGCGGGTCTGTTCATCCTCAGCCTGTGGATTCTGATCCTGGGCATGGGGCCCTCCGGCTTCGCCGGTTCGATGGCGCTGACCATCCTGATGATCCCGGTCGTCGTCCGCTCCACCGAGGAGATGCTCAAGCTCGTCCCGAACGAGCTGCGCGAGGCGTCCCTGGCCCTCGGCATCCCCAAGTGGCGCACGATCCTGAAGGTGGTCCTGCCGACCTCCATCGGCGGCATCATCACCGGCGTCATGCTGGCCATCGCCCGTATCACCGGCGAGACGGCCCCCGTGCTGCTGCTGGTCTGGGGCGCGGACTTCATCAACGCGAACCCGTTCCAGGACCCGCAGGAATCGCTGCCGATGTACATCTATCTGCAGTACAGCGCCGGCACCGCCGCGTCGATCGACCGTGCCTGGGCGGCGGCCCTGACGCTGATCGCGTTCATCATGATCCTCAACCTGGTGGCCCGCGGCATCGCCCGCTGGAAGGCCCCCAAGACCGGTCGCTAAGGCCTCGGACCCGACGAAAGAAGCAGTGATTCACATGGCCAAGCGCATCGACGTCAGCGGCCTCAACGCCTACTACGGCTCCTTCCTCGCCATCGAGGACATCTCGATGACCATCGAGCCCCGCTCGGTGACGGCCTTCATCGGCCCCTCCGGCTGCGGCAAGTCCACCTTCCTGCGCACCCTCAACCGCATGCACGAGGTCACCCCCGGCGGCCGGGTCGACGGCAAGGTCATGCTGGACGACGAGAACCTGTACGGCGCCGGCATCGACCCCGTCGCCGTGCGGCGCGAGGTCGGCATGGTCTTCCAGCGCCCCAACCCCTTCCCCACGATGTCGGTCTACGACAACGTCGCGGCGGGCCTCAGGCTCAACGGCCGGTACAAGAAGTCGCAGCTCGACGACATCGTCGAGAAGTCCCTGAAGGCCGCCAACCTCTGGAACGAGGTCAAGGACCGCCTGAACAAGCCGGGCTCGGGGCTCTCCGGCGGCCAGCAGCAGCGGCTGTGCATCGCCCGCGCCATCGCGGTCGAGCCGAACGTCCTGCTCATGGACGAGCCCTGCTCCGCCCTGGACCCGATCTCCACCCTCGCCATCGAGGACCTGATCGGCGAGCTGAAGGAACGCTTCACGATCGTCATCGTGACGCACAACATGCAGCAGGCGGCGCGCGTCTCGGACCGCACCGCGTTCTTCAACCTCGCGGCGGTCGGGCAGCCCGGCAAGCTCATCGAGATCGACGAGACGGAGCGGATCTTCTCCAACCCGTCGGTGCAGGCCACGGAGGACTACATCTCCGGCCGCTTCGGCTGATCCACGGTCTCCTCGCGGTGCTGCATGGCGGTGCCACCGCGAGGCCGAACGGGCCCGCCCCCGGTACTCCGGGGGCGGGCCCGTCCTCTTGCCCGGCGCCGCCCGGCGCCGGGCGGGTGCGCGCGGCCGGCCGGCGCTACAGCACCACCAGCTTCACGACCCAGAAGGACAGCGCCGCCACCAACGCCGCCGCCGGCATGGTGATGAACCACCCCAGGATGATGTTCTTGGCGACCCCCCAGCGCACGGCGTTGACCCGCTTCGTCGCCCCCACGCCCATGATCGCCGAGGTGATCACATGCGTCGTCGAGATCGGCGCGTGGAACAGGAACGCCGTGGTGAACATGATCGACGCACCGGTCGTCTCCGCCGCGAACCCCTGCGGCGGGTCCAGCTCGATGATCTTCCGTCCCAGCGTCCGCATGATCCGCCACCCGCCGGCGTACGTGCCCAGCGACAGCATCAGCGCGCAGACGATCTTCACCCAGACCGGGATCGGGTCCCCGTAGTCCTCGACATCGGCGATGACCAGCGCCATCACCACGATGCCCATCGTCTTCTGCGCGTCCTGGAGACCGTGCCCGAGCGCCATCCCGGCCGCCGACACGGTCTGCGCGATACGGAAGCCCCGCTTGGCCTTGTGCGGATTGGACCGCCGGAACAGCCACATGATCGCCGTCATCACCAGATAACCGGCGACCAGCCCGACCACCGGAGACACGAACATCGGTACGACGATCTTGTCGACGACCCCGTGCCAGTACACGGTCGTGCCGCCGGCCAGCGCCGCGCCCACCATCCCGCCGAACAGCGCGTGCGAGGAGGACGAGGGCAGGCCGAAGTACCAGGTGACGAGGTTCCAGACGATCGCCCCGATCAGCGCGGCGAAGAGAATCCCCATCCCCGTCGAGCCCTCGGGCGTCTCGATCAGGCCCTCGCTGACGGTCTTGGCGACCCCGGAGCCGAGGAACGCGCCGGCGAGGTTCATCACGGCGGCCATCGCCAGCGCCGCCCGCGGCGTGAGCGCCCGCGTCGACACGGAGGTGGCGATGGCGTTGGCCGAGTCGTGGAAACCGTTGGTGTACGTGAAGAAGAGCGCGACCGCGACGGTCACGATGAGCGCGAAGGTGTCCATGGCGAGGGCTCAGGACTCCTTGACGGCGATGGTCTCCACCGTGTTCGCCACATGCTCGAACGCGTCGGCCGCTTCCTCCAGCACGTCCACGATCTGCTTCAGCTTCAGCACCTCGATGGCGTCGTACTTGCCGTTGAAGAGGTGGGCGAGCAGCTTGCGGTGGATCTGGTCCGCCTGGTTCTCCAGCCGGTTGACCTCGATCCAGTACTCGGTGAGGTTGTCCATGGTGCGGAGGTTCGGCATGGCCTCCGCGGTCAGCTCGGCGGCTCGGGCCAGTACCTCGATCTGCTGCTCGACGCCCTTGGGCAGTTCCTCGACGTTGTAGAGGACGACGAGGTCGACGGCCTCTTCCATGAAGTCCATGATGTCGTCGAGGCAGGACGCGAGGCTGTAGATGTCCTCGCGGTCGAAGGGCGTGATGAACGAGGAGTTCAACTGGTGGAAGATCGCGTGCGTGGCGTCGTCACCGGCGTGTTCGGCGGCCCGCATACGCTCTGCGATCTCGGCTCGGGCGGATGCGTCCGCCCCGAGCAGTTCCATCAGGAGTTTCGAGCCTGTGACGATGTTGTCCGCGGATGCGGCGAACATGTCGTAGAAGCTCGTCTCCCTGGGGGTCAGACGAAAGCGCACGTGGGGTCCTCGGGGTGCATCGGTTTCGGTCAGGCTGATGCTAGGCGCATCATCCGGCCACGGCTAACGGGCCGTCCCCCAGTGTCGCCCATCAGGCACTGTGATGAGCAGGGGGGCGACCCGGGGCCCGGTTCCGGACGCGGCGCACAGCATTGGCCAAGGGGCCTATACCCAAGGAAGTTCAGTACCATATACCCACCAGGGGTATACCGGGGCGATCTGTCTCACAGGAGGACGCGATGACGACCACCGAGGCCGGCGCGAGTGCGCCCTCCGCCGCCGTGGAAGCTGACGGGACGGACGTGGTGACCGACCACGACCGCGGGGTGCACGGCTACCACAAGCAGAAGGACGAGCACCTCAAGCGGCTGCGCCGGATCGAGGGCCAGATCCGCGGCCTGCAGCGGATGGTCGACGAGGACGTCTACTGCATCGACATACTCACCCAGGTCTCCGCCTCCACCAAGGCCCTGCAGTCCTTCGCCCTGCAGTTGCTGGAGGAGCACCTGCGGCACTGCGTCGCCGACGCGGCCGTCAAGGGCGGCGCCGAGATCGACGCCAAGGTCGAGGAGGCCACGAAGGCGATCGGCCGGCTGCTGCGCACCTGAGTCTCAGCCGGTGCCGCGCGTGGCGCGTTCTCGCTCCTCCGCCACGCGCAGCACCTCGTCGATGCTCTCCAGGCTGAGCCGCCCCCGCGCGGCCGACGCCGCGATGATCAGCTCCCCGCACAGTTCGATCTCGGCGAGGGCCACGTGGTCCTGAACTGCCGTACCGCCGACCGGAGCCACGTGCGTCACCTCGTCTCTGCCGTCACCGACCTCCTAGAGTAAGGAGCGGCCCGCGCACCGCGCATGGCACGGACGGGCTAGTCCTCGGCGCCCGGTTCGTCGGCGATCTTCCCGGCGTAGATGTCCTCCTCGTCCGGAAGTCGTACGGTGACGGGGACGCCGAAGCCGTACAGCAGCGTCGTCGAGGCGACCGCGACGGCGTCGCCGCGCTGGCCGTTGACGAAGCTGAAGCGGTGCCGGAGCTTGCGGACCCGGCCGTCGTCGTCCAGATAGACGTCGAACGGCACCTCGGCGGTGGCGAACCCTTTCGCCGCCGCCCGCAGCGACCGGCCGGCCGCGCCCCCGGCCTCCCGCGCCGCCCGCCCCAGGTCGGCGGTGCCCCGGTAGTGCCGCACCGGCGTCCCCGCGACCTCGGTCCGCCCCACGTACGCCGCCGTCCGCGTCCCGCTCAGCACCTCGGCGGCGACATAGGGGTCGGTGGCCCCGCCGGTCACCAGGTTCCCGTCGGACAGGGACCCGGTCTCGACCCTGACCCACTTGTCGGCGGGGACCCCGGCGCCCCGGTTCTTCATGTAGAGCGCGCCGGGCGCCAGCAGCTCGGTGATCGGCCGCCGGTCGCTGGTCCCGGCGGGGTCCTGCGGCAGTCGCACCTCGAGCCGGCCGACGCCGTCCCCGAAGTCGTAGACGCCTTCGCCCCGGATGGTCACCCGCGTCCCGCCGCTGGCCATCTCCATCGCGGTCCGGGCCCTGGCGCTCCCGGCCGCCACCAGCTTCCCGGCCGCGCCGCGCACCTCCCCGAGGGCCTCCTCCCCCGGCGCGCCCTGCGCGGAGGCCCCGCCTCCCGAGCATCCGCACACGGCCCACCCCCCGCAGGCCACGACGAGGCCCACCGCCGCGCCCGCCTTCCGGAGCTGCCGCTGCCGCCTTGCCATCGCCTGTCTACCCCCAGCCGTCGCCTCCGTTTCGGTTAACGACGTGCGGGCGACCCCGGTAACGTGGCCGTGTGTCGCAGCAGGACGGTCTTGAAACCCCCCGGGAAGAAGCCCCGGACCACCGCACGACCACGGTCGAACGAGGCCCCTTCTGCCTGGCCCGCTGCACCTGCGGCTGGCAGGGCCCGGCCCGCCGGGCCAGAAGCCAGGCCAGAACGGACGCCCGGTCCCACACCGATCCGTGACGCGGGCCGCCCGGCCCGCCGGTCCGCCGGAACTAGGCCGACCCCGACCCGACGGGAACCGGTGGACGGCGCAGGGCCGCCCCCGGCCCTGCTACGCCGCCAGATCCCGTTCCTCGGCGTCCGAGGCCCGCTGTTCGTGCCGCGCCTCGGGGAGTGCGGCGTCCCGGCCCCCGTACGGGGACCGCCCCCGCGCGCTGACCAGCCGGCCGACCCGCGGCGAGCGCTCGACGGCCCGGACCACCGGCGTGAGCAGGGCCATGGCGACCGGCGACAGCAGCAGCGCGACCGCCGTGCCGAGCGCGAACCCGCCGACGACGTCGGTGGGGTAGTGCACGCCCATGTAGACCCGGCAGAACCCGCCGAGCAGCGCGAGCACGATCCCGGCGATGCCGAACTTCCGGTTGGCGACGAACAGCCCCACGGCCATCGCCATGACGAGCGTGGCGTGGTCGCTGACGAACGAGTAGTCGTTCTTGCCGTCCACGAGGACTTCCAGGCCCTGGTGGGTCTTGAACGGCCGGGGCCGCTCCACGAAGCCCCGTATCGGCACGTTGACCAGGACCGCGACGCCGGCCGCGAGCGGTGCCCAGATCAGCGCGGCCACCGAAGTCGCCGCGTCCTCGCCGCCCCGCCGCCGCACGGTCCACCAGCAGGCCAGCACCAGCAGGACGATGGCGAACAGCAGCCCGTACTCACCGGTGAACTCCATCACCCGGTCGAACCAGTGCGGCGCGTCCTTGGCCAGGCCGTTGATGTCGTAGAGCAGGTCGACGTCGGGGTTCGACCCGGATTCGGCGAGTCCAGCCATGGTGCTGCGGCCCCTTCGTCATGTCTTCAGGCACGCCCTTTGCGCGTGCCGCTCCGGCCACCCCCGTGGTGCGCGGGTCCGCTCGGCCCCCTGTGGCTCGCACACCTACGCCAACAGGAACGCACGGTCCCCGTTGATACGTTCCACCCTCCACCGAATGATCACGCAGACGTTATCGAAGAGAGATACGTCTTCGCAGCTCAGGGGGTGGGTTCACGCTCCGTTCAGACCGCACCGGGGAGCGCTTTCGCGCCATCTTCGGTCACCCGGGTGGCCCCGAAATAGTCGGGGGTGTCGATCGGGTCGAACCGGATCACCGCGCCCGTGTACGGCGCGTTGATCATGTATCCGCCGCCCACATAGATCCCCACATGCCGGATGGCCCGGGAATTGGTCAGATCGTCCGAGAAGAACACCAGATCACCGGGAAGCAGCTCGTCCCGGCCGGGGTGCGGTCCCGCGTTGTACTGGTCGTTGGCGACCCGCGGCAGCTTGATCCCCACACTCTCGTACGCGGCCTTGGTCAGCCCCGAGCAGTCGAAGCGTCCGCCCTGGTCAGCGGTGCCGTTGCCGCCCCAGAGATAGGGCGTGCCGAGCTTGTCCTGCGCGTACGCGATGGCTCCGGCGGCCTGTTCGGAGGGGTCCACCCGCGTGGTGGGCGCCGCGAAGCTCTCCGCCAGCGTCGTGATCCTCTCGACGTAGTTCCGGGTCTCCTCGTACGGCGGCACGCCCCCGTACTTGATGACCGCGTAGGCCCCCGCGTTGTAGGAGGCGAGCATGTTTTCGGTCAGATTCCCGGGAACGTCCTTCACGTACTTGGCGAGCGAGCAGTCGTAGGAGGCCGCCGAGGGGATCGCGTCCTTCGGGTCCCACACGTCCCGGTCCCCGTCCCCGTCCCCGTCGATGCCGTGCGTGGCCCAGGTGCCGGGGATGAACTGCGCTATCCCCTGCGCCGCCGCCGCGCTCTGCGCCCTCGGGTTGAAGCCGCTCTCCTGGTAGAGCTGGGCGGCGAGCAGCGCGGGGTTGATGGCCGGGCAGAGGTTGCCCCACTTCAGCACGAGCGGCTGGTACGCGGCCGGGACCGCGCCCTTGGCCAGCGTCTTGGTCCCGCCGCCGGCGACGCCGCCCGCGAGGTTCCCGGCGACCAGGTAGACACCGACGACGAGCAGCAGCACGAACGCCAGCCCGGAACCCACGGCGGCACCCGCCACGATCCACGCCTTACGCACCGTCAACCGCCCCTCGCCGCCCGGGAGTCGTAGCCGGACTCAGTGTAGGGGCGGCCCCCCGATCATGGGGTGATCACACGTCACGTCCCCCGCCCGCGCGGAGTAGCCTGCACGCGGGACCTGACCGACCCGACCGCGCACGAAGACATGAGAAGACCTAACGACGGAACCACACCACAGGTTTCGCACCGGCCTCGTTGCCCGGCGTGACCTGCCGTGATACACAGAGTGACGATACGATCCTTCGCATACCGGGGCCACGCCTACCAGAGCGCGCGGCGGGAACCGGTGGCAAGGTATTCGTACGAAACCCGCCAATCAATGACGCCAAGTCGACATCCGACGGCGACATTGTCGGCGACAATGAGGCTCGACCTCTGCACGACCGCAGAGGATGCGGAACTACCCAACAGGGGCGGTGACTTACATGCTCTTTGCGGCCGACAAGGGAGACATCAACACCATCATCGGCGGTATCGCTCCGGACTGGGGCCCCTTCGGGGAACTGGGGACCGAGGCGAAGACGATGGTCCAGGTCGTCATGGCGGTCGCCATCCTGCTCTGCCTCGGCATCGCCATCTGGGGCGCCGCCAAGCAGCGCATCGGCGCCACCGCGCTGCGCGACACCTTCAGCGCCGAACAGGGCAAGGGCCTGATCATCGCCGGTCTGACGGGGGTCTTCATCATCGGGTCCCTCGGGACGCTGTTCACCATCGTCTACGGCATGGCCGTCTGACCCGGCCGGGCACGCCCGGCCGCACCTCTCCCCTCCCACCCGTCCGTCGTGCCCACCGGCTGAGGTTGCCTTTCCCTGATGTCCAGTCACCACACCGCGCCCGCGCGGGAACCAGCACGGCTACCGTCGTACTGCAACGGCATGGGGTGTCAGGTCCCGCACGACGTCGAGGGGCGGTACGCGCAATGAGTCTCGGAGACGAGCACACGGGCCAGACCCGCACGCGCTATCCCGACGGCGACGGCACCCCCCGCCGCCCCTCCCGCTCCCCCTCCCGGAGCCTGGTCACGGTCGTCGGCGTCGTCGTCCTCCTCATCGCCGCGATCGCCTTCGCGAACCGCGGAGGCGACGATTCCCCCACCACGACCGGAACCACCGACAAACCGGCCACATCAGCCACGGCACCGTCCGGGGAGCGACCGGCCGATTCCCGGACATCGGGAGTCCCGACCGGATACGCCCATGACGAGCAGGGGGCCCAGAGCGCCGCGGCGAACTACGCCACCGTGCTCTGGTCCGACCGCATGCTCAACACGGACGAGCGTCATCAGATCGTGCAGGTCGTCGCCGAGCCGGGGGCGCTGGACAGGCTCCGATCCGACTTCGATGCCAACTACTCGTCCGCGCTTCTGAAGAATCTCGGCCTCAAGGAAGACGGCAGTGCTCCCCGCGGGGACACGTTCGTCAGCCGCACTCTGCCCGTCGGAACGAAGGTCACCGCCTTCCAGGCCGACGCAGCGACCGTCGAAGTGTGGTGCAACAGCCTCTTCGGCCTGGCAGGCGAAGACTCGACCAAGCCTGTGACCACCGGCTGGTTCACCGTGACCTTCAAGCTCATCTGGAGCGGTGGCGACTGGAGGGTCCGGGAAGCGAGCCAGAAGACCGGCCCGACTCCCATCAACGGAGACACCCCTGTTTCCGGTGCCGACGAGATCGGCAAGGCAGTCAAGGAGTTCGGAGGGTTCACGTATGCGCGCTAACCCGCGTCGCCTGCTCCAGGTCACCGGTGCCGTGGTCGCCGGCCAGGCGGCCGTCACGCTGCTGGCCGGACGCGCCTTCGCCGCTCCCACTCCCACCCCGACACCGACCGAGAGCGGCGACTGCTCGTTGCTCGCCCCGCCCGCCAGGGACTTCTGCAACGAGAGTGGAGGCTCCGGCGGCGGCAGCGGCGGCGGCTCCCTGAGCCCCACCTCCACCCTCGACCCCCTCTCCTCCCTCGCCAAGGGCTGTGCCGACGCCGCCTCCTGGACCGTCGACAAGCTGAGCGAGGCCGTGAAGGAGACCGCCAACGTCGACTTCACCAACCCGGCCTTCCGCCAGCAGTACGCCATCGTCTTCGCCGCGTCGACCATCCTCACCCTCCTGCTGTGGCTGCTGGCCGTCGCCAAGCGGGCCATCCGCGGCGTCCCCTTCACCACCGCCTTCTCCGAGGCCGTCGGCTTCCTGTGGCTGACCGTCCTCGCCTCGGCCTTCACCCCCCTGATCCTCTACACCGTCGTCTCCGCCACCGACGGCGTCAGCGAGGTCCTCGCCAAGGCGACCGGCGACCAGACCGACACCTTCTTCGGCAACTTCTCCCAGGCCCTGGAGAAGGGCAACGACATCGGCGGCGGCCCCATCATGCTGATCCTGGTGTCGTTCGTGTCGATCATCGCCGCCGGCGTCCTCTACCTGGAGCTGTACCTCCGCGCCGTCCTGCTCTACGTCGGCGCCCTCCTCGGCGTCGTCGTCTACGCCGGCCTCGTCGACAAGAACCTGTGGGGCCACGTCCGCCGCTGGGCGGGCATCATGATCGCCGTGATCATGGTCAAGCCCGTCATCGTCATCGTGCTCGGCCTCGCCGGCGCCCTGGCCAACGAGGAGGGCCCGGACGCCCTGGCCGCCGTCGTCTCCGGCCTGGCGATCATCCTGCTGGCCATCTTCGCCTCCGCGATGATCTACCGCTTCGTCCCCGGCTTCGGCGACGAGATCGCCGGCTACCGCAACAACCGCCTGATGCAGGGCGCCGAGAACAAGGCCGCCGCCGTCCTCAGCTCCCCGGCCAACCTGGTCGCCCAGGGCATCAGGACCCACAGCGCCCGGCAGAACGGCGGCGCGGAAGGCGGCGGCCAGTCCGCCTCCTCCGCCACCCCCCGCGCCGCCAACCCGGCCTCCGGCGGCGTCGCCGCCCACAGCGCCCGCGCCTCGAACGGCGGCGGCGGAGCAGTCCCCTCCGCCGCACCCGCGCCGCGCGCCGCCAGCCCGGTGAACACGCCCCACGCCGGGAACAACCGCAACAGCAGTACCAACCGCACGGGAGGTGAAGGGCGTTGACGACCGAGTCCCACGTGTCCCATCCGGTCACGCCCCGCCGTACATATCTGATCGGCCGCGCCCGGCCGAACGCGATCGTCGGCCGCAACCGCGAGACCGGCGAGATCGCGCTCATCGTCATCGGCGCGTTCCTCGGCATGATGTCCGGCCTCCTCGTCCCCGTCCTGGCCCTGCGCATCGTGCTGCTCGCCGGCTTCCCGATGCTCGCGCTGGCCGCGGTGTACATGCCGTACAAGCACCGCACGTTCTACAAGTGGTTCGAGATCAACCGCAGCTACAAGCGGACCCTGCGCCAGGGCACCACCTACCGCTCCGCCGCCGCCGAGGCCGGCACCCGACTGGACGGGCGCGAGGTCGAGGTCGGCCCGCCGCCCGGCATCGGCCGCATCACCTGGCTCGCCGCCCCGTTCGGCCCCGACGAGATCGCCGTCCTGCTGCACGCCGACCGCAAGACGGTCACCGCCGCGATCGAGATCGAGGGCCCCGGCGTCGGCCTGCGCGACTCCGAGGACCAGGAGGCCCTGGTCGACCGCTTCGGCACCCTGCTCAAGCACGTGGCCAACGGCGACGGCTTCGTCACCCGCCTCCAGATGCTCGCCCGCACCCTGCCCGCCGACCCCGACGCGCACGCCAAGGACGTCGCCGTCCGCGGCGACGAGAAGTCCCCGCCGTGGCTGCGGCAGTCGTACGACCAGTTGCAGTCGATGGTGTCCACCAGCAGCGAGCAGCACCGCGCCTATCTGGTCGCCTGCATGCACTACACCCGCGAACTGGCCGCCGAGGCGCACGCCGTGGCCCGCGCCGGCCGCACCCAGGGCGGCCGCAAGCTGGACCGCGACGGCGGCCTCGCCGTCGTCATGGCGCGTGAGCTGACCGACATCTGCTCCCGCCTCCAGGAGGCCGACATCCGCGTCCGCCAGCCCCTCGGCCAGGGCCGGCTCGCCTCCCTCATCCACTCCATGTACGACCCGGACCACCCGATCGACCACATCCAGGCGATGACCCAGCGCAACGCCTGGCCGGCCGAGCTGGACGCCATGGAGCCCACGTACCTCCAGGCCAAGACCCGCGAGTCCGCCACCCGCGCCCCCTGGTGCCACGCCACCGCCTGGGTGAAGGAGTGGCCGATGACCCCGGTCGGCGTGAACTTCCTGGCCCCGCTCCTCGTCCACACCCCGGACGTCATCCGCACGGTCGCCGTGACCATGGACCTGGAACCCACCGAGGTCGCCATCGAGCGGATGCTGACCGAGAAGACCAACGACGTGGCCGAGGCGTCCCGCGCCGCCAAGATGAACCGCACCGTCGACCCCCGCGACATGGCCGCCCACAACCGCCTCGACCAGCGCGGCGAGGACCTCGCCAGCGGCGCGGCCGGCGTCAACCTGGTGGGTTACATCACCGTCTCCTCCCGCACCCCCGAGGCGCTCGCCCGCGACAAGCGGACCATCCGGGCCTCGGCCGGGAAGTCGTACCTGAAACTGGAGTGGTGCGACCGCGAGCACCACCGCGCCTTCGTGAACACGCTTCCGTTCGCCACCGGCATCCGAAGGTAGGGGCTGAGCCTGATGCGGGACCCGCTGTCCGTCCTCACCGACGCCTTCACCTCCTTCCTCTTCGGGAAGGTCGAGACGACCCGCCTGCCCGTGCGCACCTCCACCGGCCAGGCCCAGGCGGTCTACCTGCCGACCGCCGCCCCCGGCCTCGGCGACTCCGGCGTGATCATCGGCCGCGAGGTGTACTCCGGCAAGGGCTACATCTACGACCCCTTCCAGCTTTACGGCCAGCAGCTCCCGGCCCCCCACTGGCTGGTCCTCGGGGAGTCGGGCAACGGCAAGTCCGCGCTGGAGAAGACGTACGTCCTGCGCCAGTTGCGCTTCCGGGACCGCCAGGTCGTCGTCCTGGACGCGCAGGGCGAGGACGGCGTCGGCGAGTGGAACCTGATCGCCCAGGAGCTGGGGATAACCCCCATCCGCCTCGACCCGATGGCCGCCCTGGACCACGGCATCCGCCTCAACCCCCTCGACCCGTCGATCACCACCACGGGCCAGTTGGCGCTGCTCCGCACGATCATCGAGGTCGCGATGGGCCACGGCCTCGACGAGCGCTCCGGCTTCGCCCTCAAGGTCGCCCACGCCTACGTCAACGAGACCATCGTGGAACGCCAGCCGGTGCTGACCGACATCGTCGAGCAGTTGCGGCACCCCGAGCCGGAGTCGGCGGAGGCGATGAACGTCGACATAGACGACGTACGCGCCTGGGGCCTGGACGTCGCCCTGGTCCTGGACCGGCTGGTCGACGGTGACCTGCGCGGCATGTTCGACGGCCCCACCACGGTCGGCATCGACCTGGACGCGCCCCTCATCGTCTTCGACCTGTCCCACATCGACCGCAACTCCATCGCCATGCCCATCCTCATGGCGATCGTCGGTGTGTGGCTGGAGCACACCTGGATTCGCCCCGACCGGAAGAAGCGCATCTTCCTGGTCGAGGAGGCGTGGCACATCATCAACAGCCCGTTCGTGGCCCAGTTGTTCCAGCGCCTGCTGAAGTTCGGCCGACGGCTCGGCCTGTCCTTCGTCGCCGTCGTCCACCACCTGTCCGACGTGGTCGACGGCGCGGCGGCCAAGGAGGCCGCGGCGATCCTGAAGATGGCGTCCACCAGGACGATCTACGCCCAGAAGGCCGACGAGGCCAGAGCGACCGGCCGCGTCCTGGGCCTGCCGCGCTGGGCCGTGGAGATCATCCCGACCCTCACCCCCGGCATCGCCGTCTGGGACGTCAACGGCAATGTGCAGGTCGTCAAGCACCTGATCACCGAGACCGAACGCCCCCTGGTCTTCACCGACCGGGCGATGACCGAGTCCTCCGCCGACCTCGCCGACGACGCCCTGCGCGCCGCCGAGCGGGAGGCGGAGGAGCGGGCGGCGGCCTTCGTGGAGCAGCACCTCGGCGACTCGTCCGAATCGACGGTGGCGTAGCGGGACGGGGAGGACGTACGTATGAGACCGGACGACCGGCAGCGCACCGCCCAGGGCGGCGGCGTCCCCGACGGCCTGCTCGTCGGGGTCCTCGCCTTCCTGCTCGGCGTGACCGTCCTGGTGTGGACGGCGACCGGCCTGGCCGCCCTGTTCGCGCACGGCGCCTGGCCCGACCGTACGACCTTCCCCCGCACGCCCCTGGCCATGCGCCACCTCGTCGCCCATCCGCACGACATCCCCGGCGCCTGGCCCGACGCCGACCCGTCACAGCTCTCCGGCTACGGCCTCTTCTGGGGCCTGTTCATCGGCCAGCTCATGATCCTGGCCGTCCTGGCCGTCTTCGTGCTGACCACCCTGACCCGCTGGCGAGCGGTACGCGGCCGGGTCCGGAAGACGCCGCTGCGGGCCCAGGAAACCCCGGCTCAGGAAAGCCCGGCTCAGAAAAGCCCGGCTCAGGAATCCCCGGCCCAGGAATCCCCCGCCCCGGAGACACCGACGCGGCTCCAGGAGACGGTCCCGGCCCCGCGGACCCCCCGCCCGGAACCGGAGCCGGTCGAGCGGGCGGAGCCCGTCGTCGCCTCTCCGCCCGGCATCGAACGGGTGGCCGGGTGGGAGACCCCCCGCCCCGAAGGCGCCCTCCGCTACGGCCCCCGGCCGGCCCACAGACTCGCCGCCACCCAGGCCGTACGGGACGCCGAGGGCCCCGCCCTCGTCCTCACCTCGACCCCCGCCCTCTGGCAGGAGACGAAGGACGCCCGAGCCAAACTGGGCCCCACCCACCTCTACGACCCCACCCACCTCTGCGACACCCCGAACCGCCTCCACTGGTCCCCCACCACCGGCTGCGAGGACAAGGACACGGCCGCCTGCCGAGCCGCCGCCCTCCTCACCCCCGTACGCCCCACGGCCAAGCTCGACCAGGCGGTCACCCACACCGCGGAAACCCTCCTGCGCAGCTATCTGCACGCCGCCGCCGTGGACGCCCGCACCATCCGCCACGTCCACCGCTGGTCGCAGGGCAGCCAGGTCCAGGACGCCGTACGCATCCTCCGCACCCATCCCAAGGCGGCCCCCGGCGCCGCCGGTGAGCTGGAGGCCGCCCTCACCGCGCATCCGGAGCGCCGGGACATGGCCCACCAGTTGACCAACCGGGCGCTGGCCGCCCTCTCCACGGTCAACATCCGCGAGTCCTGCACCCCGCACCGAAATGACGCCCTCGCCCTGGATTCCTTCATCCAAGAAGGGGGAACTCTTTACGTGGTAGGTGAACCCATCGAGGACCCCAGGACGGCACCGGGGGCGATGCCCCTCCTGACGGCCCTCGTCTCCAGCGTGGTCGAGCACGGCCGGCGCATGGCCGCACGGTCATCCTCCGGTCGGCTCGACCCACCACTGACGCTCGTCCTGGACGACGTCGCCGCCGTGGCCCCGCTGCCCCAACTGCCGGAGCTGCTCGCCACGGGAGCCGACCAGGGTCTGCCCGCCCTGGCCCTGCTCCGCTCCCGCGAGCAGGCCCGCGCCCGCTGGCCGCACGCGGAACTACCCGTCTAGCGGCGACCGTTCCAGCACGTACTCCAGCTCGGTCTTACCGGGCGTCGCCGCCAGCGGCACCGTCGCCCCGCTGGGCACGAAGCCGACCTTGCGGTACAGCCCCTGCGCCCGCGCGTTGTCCTCGTGCACGAGCAGCCGTACGCGCTCCACGCGCCGCTCCCACGCCCAGTCCAGCCCGGCCGCGAACAGCGCCTTGACCAGCCCGCTGCCCCGCCACTCGGGCCGTACGAACACGCCGACGAGGTGCCCCTGCCGGCGCTCCACGGGCAGCCCGGCCCAGTCCCTCATCCCGGGCTCCTCGATCAGCACGGTCACCGTCCCGAGCCAGGCCCCGCCCGGCCCCTCGGCGATGATCTGCCGCACCAGGTCCGACCCCTCGGCGCCACCGGCCGCCCGCCTCTGCCAGAAGGAGTCCGGCCGGGCCGCGGCCTGCTCGTAGGTGTCCAGGAAGGCGATGGGCGCGGCGGGGTCCCGCAGCATGCGCAGCGCGAGCTCCCGCACCGCGGTCCACTCGTCGGCGCGGACCGGACGTATCACGTAGTCACCAGGGGGCGAGGCACTCGCACGGCCACTCATGCCGCTCACCGTAATACCCCGGTACTACGCTCCTCATCTCATATACGGCTCCCTGCCGACGCCCGCCGCCCGCACCGGGCCCGATCATGGTCCGATGGACCAGGAACGGGCGGCGGAACCCCTCACCGAGTACGTCCAGCGGGTCAGCCGCCGGGTACGCGCGTTCGACCTCCGGCATCCCCTGGTGTGGGACCTGCACTTCACCGGTTTCTGGGTGGCCGCCGCCCTGATCGACTACGCCGGCGGCGGCTGGCGCACCATCGCCCACGACCCCGGCCTGCCCCCTCCGCTCGTCCTCGCCCTGAGCCTCGCCCTGTCCGTCCCCCTGTTCTGGCGCCGCTCCCACCCCCGCGCCGCCCTCCTCGCCACGGCACCGGTCGCCCTCCTGAACGCCTGGTCCGGCGCCGCCCTCCAGGCGGCCCTGCTCCAACTGGTCCTCGTCCACCACATCGCCCTGCGCCGGCCGCTGCGCGACCTGTGGTGGGCGACGGCGGTCATGACGGCCCCCGTGTGCGTCACGATCGTCCGGTACGGGGACGGCGCGGGCCCCTGGAACCAGCAGTTGGGCTCCCAGTTGCTCTCCGTCGGCGTCGCCGCGCTGATCGGCGTCACGGTCCGCACCCGCCGCGGCTACACCGAGGCCCTGGAGGACCGGGCCCGCCGACTGGAGGTCGAGCGCGATCAGCAGGCCCGGCTCGCCGCCGCCGCCGAACGCGCCCGGATCGCCCGCGAGATGCACGACATCATCGGCCACAACCTCTCTGTCATCACCGGCCTGGCCGACGGCGGCAAGTACGCGGCGGCCAAGTCCCCGGAGCGCGCCGCCCAGGCCCTGGACGCCATCGGTACCACCAGCCGCCAGGCCCTCGGCGAGCTGCGCCGCCTCCTGGACGTGCTCCGCGAGGACCGCGGCGAGGAGGCCAGCCTCACCCCGCAGCCCGCCCTCGCCGACCTCGACCGCCTCGTCGACGGCGTCCGCGCCGCGGGCCTCCCGGTCCGTACGACGGTCGAGGGCCGCCCCGCTCTCGCCCCCGGCCGCCAGTTGGCCGTCTACCGCGTCGTCCAGGAAGCCCTCACCAACACCCTGAAACACGCCGGCCCCGCCGCCACCGCCCACATAGACCTCGTCTACGAGGACGGCGGCGCCGTCACCCTCACGGTGACCGACACCGGCTGCGGCGGCCCCCTCGACGCCCCGTCGGACGGCCGCGGCCTGCCCGGAATGCGGGAGCGAACGGCCCTGTACGGCGGCACACTTGACGCCGGTCCCCGTCCCCGGCCCGGACAGGGCTGGCGTGTCCGTCTTCATCTCCCGGAGGAATCCCCGCAGTGACCACCGTGCTCATCGCCGACGATCAGCCTCTTCAGCGTCTCGGTTTCCGGATGCTGCTGGAGAGCCAGGACGACCTGACGGTCCTCGGCGAGGCGGCCGACGGCGGCGAGGCCGTCCGCATGACGGCGGAACTCCGTCCCGACGTGGTCCTCATGGACGTGCGCATGCCGGGCCTGGACGGCATCGAGGCGACCCGCCGCATCACCGCCGCCGGGGACCGCACCCGCGTCCTCATCCTGACCACCTTCGACCTCGACGAGTACGCCTACGCCGGCCTCCGCGCGGGCGCCTCCGGCTTCCTGGTCAAGGACGCCCAGCCGCAGGAGCTGCTCTCCGGCATCCACGCGGTCGCGACCGGCGACGCGGTGGTCGCCCCGGCGCTGACCCGCCGTCTGCTGGACGCCTACGTCCACCACTTGCCGGCGCCCGGCTCCGGGACGACGGACCTGCCCCCGGACCCGCGTCTCGCGCCCCTCACGGACCGCGAACGCGAGATCCTGACGGTCATCGGCAAGGGCTGGACCAACACGGAGATAGCGGCCCGCCTCCACCTGGCCGAGTCCACGGTCAAGACGCACGTGGGCCGCATCCTCGCCAAGACCGGTTCCAGGGACCGCGTCCAGGCGGTCATCCTGGCTTATGACACGGGCCTGGTGAATCCGTCCTGAAACGCAGAAAACGCAGAAAACCCCGCACCGAAAGGTGCGGGGTTCTCTTTGAATAATTGTTCGGCGGCGTCCTACTCTCCCACAGGGTCCCCCCTGCAGTACCATCGGCGCTGTAAGGCTTAGCTTCCGGGTTCGGAATGTAACCGGGCGTTTCCCCTACGCTATGACCACCGAAACACTATGAAACTGTCAGCCGCACCATGCGTGGCAGCATGGGGCTGTTCGTGGTTTCAGAACTAACACAGTGGACGCGAGCAACTGAGGACAAGCCCTCGGCCTATTAGTACCAGTCAACTCCACACCTTACGGTGCTTCCATATCTGGCCTATCAAC